>NZ_JBSSGJ010000007.1:0-212880 GCF_054063535.1 Sinomonas sp. RB5
CGAGACCGAGGGCGGACCGCGCCGTGCGAAACCCAGCCAGAGCGATCCGATGACCTCTCCGGTTTACGCTCCCTCCCCGGGCAGGTCAAGAGGCCGTGCGCGCGTGCCCCGCGACGTGGAGATGTCCCATCCCGGGCGTCGTGGCAATTCGAGAACCTAACCGCGCTCTCGTGTGGGAACGGTCTCGGGCCGGTGGGGCAGTTCTCGCATCGGCGTATTGCCGCCCGTCCTGTCCGGGCCTACCCTTTTCCCAGATCCCGGGGGACCTGCGGGGTCAGCGCCCTGATTCGGCGAGGTCTCGCGCTGAAGCCGGCAGCAGCGCCGGCCTGCCGTCCCGCCACTGTGGCGGGCGGCCCTTCTGCCTTCCGCTGTCGACGCTGGGACGGCAGGGCAGCGCTCCCTCGCAGAGATCGGGAGAAGCACGATGAAGAAGACGCGCACAGCTGTGCTAGGCGTCGCCACGGCCGCACTGGCCGCCGCAGCCTTCGCCACAGCAGGGCCCGCCACCGCCGACTACGGCAGCGGGCAGATCTACCAGATAACCCTCTCGGACAACATTGCAGGCCCCCACGGCGGCGGAGTGTGGATCTGGTGGGGACTGAACAGCGACGGAACCGGCGACTACGCCGGATCCGACTGCGGGCACGGCGGCGAGGGCGCCGTCTCCGACCTAGGTGACGTCACCTGGAAGTACAGCCCCGACGGGACCGAGATCATCATCTCCGGCACCGCCCTCAACGGGCTCGGCGGCTACCTCACGACGGTCACCGTCCCGGCAACCACCGGGCACTACACCGGGACCGACGAGACCTTCCTGACCCTGCCAGGATTCATCCCAAGCGGCATCGGCAACGCCCAGCTGCAGGTCTCCCCGTAGAACCAGCCGCAGCGCTGCGCCACGGGTCCGGGACGGCAAGCCGTCCCGGACCCGTCCCGCGAAGTCCTCGACCTGCTCGCTCGCTCGCACGGACTGACCGTCCGTGAACGGCAACTGGTCGGGCTGGCCCTTGCCGGCCTGGACACCCGGCAGATCGCAGGGCGCCTCTTCATCTCCGACTACACCGTGAAGGACCATCTGAAATCCGTGTTCGCGAAGATGGGCATCCACAGCCGACGCGAACTCCTTGGGAACCTGTTCGGGGCCGACGTCTAAGGCGAACGTCCAGCTCTCGATGCACGAGGTTACCGAAACCGACCGCACGAGGCCGTTCGTGGCGCCAGCAATCACCCTTGTTGGTTTCTGCCACCTCGCGTCCTGCTGACGGATCCGCCGGATTCGAAATACTACCCCTCACGTCGTCTCTCAACGCTGGAGATACGAGACGTCTCATCGGCACCCCCAGTCACCGCAGCGCCGGCGCCCTGATTTCCGCGACGAAGCAGGATTCTGTCCGCCTCCGGCGATTCTCGTAACTATGTCTCAAAAGACTCTGGTTGGATGACGGTATCCATCGTTGGTTACGAGACACATCAGAGTGGTCCATGGCGAAGCTGATCGGCTACGCGCGGGTCTCGACCCGGCAGCAGTCCACCGACCGGCAGCAGGCGGACCTCCTGGCCGCCGGCGTCCGACGCGACGACCTCTATGTGGACCACGGAGTCTCCGGGGCCCGGGCGTCGCGGCCGGCGTTCGACCGGGCGCTCGGGGCGCTGATCGAGGGCGACACCCTCGTCATCACGACGCTGGACCGGCTCGGCCGGTCCACCCAGAACATGCTCGCCTTCGCCCAGGACCTCCGGGCCCGGGGCGCCGGGCTGCGCGTACTCAACCTCGGCGGCGGCGACGTCGACACCGCAACACCCATGGGCTCGATGCTGTTCACCATCATGGCCGCCGTGGCCCAGATGGAGCACGAGATCAAACGCGAACGCGCCACCGACTCCATCACCAAGCGCAGAGCAGCCGGGAAGGACCTTGGCGGCCGACCCCGCCGGATCACCGATAGCCAGATCCGAAGCGCCCTCCGCCTCGTCCAAGGCGGGGAATCCGCCGCCCAGGTCGCCCGCGACCTCGGAATGTCACGCGCCACCTTCTACAGACGATCCCGGGCACTCGAGGGTTAGCTGTCCGGGCAGCCTGATCGGCGGGAGGTCAGGCTGTCTCGGCGTGGACGTCGCCGGCGAGCGGTCTGGGGCGCCGACCCGTCGTGAGCTTTCACGGGGGATCATGGTGGTCGCCAGGAGCGTCCTGCGGCCGATTGAGGGAGTCTCTTCGCCGATCCGACTGATCAGAAGCCTGGCGGCTTCCGTTCCTACTTCGTACGCGGGCTGGGAGACGACTGATATGGGCGGGTTGAGCAGGGGCGCCCATGGGGCGTCGTCGAACATGATGATCCCGATGTCCTTCCCTGGACGGATTCCCCGCTCCGCCAGCTCGGCGAGAACGCCGAGTGCGAGGCTGGCATTGGCGATGAAGAACGCGTCGGGGGGAGCGGCTTCCGAATCGAGTAGGGCAGCAGCGGCCCGCCGCCCGTCTTCAGTGCGGAATGCGCCGTGGACGACTCTCTCGTGCCGGGAGAGTCCGCGCTCCCGGAGGGCATCCTCATAGCCCCTGCGACGGTCCATGGCGGTGCTGGCGTCCTCGGGGCCAGTGATGCAGGCGGGAGCGGTCCATCCCTGATCCAGCAGGTGGAGGGTCGCTTCCCGGGAGCTCGACCGCGAGTCCACGAGCACGCTGTCGACCGGCTCGGCGAGGGCCCTGTCGATCACCACGCATGGGATACCCGCGTTCTGGAGGGAGGAGATGTCGGTATTGGCGTTGTGGGGCGAGAGGATCACCCCGGCGACCCGGTCCTCTTCCGCCACGGCCAGATAGGCGGCTTCCTTGGCTGGCTTCTCGTCGGCGTTGCACAGCATGACGGAGTAGCCGGCCTTCTGCGCGATGTCCTCCACGCCCCGGGCGACAGATGTGAAGAAGGGGTTGCTGATGTCGGAGATGATGAGGGCCCAGACCTTTGTGCGCTGACGTCGGAGGCTCCGCGCCAGAGGGTTGGGCCGGTAGCCGAGCCTCTTCGCGGCTGCGTGGACCCGTTTCCTCAGCTCCGGGCTGACGCTGTCTGGCTTGTTCATCGCGCGTGAGACGGTCGCGACGGAGACTCCGGCTTCTTCTGCCACGTCTCTGATCTTGGCAACCGGCTTCGCGGGAGCGCCCCCATTGGGGGGCGAGGGGCGCTCCCGGGTGCCCTCTCCCCTTTCGGCCCCCTTCCGGGGCGCCGGGGACGAGGTCATGTTGACCATGGTATTAGATACCGCTGATGTCGCCGCAGAGGTGGACGCGGACGCCGAGTTCGTCGAAGAATGCCGCTTTGGCCAGGAGTGCCTGTTCGGCTGTTGCAGTGTCGGGGGCGTAGGCGACTTGGACGTGGTTGGCCTTGTGGCGGGCCATCAGCTGGTCCCGGTCCACGCCGTGGAGCACGGCGTTCATGATGGGCCACTGGGGGTCGGTTGCGTCCAGCCTCCGCTGGGTCTCCTCGCGGGGAAGATCCGCTACGTGGCCCAACCCGAGGTCGAGGTGGAGCTGGCCGTCCATGATGAAGACGCGGGACCAGACGATCTCTCCCGGCTTGGAGACGCCGGAGAGGGTTCCCCCGCCCAAGGGGAAGAACATGGGGGGCTGACGCATGCTGTAGGACTTGTCGTAGCCGCCGTTGTGGGAGGCCGGGACGGAGCCGGAGATCTCGAAGACCCATACGAATTCGCCGTCGTACTCTTCCCCCCAGCGGACGTCGTGGAGGGTGGTTGCTGGGTCGAGCCCCATGGCGGTCCAGATGCGGTTGGTGATCAGGGCGTCGACCGCGACTCCTTCGTCGACCTCGTTGAAGTGGGGCAGGGCCCGGCCCGCGTAGAGCTCGCGGGAGCCGTCGCGGGAGAGTACCGGGGGCCTTTCCACGTTGTTGAGCAGGCCCTCTGCCAGGTCGCTTGCCGGGACGGTGTCCTTGAGGCCCTGCTGGTACTGGATGCCGACGGCGTCGAGCCCGAAGTCGTCGGCGATGCGGACGGCTGCGATGTACATCTTGAGCTGGCTGAGCACCTGGGCCTCGGTGAGCTCGGTTGCCCCGTCTGTCCCGAAGTGGAACTTCAGCCCTGCCCTCTCGAGCCAGTCCTTGGCCGAGGACGCCTCCTCGGCCGTGACCTCCTGCATTTCGGCGACCAGTGCACTCTGGGAGAGGCGTTCCTTGTAGATGCCCAGCGGGTTGAGCAGCTCGTCGTCGATGATGGCGTTGTACATGCCCATGCAGCCTTCGTCGAACACGCCGATGATCGCCTTCTGCGTGACGAGCTCGTTGCCGAGGGCGCGCCCGAGCCTGACCTCGTCGCGGTCCTCCGGGAGCGCGGGAAGGTCGCGCACGTGCGACTGGTCGTGCTCGACGTGTCCTGTCTCGAGCCATGTCTTCAGCTTCTCCACGGCCCACTCGTCCGTGAAGTCCTTGCTCCACAGGGCCGAGTAGTCCACTCCTGCCTTGGTGAGGCTGCCGGTGAGGTTCAGGAGCCCCACGAGGCCTGGGAAGTCCCCGGCCCAGTTCGCCACGACGAGGATGGGGCCGCGGTGGGTCCGCAGCCCGGGCAGGACGTGGTGGGAGTACTGCCACACGGCTTCGACCACGACCAGCGGCGCCTCCGGAGGAATGCCCTTGAAGACCTCGATCCCGTGCCGCTGGCTGTCGATGAAACCGTGGCCCTTTCCGCCGTCGACGCCGTGGGCCCGTTCGATGCGGTAGCCAAGGGCCTGGACGGCGGCGGCGAAATCTGATTCGAGCCGCTCCTGGGTCGGCCAGCACTTGACGTTGGCGCTCAGCCGCAGGTCCCCGGAAGCGACGGTGTAGACGGTCTTCGGTTCTGCCGCGGGCGCGGCCGGCAGCTGGGGGAAGGTATAGGAGGTCATCGTGTTCTTTCAGCTCGGAGGGAAGCGGAAGCCTTGGCCGGACCGGCCTGGAGGGCGGCCAGCCGGTGGGAGATGGGGGCTGTGGCCCGGTAGCACTCCAGATAGAGGTCGAAGAGCTCGTCGTACTGGGCGGCTACGCCTCGGCCCGGTGTGATCTCATCGGCGGGCGGGTTCCAGAGGGAGATGTCGGGGTGGCCTACAGCGCTGGCGGCCAGGTGGGCTGCCCCGTAGCTGGCGCCGATCGTTATCGAGGGGATGGTCTGGGGAAGCCCGGTGACATCGCTGACGATCTGCATCCACAGGCGCCCCTGGGTTCCCCCTCCGACCGCGACTGCCCGTTCAATGGATCCCCCGGCCTCTTCCATGGCGGCGATGTTGTGCCTCACGCCCAGTGCGGTCGCCTCGAGCGCGGCGCGGTAGATGTCCCCCCGGGTGTGGGAGAGGGTCAGCCCGGCAATGAGGCCGCGGGCGTGGGGGTCGCCGATCGGAGTCCGTTCCCCCGCGAAGTGCGGGAGCAGTAGGAGCCCGTGCGCCCCGGGCGGCGAGAGCTCGGCCTCTCGGAGGAGCTGGGGATAGTCCGCGGCGCCGAAGAGCTCTTTGAGCCATGCCGTCAGCGCCCCGGAGGTTGCGAGGCCGCCGGCGAGGTTCGACGTTCCCTCGAAGGCCCCGACCGTGCCCCACATCGTCCGGGAGGTCAGCCTGCTGGGCACGGTGTTGATGAAGAACATCGTGCTGCCGTACATGAGCATGAGGTCGCCGACGTTCTGGGCGTTGACGCTCACCGCCTCGCTCCAGGCGTCGATGGTGCCGGTGATGACCGGGATCCCGGCCGGCAGGCCGGTCGCCTCCGCGGCGTCGGGGGTGACGGCCCCGGCGATGTCCCCGGGCCACTTGAGCCGCGGCAGCTCCAGTTCGGGCGCGATTGCGCGGGCCCACGGGAGGTGCCACTGAAGGGACTCCGAGTCGTACAGCGGCACCGATTGGCTTGCCGAGTGGTGGTCCAGGACGTATTCGCCTGTCAACCGGTAGGCGAGGAAGGAGCTGGGCATGAACAGCATCCGGGCCCTGGCGTACGCTTCGGGCTCGTTCTCGGCCAGCCAGGCGAGTTTGGGCCCGACGGCCTGGGTGGAGAGGGCCGATCCGCAACGCGCGAGGATGTTCTCTGCGCCGAACCGCCGTTCGAGGGCCTCGATCTGCTCGGTGGCACGCGTGTCGATCCCGTACAGGATGGCGTTGCGCAGCGGCCTCCCACCGGAGTCGGCCAGCAGCACGCAAGGACCCATACCGCTCACCCCTACCGCTGTCACCCTCGCCGGGCCCCCCGCGGTCAGCTCCCGGCTGATCGCGGTGAACTCCTGCCACCACACCTCTGCGTCCATTTCGACCTGCCCGGGCCCCGGGCGCAGGACCGAATGGGGGCGCACGGCGCTCCTCAGGAGCCGGCCGTCCATGGCGACCAGCACCCCCTTGCTGCTGGACGTGCCGACGTCCACCGCCAGGACCGCCTCCTCAGACGCATCCATAGAGCCCTCCTTCTCCCTCAGCACCCACACGGTCCTGTGTGGTGGAAGTCACGGTATCCGCCTGTAATCGATTACTCAAGAGAAGGCAAAAGTGTGGCCTCCTCGCAGCGGACCGGTCCACTGCCTTCTCAGATACATATGATGTATAGCCCGGTTCATCGGGATTCCATCCCGTATAGGGCGGCGCAGCTCGACCTGAGGTTGGATGTATGCAGGGTCTTTACCGTCCCATGTGAGCTAGGTTACGATGCCGACATGTTCGTAATCGATTACGCGAGCTGCCACCGCAGCCACGCCGGCCTCGGGCCCTTTCCACGGCGAGGGGCGACCCATCCCGCAGGGTCCGCAGCTCCGTCCCGCCGAGCAGGGGGCAAAGGGTGGGAAGCGCGTTGAGCGAGGCCCCGAAGACGCTCCTGCGCGCGGAGGGCGTCAACAAGAGCTTCCCGGGCGTCCGGGCCCTGGCGGACGTCCGCCTCGAGCTGCGCCATGACGAAGTCCTCGCGCTCGTGGGAGAGAACGGCGCGGGCAAATCGACACTGATGAAGCTGCTCTCGGGCATATACCAACCGGACTCCGGGAGCTTCTTCATCGACGACCAGCCCGTCCACATCGGCGGCCCCCGCCACGCCCAAGAGCTGGGCATCAGCATCATCCATCAGGAATTCAACCTCATGCCCGACCTGACGGTCGCCCAGAACGTGTTCATAGGACGTGAACCGCGCGCAGCGGGGACGTTCCTGCAGGAGCGCTCCCTCAACAGGCGGGCGGCCGAGCTGTTCGAGCGCCTCGAACTCCCCCTGGACCCCCGCAGCCGGCTGGGGGACCTGACCGTCGCCACACAGCAGATGGTGGAGATCGCCAAGGCCCTCTCGTACGACGCCCGGATCCTGATCATGGACGAACCCACGGCAGCCTTGAACGACGCCGAGGTGGAGACCCTCCACCAGCTGATCCGACGGTTCAAGAACGAGCGAACCGGAGTCATCTACATCTCCCACCGGATGGACGAGCTGCGCGCCATCTCCGACCGGATCACCGTGATCCGCGACGGGCACTACGTGGACACGCTCGAGACGGCTGCTACCTCGATGAAGGAAGTCATCCGGCTGATGGTGGGCCGCGAGATCTCCGACGCGACGGCCCCCGAAGTGCAGAACGCACGCGAAGACGTGGTCCTGGGCGTCCGCGGAGTGAGCACCAAGGCCCTGCTGAAGGACGTCTCCTTCGAGCTGAGGAAGGGCGAGATCCTCGGATTCGCCGGCCTGCTCGGGGCCGGACGCACCGAGCTTGCCCGGGCCATCGTCGGCGCAGACAGGATCGACTCCGGCTCGACCACGGTGAACGGCCGCGAAACCGTGATCCACAACCCGGCAGAGGCTGCCAGCATGGGGATCGGGTACCTGTCCGAGGACCGGAAGCGGTACGGCCTGCTCCTGGAACGCGACGTGAAGGCCAACATCGGCCTGAGTTCCCTCGCCCGGCACAGCACTCGCCTGGGGTTCATCCGGGACAAAGAAGTCAAGGAGGAGTCCGAGCGGCTGATCTCCGCCCTGCGCATCAAGACGCCCTCCTCCTCACAGACCGCCAAGAACCTCTCCGGCGGGAACCAACAGAAGATCGTCATCGCCAAATGGCTGCTCAAGGACTGCGACATCCTGATCTTCGACGAGCCGACCCGCGGAATCGACGTGGGAGCCAAAGAGGAGATCTACAGACTCCTCAACGAGCTCTCCGCCCAGGGCAAGTCGATCATCATGATCTCCTCCGAGCTCCCAGAGGTGCTGCGGATGTCGCACCGCGTCGCGGTCATGTGCGAGGGGAAGATCACCGCCGTCCTCAAAGCGGACGAAGCCGACCAGGAGACCATCATGCACTACGCCACGCTGCGCCCCGACGTTCTGGGCGCCGTCGAACAACCGCAGGAAGGGGTGGGGTCCAAATGAGCCAGCAGACCCTGCAACGCAAGAGCGCAGCCCCAGGGATCGGGAACCGCGCCAGAGCCGGACTCCAGCAGCTGCTGGCATTCGGCAGCCTAATCGTCATCATCATCTTCTTCTCGATCGTGAG
Source organism: Sinomonas sp. RB5 (assembly GCF_054063535.1). NCBI lineage: Bacteria > Bacillati > Actinomycetota > Actinomycetes > Micrococcales > Micrococcaceae > Sinomonas > Sinomonas sp. RB5. Next base: position 8,473 of record NZ_JBSSGJ010000007.1, read on the forward strand.
CCGGACGTTCTTCACGTTCACGAACATCACCAACGTCCTGCTGTCCGCAGTCGTCGTGGGCCTTCTCGCGCTGGGAACCACCTTCGTGATCGTCACCGGCGGGATCGACCTCTCGATCGGAACAGGCATGAGCCTGTGCGCCGTCATGTCCGGGGTCCTGATCGCCAACCTCGGCCTGCCGATCTGGGTTGGGGTCCTGGGAGCGCTGGCCGTAGGGGCCGCAATGGGAGCCTTCAACGGCGCGGCCGTGTCCCTGTTCGGAATCCCGCCCTTCATCGCCACCCTGGCCATGATGCTCGTGGCACAGGGCCTGGCCCTGGTGATCTCGAAGACGTCCCCGATCTACTTCACCAACGCGCCCCACTACATCGACATCTCATCGGGCAACCTCATCCCCGGAGTGGCCATCCCGAACGCGGTCGTCATCTTCTTCGTCGTGGCCGTCATCGCCGGCGTCCTTCTCAACCGCACTCTCGTGGGACGCTACGCGATCTCCATGGGCAGCAACGAGGAAGCCACCGCCATCTCGGGCATCAACGTCCGCAAGTGGAAGATCCTGATCTACACGATGGCAGGGCTCTTCACCGGCCTGGCCGGCGTGCTGATCTCGGCCCGCCTCAGCTCCGCCCAGCCGGCCGTGGGCGCCGGCTACGAGCTACAGGCCATCGCCGCCGTGGTGATCGGAGGGACCTCCCTCTCCGGCGGGAAGGGGTCCATGGTCGGGACCGTGATCGGCGCACTGATCATCGCGATCCTCAACAACGGCCTCCAGCTGATCAACGTCCCCCAGGAGTGGCAGAACGTCGTCCTGGGCTGCGTCATCCTCTTCGCCGTCTACATGGACATCGTCCGCCGCAAGCAGCAGCACTGAATGGACCGAGAGGTCCGAACCTTCGAAACAAGGAGTCCACATGAGAATCAAGCACGGCGTCGCAGCAACGGCTGCTGCTGCCCTGATGCTGTCCCTCGCCGCCTGCGGCGGAGGCGACGGGAACTCGTCCGCCGCAGGCGGCGGGAAGAACATCGCGATCATCGCCAAAGGCTTCCAGTTCGCCTACTGGCAGGCCGTGAAGAAGGGCGCCGAGCAGGAGGCCGCCAAGGAAGGGGCCAGCATCACCTTCAACGGCCCGCCCACCGAGCAGGACGTGGCCCAGCAGGTCACCATGATCCAGAACGCCCTCGCGACGAAGCCGGACGCCCTGGCCCTGGCCGCCCTGGACAGCAACGCGGTCGCGCCCCTGCTCTCCCAGGCACAGCAGCAGAAGATCCCCGTCATCGGGTTCGACTCCGGGGTCAAGAGCGACGTCCCCGTGACCACTGCCGCGACGGACAACAGCGCTGCGGCAGCCGAAGCGGCCAAGCACATGGCGCAGCTGATCGGGAACTCGGGCAAGGTCGCAGTCGTCGGCTTCGACCAGACGAGCGAGAACGGCAAGCAGCGCGTCCAGGGCTTCGTGGACTGGATGAAGCAGAACGCACCGAACGTCACCGTGTTGACCCCCCAGTTCGGGGGCGGCGACTTGGGCAAGTCCGCGGACATCGCCAAGAACTTCATCACCTCCAACCCCGACCTGAAGGGGATCTACGGTGCGAACGAGGGCGCCGCAGAGGGCGTGATCCAGGGGGTCACCGAAGCCGGCAAGGCCGGCAAGGTCACCGTCATCGGCTTCGACTCCGGCAAGGCCCAGACCGACGCCATCCGTTCAGGGGTGGAAGCCGGGGCGATCACCCAGAACCCGATCGGGATCGGCGAGCAGGTGGTCAAGGCCGCGATGCAGGCGATCAAGGGAGAGAAGCTGCCCAAGACGATCGACACGGGCTTCTACTTCTACGACAAGAGCAACATCGACGACCCGAAGATCGCCCCGCTGCTGTACCAGTGAGCACCGGGCGTGACCGGGGATAGGCCACGGGCAGGGCAGCGGCGATGCCTCGCTGCTGCCCTGCCGCCTACACCGTGCTGGAGTCGGTCCCCGCGATTTCGGCCGGAGTGCCCATCTCGTGGGGGGCGGCGGTGCGCAGGAAGTCCTCCACCCCATAGAGGTGCGCAGCCATCCGCACCCTTGCCCGCTCCGCGTCCCCTTCCCTCAGGGCTGCCAGGATCGCCAGATGTTCCCGGTGCGTCTGCAGGAGCCCAGGGAGGTCGTGGGTCGAACGCCACATCCGCCCCCGCACCGTCGGCTCCGAGAGAGCTTCGATCAGCGCTGCCAGGACCCCGTTCCCGCTGGCTTCCGCGATGAGGCGGTGGAACCGGATGTCGGCATCAAGCGCAGCGGCGTGGTCAACGGGCTCGCCCGTGATGGCCTGCTCGGCCCCCCTGAGGATTCCGGCCGCCCGCTCCAACTCCTCCGGAGATATTCCGGCGGCAGCGGCCCCGGCGGCCTCGGTCTCGAGGGAACGACGCACGGCATGGACCTCACCGGCCCTCACGCCCTCCTGCAGCCCGACCCAGAACTGCATGGCGGAGAGCAGCCTCGCCGGCTCCAGCTGCGTGACGAAGGTCCCGGCCCCCTGGCGCGTCTCCAGGATGCCCAGGGTGGACAGGGCCCTGACCCCCTCCCGCAAAGATCCCCTCGAGACCTCCAGCTCAGCCGCCAGATCCTTCTCGACCGGGAGCCTGTCCCCCGGGGCCAGCCTGCCCGTGACCAGCATCCGCTTAACACCGCTGATGACGACCTCCGTCTGGGACATCGTCGGCCGAGCGTCCACATCGGGCATCAGCGCCCACCTGCCTTTCCGTGCATGGAAGAACTTCCATCAATCATATGATGTTTACACCTCGAACTATGGACCGAACCCGTCAATACGCTATATATGATGAAGATCATCTGATCTTTAGGCCGAACCGTCGATTTTTGGAGTTTGCCATGTCCCGTGTCACTGGGTTCGACGTCTATGACGTGCGGTTCCCGACCTCGCTGTCCGCGGACGGCTCGGACGCCATGAACAAGGACGCGGACTACTCCGCTGCCTACATCGTCCTGCACACAGAGGACCCGCAGGTGTACGGGTGCGGCTTCACCTTCACGATCGGCCGGGGGAACGAGGTCTGTGCGGCGGCCATCGAGCTGCGTGCCCGGCCGCTCGTTGGCCGGGACGTCCAGGAGCTGTGCGGAGCACCGGGTGATGCCTACCGGTCCCTGAAGGCGGATTCCCAGCTGCGCTGGCTGGGACCGGACAAGGGGGTGGAGCACCTCGCACTGGGCGCAGTGATGAACGCCGTCTGGGACATGGCGGCCAGGCGGGCAGGCGTACCGCTGTGGAGGCTCCTGGCGGCCATGAGCCCCGAAGAGCTCGTCGACGCCGCGGACCTGAGCTACCTCTCCGACGTGCTCGGCCGGGCAGAGGCGCTCGAACTGCTGGAGAAGATGGCACCGACTCGGCAGGAACGGATTGCCGAGCTGGAACGCACCGGATACCCCTGCTACACCACCTCCGCGGGGTGGCTCGGCTACTCGGACGAGAAGCTGCGGCACCTGTGCCAGGAAGCCGTGGACCAGGGATACCGCCACATCAAGCTGAAGGTCGGAGCGAATCTGGAGGACGACGTGCGCCGCCTGCGGATCGCACGCGAGGTGATCGGCCCCGAGGCGAACCTGATGATCGATGCCAACCAGGTCTGGGACGTGCCCCAGGCGATCGAATGGGTGGGACGCCTGGCCGAGTTCAGGCCGCTGTGGATCGAAGAGCCCACCAGCCCCGACGACGTCCTCGGCCACGCCGCGATCCGCAGCGCCGTCTCGCCCATCGGGGTCGCGACCGGGGAGCACGGGATGAACAGGGTCCTGTTCAAGCAGCTCTTCCAGGCTCGGGCCATCGACTACTGCCAGCTGGACGCCTGCCGGCTCGCCAGCGTCAACGAAGTCCTCGCCGTCCAGCTGATGGCGGCGAAGCACGGCATCCCGGTCTGCCCCCACGCCGGCGGTGTGGGGCTGTGCGAACTCGTCCAGCACCTGTCGATCTTCGACTACGTCGCCGTCTCCGGAGACCTCACCGGCCGGGTGACCGAGTTCGTGGACCACCTCCACGAGCATTTCAGCGATCCCTGCATCGTCCGCGACGGCGCCTACGTGCTGCCCTCCAAGCCCGGCTACTCCGCCCAGATGCACCAGTCCTCCCTCGAGCGCTTCGCCTACCCCGCCGGCACCTACTGGTCTGGGACCGCCGAGGGCCGGGGCGAACAGCTGCACCGCGAGCGGACTTCCGGTGTCGGCCCCGTGTTCGCCTCAGTGGGTGAGGGGAGCCGGGCATGATCAACTACACGCTGCTCCACCCGGACCTCCTGGCTGTCCTCGCCCGTGCCGGCCACGGGTCGAGGATCCTGATCGCCGACGCAAACTACCCCCACAGCACCGGCGCCCCGCCAACGGCGGCCAGGATTGCCCTGAATCTCCGTCCGGGGCTGCTGACCGTGGACCAGATCCTCGAGGTCCTCCTGGACGCGGTCCCCATCGAGGCAGCCCTGACAATGGCCACAGCTGACGGGACCGAGTCCCCCGCCGTCCAGGGCTACCGGGAACAGCTGGGCCCCGACGTGGCATTCAGCGCCTGCGGACGCTTCGACTTCTACGCAGCCGCCCGCGAACCGGACGTGGCAGCGGTGATCGCCAGCGCAGACATGCGCCAATACGCGAACCTGCTGCTCACCCTCGGCGTCCGGACCACGGCCTAAGGCCTTGAAGGGACACAGAGATGGAAGAGATCGTCGACACCCACCTCCACTTCTGGGACCCTGCCCGGCTCCACTACCCCTGGCTCCGGGAAGCCCCCGGCCTGGACAGGCCGTTCATGCCGCCGGACCTGGACACCGGCGGGGTCCCACTCAAGGGGTTCGTCTTCGTCGAGGCGGACAGGAGTCCCGAGCAGAGGATGCAGGAGACAGACTGGGCCGTCGGACTTGCCCACCAAGACCCCCGTCTGCTCGCCGTAGTCGCCTCCGTTGCACTGACAGGACCGCAGGACGTGCGCCCTCAGCTCCGGGAGCTTGAGCAGAAGCCTCTGGTCAAGGGGGTCCGGGGGCTCTTCCAGGACCAGGATCCTTCGCTGATCACTGCCCCGGACACCCTCAGAGCAGCCCAGGCCGTCGCCCAGGCCGGCCTCGCCTTCGACGCCTGCATCCGGCACAGCCAGCTTGCTACCCTCACCGCCTTCGCCGCAACGGTCCCCGAACTGCCAGTGGTGCTCGACCATATGGGCAAGCCTCCGATCCGCACAGGCGGACACCGCGAGTGGGCCACCGCCCTCAAGGAGCTCGCCGCCCTGCCCAATACCTTCGTCAAGCTCTCCGGCGCCGCACCCGAAGCCGACCCCGACAAGGACCTCTCGGCCCAATCACTCCCCTATCTCAGGGCCGCCCTCGACGCCTTCGGCCCCCACCGATCCATGTTCGGAAGCGACTGGCCCGTCTCCAGTACCCGGCAAGGAGGACTGGAACCCGCAGCGGCATACAGGGAATGGGCAGAGATCGTCCTAGGCCGCGCCACGGACGGCCTCAGCACCCAAGATCAGGCAGCCGTCGCCTCTGGAACAGCACAGCGGTTCTACGGCATCGACTCCAAGGAGCCATCGCGATGAAGACCCGCTCTCTGCCCGGTACCGGCCTGGAGCTGACGGAGCTGGGGTTCGGAGCCGCCTCGATTGGGAACCTGTACCGGCAGACCACCGAGGAGGAGGCAGCCGCGGCAGTCCAGACCGCCTGGGACTGCGGCATCCGCTACTTCGACGTAGCCCCGCACTACGGCCTGGGACTGGCCGAGCGCCGCCTCGGAGCCGCACTGGCCCACCATGCCCGCGGAGACTACATCCTCTCGACCAAGGTCGGCCGCCTCCTCAGGCCCAACCCCCACCCCGTCGGAAGGGACCCCGAAGGCTTCGATGTGCCCGATGACCTCACGAGGGTCCGGGACTACTCGCGCGAGGGCGTGCTGCGCAGCATCGAGGAGAGCCTCGAACGGCTAGGCACGGACAGGATCGACATCGTCTACATCCATGACCCCGACGAGCACTGGGCCGAGGCCCTCGAAGGTGCCGTTCCGACCCTGTCGGCCCTGCGCGGGCAGGGCGTCATCGGCGCCTACGGGGCGGGCATGAACCAGGCCGAGATGCTCTGCCGCTTCGTCAACGAGACCGACGTGGACGTCGTCATGCTCGCGGGACGGTACACGCTCCTTGAGCAGGGAGCGAGCAGCGAACTGATCCCGGCATGCCTCGAGCGCAAGGTCGGGATCGTCGACGTCGGAGTGTTCAACTCCGGCCTGCTCTCCCGTCAACGGCCCGCCCCCGGCACCACCTACGACTACCATCCCGCACCTGCCGGGCTCATCGCCCGCGCGACACGACTGGCGGAAATCTGCGAAGCGCACGGCACCAGCCTGCCCGCGGCGGCGATAGCGTTCCCCCTCCAGTGCCCGGCCGTGGTCAACGTGACCCTGGGCATGCGGACCCGTGAGCACGTCAAGCGCAATGCCGAACTCGCAGCCCAGACCATTCCCGTCTCCCTCTGGGAGGACCTGCGTGCCGAAGGGCTCATACCCTCGCCAGCGCCTGACCCGAACCACACCTTCTGAAAGACAAGGACAGACATGAGATTCCTACGCGTGGGGGAACCCGGGCACGAGCGACCGGTACTGCTCCATGACGACCGGCACTACAGCCTCGAATCCCTCACCGATGACCTGGACGGAGCGTTCTGGGCCGAGGGCCCGTCCCGCGCCCTCGAGGCACTCACCGCCGGAGAACTCGAAGAGGTCAGCATCGAAGGCCTGCGCATCGGCTCTCCGATCGCCCGACCGGGCGCGGTGATCTGCATCGGACAGAACTACGCCGCCCACGCGGCCGAGTCCGGCTCCCCGGCGCCCGAACAGCCCATCGTGTTCTTCAAGACCCCCAACACCATCGCCGGACCCAACGACCCCGTCGGCATCCCCCCCGGCTCGGTCAAGACCGACTGGGAGGTCGAGCTGGGGATCGTCATCGGAAAGCGCGCCGAATACGTGTCTGAACCCGCCTCAGCTCCCGAACACATCGCCGGCTACGTACTCGCCAACGACCTCTCCGAACGGAGATACCAGCTGGAAGAGTCCGGGGGCCAGTGGAGCAAGGGGAAGTGCATCAAGGGCTACTGCCCCCTGGGACCTTTCCTGGTGACCCCCGACGAAGTCGACGTCCGCGAGCTAGCGATCCGCAGCTGGGTCAACGGCGAGCCGCGTCAGGACTCCAGCACCGCTGACATGATCTTCGACGTCAACTACCTCGTCCACCACCTCAGCCACTACATGCAGCTCGAACCAGGCGACCTCATCCTCACAGGCACCCCGCAGGGGGTGGCCCTCTCAGGACGGTTCCCCTACCTCAGCGACGGGGACGTGGTGGAGATGGAGATCACCGGACTCGGCCGTCAGCGCCAGCACTACACACAACTCTGAACAGACAGGAACACCATGAACAGCAGCAGCGGTGAATTCGAAGGGCTCCGCGCAGTAGTCACCGGCGGATCCTCCGGCATCGGCGCGGCAACCGCCGAACTCCTCCGCTCCAAAGGGTGCGCGGTGGCCGTCCTGGACCTCAACCCCCAGGCCGCACCGCCCGGCACCCGCGGCTTCAAGTGCGACGTCTCCGACACCGCATCAGTCGAAGACGCCGTCGCCGCCGCAGCCGACCACCTCGAAGGCATCGACATCCTCGTCAACAACGCCGGCATCGGCGCCCAGGGCGACATCGCCGCCAACGACGACGCCGAATGGGCCCGCGTCCTCAGCATCAACACCATCAGCATCGCCCGAGTCACCCGAGAGGCCCTCCCGCACCTGCGTGCCTCCGAGAACGCAGCCATCGTCAACACCTCCTCCATTGCGGCCACCGCAGGCCTGCCCCAACGCGCCCTCTACTCGGCCAGCAAGGGAGCCGTCCACTCCCTCACCCTCGCCATGGCCGCCGACCACATCAGGGAAGGCATCAGAGTAAACTGCGTCAACCCGGGAACCGTCGACACACCCTGGATCGGGCGCCTATTGGAAGCGGCCCCCGAACCAGAGACTGAACGCGCCGCACTGAATGCCCGGCAGCCACACGGCCGCCTCGTGAGCCCAGAAGAAGTCGCAGAAGCGATCGCTTACCTCGCAAGCCCCCTCAACAGATCAGCAGTGGGAGTCGCGCTTGCCGTCGACGGTGGAATGCAGGCCCTCCGCCTCCGCACCCAGTAAGGCCCCGAAATCGGCGCAGCAGCCTTGGGTGCAATAGCCGTCCGGACACCTGGGCTCCGCTCATCATCCCGGAACAACGGGTATCAACCGGCACTCCCAGGCAGCCCGGCCAAGCGAGGTTCGCAGGCCCTCCCAGAGCCCTCCCGATGAAAGAGCGAAAGCCGACAGAAAGCCAAGCCGACCCAGCCATGACCAAAGACCTCTACACCGAGTACACGGCACGCCCGGGCCATGAGCACCAAGTCGCCGAGATGATCCGTGAACTGACCTCGATGTCCATCAGCCAGCCAGGAGTCCTGCAATTCAGGAGCTACACCCTCGATCGTGAGCCCAGGAAGTACTTCCTGCTCGAACGGTACCTGAACGAACAGTCCTTCGAAGCCCACATCACCTCAGAGCTCCGCCAACGGTTCACGGAAGAGATAAGCCAGCATCTCGAGGTATCGCCTCCCTCCTTGACCCTGCTGAACACAGTCGTCTGACTCCACAACGCGCGCTTGGACAGGGGAACAGTCAGAAGTTCGCAGGACGATGCGCCGCAGTGACAGCGCGCCGCGGTGCGCCGGTGTCGAAGGAGTAGCCGATGCCGAGCCTCGATGGGGCCCGGGCCAGCTCCGCCGGGCCAGTTTGAAAGATCACGCGCTGCCCGTGGCGCCCCGCCACCGACAGCGCATCCGCTGGGCATCCACGTGCTGGTCCCAGTCGCGACTCTCCCCTACTTGGCACGCATGCCGAAAACTGAACGGGGAAGCCAGGACAAAGGCGAGTACACGACAAGCGTTACACATCAAGGGCGAAGAATCGGCAGGAGCTCAGAAGCGAACGCGGCCCTCTCAGGAACGATCGGCTCGGAGACGACATCGCGCAACCACACGTCTTTATCAAGGAACCAGTCGGCTCCCGCTTGGAGCGAGGAAACGAGGATGTGCCATGGGGCGCCTTTGAGAGTTCAATTATCACGAAGAGGAACTTCTCAGATATGCCATTACGGATGATCTGTTCGTACCTGTGCAACAGTTCTTGGCGGATTCTGAAGACGATGCGACCCGCGAGAGTAATTCGATTACAAAGACCACCCCAAATTCCGACCGAAGGGGAGCAAGCGGGGGATGCCCGCTTAACCTCAGCTGCGGATGAGGAACAGCAAAGGGGTGGTTCGCAGAATCGCCCACAAATGAGCGACCTGCCTGGAAGACTTCCAGGCAGGCCGCTCGTCTCTTGCACGTGAGGTCCGGTTCTTTCACCTAGACCTATTTCTCACACCAACGCGGGAATCCAGATTCACGTCCTCGGTGTTCAGGGGCTTGCCAATAGCCTAGTGCGATCCAACTTCCGAGAAGTAGTCACCGAACGGTGCTGGGTGGACCAGAGCGAGCCTGGGCCACCTACATGCAAGCCTTCCACGCAGGTGGCTCACCACATCCAACTTGACCGGCGTACGTCCAACTGGTCGACGCCCGGCAAGCGGATGGCCTATCTGCAAGAACTTGCAGATAGGCCATCCATTTCCGACAAATAGATGCCCAGACCTGCATCTAGACCTCTATCTCACACCCGACAAGGGATCTCGATTCTCATCGTTGGTTGCGACAAGATGCACGATCGCGTAGCTCGACTCTGAACCTGGGAAGAAGTCGCGGTTCGTGACCCGTCCCTAGACGAGGGCGTTGTTGGTGCAGTCCGAGATGGCCGCACCTTCCAACCTAAGGACCAAAGGACCAAGTTCGATGGAAGAGGACCAAGTACGTTGGAAAAAGGTCCAAGTTGCGTGGAAATCTACAACGACTCAGAACTCCCAGTCCTCGTCCTCCGTGTTGACGGCCTTGCCGATCACATAGCTCGAGCCGGACCCGGAGAAGAAGTCATGGTTCTCGTCCGCGTTCGGGGAGAGCGCCGAGAGGATCGCCGGGTTCACGTCCGTGACCGAGGACGGGAACATGGCCTCGTAGCCGAGGTTCATGAGCGCCTTGTTGGCGTTGTAGTGCAGGAACTTCTTCACGTCCTCGGCCAGGCCCACCGGGTCGTAGAGGTCGTGCGTGTACTGCACCTCGTTCTCGTACAGCTCGAAGAGCAGCTCGAACGTGTAGTCCTTGATCTCCTGGCGCTTCGCCTCGGAGACCTTCTCGAGGCCCTTCTGGAACTTGTAGCCGATGTAGTAGCCGTGCACGGCCTCGTCGCGGATGATGAGGCGGATGAGGTCGGCCGTGTTGGTCAGCTTGGCGCGCGAGGACCAGTACATGGGCAGGTAGAAGCCCGAGTAGAACAGGAAGCTCTCGAGCAGGGTCGAGGCGACCTTGCGCTTGAGCGGCTCGTCGCCCCGGTAGTAGTCCATGACGATGTGCGCCTTGCGCTGGAGGTTCTCGTTCTCGAGGCTCCAGCGGAACGCGTCGTCGATCTCCTTGGTCGAGCACAGGGTCGAGAAGATCGACGAGTAGCTCTTTGCGTGGACGGACTCCATGAACGCGATGTTCGTGTAGACGGCCTCCTCGTGCGGGGTGACCGCATCCGGGATGAGCGAGACCGCGCCGACCGTGCCCTGGATCGTGTCGAGGAGCGTGAGGCCCGTGAACACGCGCATCGTGAGCTGCTGCTCCTGCGGAGTCAGGGTCGCCCACGACGGCACGTCGTTGGACAGCGGCACCTTCTCGGGCAGCCAGAAGTTGTTCACGAGGCGGTTCCACACCTCGACGTCCTTCTCGTCCTGGATGCGGTTCCAGTTGATCGCCTGGACGTGGTCGAGGAGCTTGAGCTTCTCGGGAGTCATCGCTGGTCCTTTCGAGCGGATCCGAACAGAGGGGGTGCCACCACTAGAGCATGCAGCTGACGCAACCCTCCACCTCCGTGCCCTCGAGCGCGAGCTGGCGGATGCGGATGTAGTAGAGCGTCTTGATCCCCTTGCGCCACGCGTAGATCTGGGCCTTGTTGATGTCCCGCGTCGTCGCCGTGTCCTTGAAGAACAGCGTGAGCGAGAGGCCCTGGTCCACGTGCTGCGTCGCGGCCGCGTAGGTGTCGATGATCTTCTCGTAGCCGATCTCGTACGCGTCCTGGTAGTAGTCGAGGTTCTCGTTCGTCAGGTAGGGGGCCGGGTAGTAGACGCGGCCGATCTTGCCTTCCTTGCGGATCTCGATCTTGGAGGCCACCGGGTGGATCGACGAGGTCGAGTTGTTGATGTAGCTGATCGATCCGGTCGGCGGGACGGCCTGGAGGTTCTGGTTGTAGATCCCGTGCTCCATGACCTGCGCCTTGAGCTCACGCCAGTCGTCCTGGGTGGGGATGTGCACCTTGGCGAACAGCTCCTTGACCTTCTCGGTCTGGGGCGCCCACTCCTGCTCGGTGTACTTGTCGAAGAACTCGCCGGAGGCGTACTTGGAGTCCTCGAACCCGCCGAACGCCTGCCCGTGCTCCTTCGCGAGCAGGTTCGAGGCCCGCAGCGCGTGGAACAGCACCGTGTAGAAGTAGATGTTCGTGAAGTCCAGGCCCTCCTCGGAGCCGTAGTGGACCCGCTCCCGGGCGAGGTAGCCGTGCAGGTTCATCTGCCCGAGCCCGATCGCGTGGGACTTCGCGTTGCCCTCGGCCACCGAGGGGACCGACTGGATGTAGCTCATGTCGGACACGGCCGAGAGGGCGCGGATGGCCGTCTCGATGGAGCGCCCGAAGTCCTCGGAGTCCATCGTCTTGGCGATGTTCATCGAGCCGAGGTTGCAGGAGATGTCCTTGCCCACCGCGGCGTAGGTGAGGTCCTCGTTGTACTCGCTCGGCGTGGACACCTGCAGGATCTCCGAGCACAGGTTGCTCATGGTGACCTTGCCGGCGACCGGGTTGGCCCGGTTCACCGTGTCCTCGAACATGATGTAGGGGTAGCCCGACTCGAACTGGATCTCGGCGAGGGTCTGGAAGAACTCGCGGGCGTTGATCTTGGTCTTCTTGATCCGCGCGTCGTCGACCATCTCGTAGTACTTCTCCGTGACGGAGATGTCCGAGAATGGCTTGCCGTACACGCGCTGGACGTCGTACGGCGAGAACAGGTACATGTCCTCGTTCTTCTTGGCCAGCTCGAACGTGATGTCCGGGATCACGACGCCGAGGGAGAGGGTCTTGATGCGGATCTTCTCGTCCGCGTTCTCGCGCTTGGTGTCGAGGAACCGGTAGATGTCCGGGTGGTGCGCGTGCAGGTACACCGCGCCGGCGCCCTGGCGTGCGCCCAGCTGGTTGGCGTACGAGAAGGAGTCCTCGAGCAGCTTCATGACCGGGATGACGCCGGAGGACTGGTTCTCGATCTGCTTGATCGGCGCCCCGTGCTCGCGGATGTTGGTCAGCGACAGGGCGACGCCGCCGCCGCGCTTGGAGAGCTGGAGGGCCGAGTTGATGCCCCGCGCGATCGACTCCATGTTGTCCTCGATGCGCAGCAGGAAGCAGGAGACGAGCTCGCCGCGCTGCTTCTTGCCCGCGTTGAGGAACGTCGGGGTCGCCGGCTGGAACCGCCCGGCGATGATCTCGTCGACGAGCTGGGTCGCGAGCTGCTCGTCGCCGCGGGCGAGGTGGAGCGCCACCATGCACACGCGGTCCTCGTAGCGCTCGAGGTAGCGCTTGCCGTCGAAGGTCTTGAGTGTGTAGGAGGTGTAGAACTTGAACGCGCCGAGGAACGTCTCGAACCGGAACTTCTTCTTGTACGCGCGGCCGAACAGCTCGCGGACGAAGTTCATCGTGTACTGGTCGAGGGTCTCGCGCTCGTAGTAGTCCTTCTTGATGAGGTACTCGAGCTTCTCGTCCAGGTCGTGGAAGAAGACCGTGTTGGTGTTGACGTGGTCGAGGAAGTACTGGCGCGCCGCGTACCGGTCGGCCTCGAACTGGATCCTGCCGTCCTCGCCGTACAGGTTCAGCATCGCGTTGAGCTCGTGGTAGCCCAGGCCCTTGTAGTTGGCGGGCAGCTCCTTGGGGTCTGCCGTCACGGCGACTGCGGGCTCTGCGAGAGTCGTGTCCAAAATGCGTCCAATCCTTCGGTGACCCGGGCCACGTCGTCGGGCGTGCCCATGAGTTCGAATCGGTAGAGGTGGGGGACGTGGCACTTGGCGGCGACGATGTCGCCCGCTGCGCAGTAGTTGTCCCCGAAGTTCGTATTGCCGGCGCTGATGACGCCCCGGATGAGCGCCCTGTTGTGCGGGTCGTTCAGGAACCTGATGACCTGCTTGGGTACCGACCCCGCTCCCCCGGTCCCGCCGTAGGTCGGGACCACCAGCACGAACGGCGCCGTGGCCCTGAGGGCAGCCTCGCCCTGGTGGAGCGGGATCCGCGCGGCGTCCACGCCGAGCTTGTCGATGAACCGGCGCGTGTTCCCCGAGACGGAGGAGAAGTAGATGAGCCGTGCCGCCGTGGGGCGGGGTCCGGAATCCGAACCCGTGGCCCCGGCGTCGGCCGCGGCGAGGACCTGGGAGGTCATCTCAGCGCACTCCCTCGTTGGGATGGCGGAGTCGGGGCGTGCCCGACGCCGGGGATCAGGCCACCGAGGCTGCCGAGCTGCCCTCGGCGATCGCCGCGATCTTGTCCGGCCGGAAGCCGGACCAGTGGTCGGCGTCCGTGACGACGACCGGCGCCTGCATGTACCCCATGGACTTGAGGCGCTCGAGGGCCTCCGGGTCCTGGGTGACATCGACGCTCTGGTAGGCGATGCCCTTCTTGTCGAGGGCACGGTAGGTCGCGTTGCACTGCACGCAGGCCGGCTTCGTGTAGACCGTCACGTTCATGAATCCTTACCCCATTCTCCAAAGCTTCCCCAGCCGAGGCGTTCGCCGCTGCCGCACCGACGGCCGCCCTGACAGCCCTGTGATTCAGTCCTGCGCACCTCGGTGCCCTCGATACTACATGTAGTGCACGTCGCCGCCGAGGACCCCAAGATGTTGTCTTACAAGTATGTCATTCCTCACGCCGCGAGTCCACACGCAGCCCACATTTAATGCACCGCAGAAAGCCCGGATTCACGCCGTTCACGGCCCTGCGTCCACAGCCTGTGGATGCCCGGTTCCCACACCCGCGCCCAAGTGCGTGTCGCCCATCTCACGGCGTGTCGCGGCGTGTCGTAGGCTGGGCGGGTCGAGGCCGGAAGGAGCCGAGATGGTCAACCCTGTGCACCTGACGACCCTCATCGAGGTGGTCCGCCTCGGCTCGTTCGCGTCGGCGGCCGCCCATCTGGGGTACACGCCGTCGGCCGTGTCGCAGCAGATGGCGGCACTCGAGCGCGAGACCGGCGTCGAGCTCTTCCGCCGCACGCCGCGCAGCATCGTCCCCACCGAGGCGGCACTGGTGATGATCCGCCACGCCGAGAAGGTCCTCACGGACATCGACGCCCTGAAGGCGGCGACGGCCCGCGCCGCGGACGCGGCGGGCCGGGAGCTCCGCCTCGGCATCTTCCCGAGCCTCGCGACGTACGTGCTCCCCCGGGTCCTCAGCGGGGAGCGGTGGCGCCGGCTCGGCCTGGACCTGCACGTGTCCGTGGCCGAGCCCGGGGACACCATCCGGCGGCTCGCCTCGGGGGGAGGGCTCGATGTGGTCCTCGTCTACCAGGTGGGCCAGAGCGGCCTGGCCTGGCCGCACACCGCGGAGCGCCTCTGGATCGGCGACGACACGTTCCATGTGGTGCTGCCGAAGTCCTGGGGCATCGCCGACGGCGCCCGCGTCACCGCGGACCAGCTGGGCGGCATGCCGTGGATCGTCCACCACCCGGGGACCTCCGACGCGACGGTGATCGACCGACTCTTCGCCGCGTGCGGCCTCGCCCCGCGCGTGGTGGCCTACAGCGACGACTTCAACGCGAGCCTGGGCCTCGCCTCGGCGGGCCTGGGCGCGGCCCTCGTCCCCGAGCTCGCGCTCCAGGCGACGCCCGAGGGGGTCGTGCTCGTCGACGTGCCCGAGATCCGTCTCGCCCGGAACATCTTCGCCCTGCGTCCGCACGCCGCCGCGGACTCCGCCACGCGCCTCTTCCTCGACCTTGTCGCCGAGGCGCTCGCGGCGCTGCCCGTCCGGGCCGCGCGGGCAGAGCGCGGAACGTCCCCGGGGTAGCGTGTCCGGCATGGCCCGCGCATTCATCGGCACCTCCGGCTGGCGCTACGCCAGCTGGCGCGGCGACTTCTACCCGCAGGGGCTGCGGCAGGCGGACGAGCTCGCCTACCTCGCCCAGCGCATGACCTCCGCCGAGCTCAACGGTTCGTTCTACTCCCTCCAGCGGCCCTCCTCCTACGAGGCGTGGAAGGCCGCCGTCCCCGAGGGGTTCGTCTTCGCGGTCAAGGGCAGCCGCTACATCACCCACATGCTGCAGCTGCGCGGCATCGAGACGGCGCTGGCGAACTTCCTCGCCTCCGGTGTCCTCGCCCTCGGCGACACCCTCGGCCCCGTCCTGTGGCAGCTTCCGGCACGGATGGCGTTCGACGCCGGTCGGCTGGCCGAGTTCTTCGACCTCCTTCCGCGCACCACGGCCGACGCCGCGGCCCTCGCCGCGCGGCACGACGCCAAGGTCCCCGACGACAGGGCCCTGGTCAGCGCGGCGGCGGACCGTCCGATCCTGCACGCTGTCGAGCCCCGGCATGCGAGCTTCGCCAGCGGCCAGGCGCGGGAGCTCTTCGCGCGGGAGGGCATCTGCATGGTCACCTCCGACAGCGCCGGGACCTGGCCGGAGGTCGATGCGGACACGTCCGGAATCCGCTACGCGCGGCTGCACGGCGAGGCGAGGCTCTACGGGGGCGGGTACTCCGAGGCGTCGCTGGACCGC
This sequence comes from Sinomonas sp. RB5, assembly GCF_054063535.1. Lineage (NCBI taxonomy): Bacteria > Bacillati > Actinomycetota > Actinomycetes > Micrococcales > Micrococcaceae > Sinomonas > Sinomonas sp. RB5. Next base: position 24,433 of record NZ_JBSSGJ010000007.1, read on the forward strand.
TGGGCGGAGCGCGTGCGTAGCTGGCTCGGCGCCGGGCGCGATGCGTACGTCTACTTCGACAACGACGCCGACGGGCGGGCTCCGCACGACGCGGCGGCGCTGCTCGCACGGCTCGCCTAGGGATGCTGGCCTGCCGCGCCCGCGCGGGCTTATCGTTCTGTCATGGAGACGGCAGTGAGCCAGCACTTCGGTGAGATCGCCCTCACGCCCGGCGGCGGGAGGGCTGTGGCCGGCAGGTTCACCCTCGACGGCGTCCCCGTCGAGCTCGACCTCAACATCACGGCCCAGGACCGGCTGGACGAGGCCGCGCTGCACAAGGTGGACTACCGGCTCCGCTTCCTCCCGGAACTCGTCGAGTCCGTCCGGGAGCTCATCGGCCAGCAGCTCGAGGACGCGGACAGCGCCGCGGAGCAGTACCGGCGCTTCCACTGCCAGAACGTCGACGACGGCGAAGTCCGGTCCGTCTTCGGCGTGGACCGCGCCCAGGACATCACGGACGAGGTGTTCCTCAAGGCCCTCCGGCTCGCCCATGTGGGCATCTTCCCCGCCCAGCCTGAGCGGTACTTCGTGCTCGACTTCACCCTCGGCGAGCACTTCACGGACGAGGTGCTCGTGGCCGCGGCGGACGCCGACGGCGTGGTCGACGACGAGGTGCTCTGGGACTGAGTCATGCCGGACACCGCTGCGGGGCCCCTGGCGTACCAGGGGCCCCGCAGTAAGTCACCTCACTCAGACGGCCGAGGACACGTCCGCGAGCGCGGCGCGGGCCACCTTCGCCGCCTCCACGAGGTTCCGCAGCGAGGCCTCGGTCTCCTCGTAGCCGCGGGTCTTGAGACCGCAGTCCGGGTTGACCCACAGCTGACGGGCGGGCACGTGCTCCACGGCACGGGCCAGCAGCTCCTCGATCTCCTGCTGGCTGGGCACCCGGGGCGAGTGGATGTCGTAGACGCCCGGGCCCACGCCGCGGCCGAACCCGTGCGCCTCGAGGTCCGTGACGACCTCCATGCGGGAGCGGGCGGCCTCGATCGAGGTCACGTCGGCGTCGAGGCCGTCGATCGCGTCGATGATGACCCCGAACTCCGAGTAGCACAGGTGGGTGTGGACCTGGGTCGCGTCCGCGGCGCCGGCCGTGGCCAGCCGGAACGCGTTCACCGACCAGTCGAGGTAGGCCGGACGGTCGGCAGCCCGCAGGGGCAGGAGCTCGCGGAGGGCGGGCTCGTCGACCTGGATGATGCCGATCCCGGCGTCCTCGAGGTCGGCGATCTCGTCGCGCAGCGCGAGGGCGACCTGGTTGGCGGTCTCGGCCAGCGGCTGGTCGTCGCGCACGAAGGACCACGCGAGGATCGTGACCGGGCCGGTGAGCATGCCCTTGACCGGCTTCTCGGTCAGGGACTGGGCGTAGGCGGCCCACGGGACCGTGATGGGCGCGGCGCTCGTGGCGTCGCCCCAGAGGATGGAGGCGCCGGCCTGCCGGGACACGTCGCCCCACAGGATCGACGGGCGCGTGCACCGCGAGCCGTAGGACTGCACCCAGCCGTGCACCGTGACGTCGAACCCGTCGAGGTGCTCGGCGAAGTACTGGACCATGTCGTTGCGCTCCGGCTCGCCGTGGACGAGGACGTCGAAGCCCAGCTCCTCCTGCAGGTCGATGACCCGGGCGATCTCGTCCTTCATGAGCCGCTCGTACTCGGCCTCGTCGATCGCGCCCTTGTTCAGGCGGGCGCGCGCACTGCGGACCTCGGCCGTCTGCGGGAAGGAGCCGATGGTCGTGGTGGGCAGCGGGGGCAGGTCGAGCACGGCCTCCTGGGCCTGGGCGCGGACACCGTACTCGGAGCGGGAGAAGTCGGCTGCCGTGAGCGCGGCCGTGCGCTCGCGGACCTCCGGCCGGCGCACGCCCGGCGCCTCGGCGCGCGTGGCGATGATCCGCGAGGACTCGGCCAGGGCCGCGTCCTGGGACCCCGGTGCGGCGAGATGGCCGGCGAGGGTCACGACTTCGCGCACCTTCTGGTCGGCGAAGGCCAGCCAGCTGCGCAGCTGCGGGTCCAGCTGGGTCTCCTCCTCCGCGTCGTGCGGGACGTGGAAGGTGGAGGTGGAGGTCGCGACGGCGACCGCGAAGCCGTGGCGGGCGCCGGCCTCGCGGAGGGCGTCGAGCGTGGCCGCGGAGGCTGCGAGGTCGTTGCGCCAGATGTTGTGGCCGTCCACGAGCCCGGCCACGACGGTCTTGCCGGCGAACTGCGCGAGGTCGGCGGGCAGCTGGCCCTTGAACAGGTCCAGGGCCACGGCCTCGGCACCCGTCGCCGCCACGGCGGCGGTCTGCTCGCCGAGGCCGCCGTACGGGGTGGAGAGGAGGATCGCGGGCCGGGCCGCCCCGACGGCCGGCGCCGTGAGGGCGGCGTAGGCGCGCTCGACGGCGGCGCCCAGCTCGGCGGCCGAGGTGCCGCCGGGCAGGTCGAGGTCGGCCACCAGGGCCGGCTCGTCGAGCTGGACCCACGGGGCGCCGGCGGCGGCGAGCTTCCCGAGGAGCTCGGCGTAGACCGGGAGGACGTCCTCGAGGCGGGACAGCGGCGCGAAGCCGGCCGGCGCGCCGTCGGACGCCTTCGACAGCGCGAGGAGGGTGACGGGCCCGACGAGGTAGGGGCGGGTGACCGTGCCGTGCGCCTTGGCGAGGGAGAACTCCTCCACGATCCGCTCCGAGGAGAGCGAGAAGACCGTCTCGGGGCCGATCTCCGGCACGAGATAGTGGTAGTTCGTGTCGAACCACTTGGTCATCTCGAGCGGCTGCTGCTCGGCGTTCCCGCGGGCGAGCGTGAAGTAGGCGTCGAGGCCGAGGCGGCCGGCGTCGTCGTGCAGGGTCCCGAAACGGGCCGGGACGGCGCCGAGCGCCACGAGGGTGTCGAGGACCTGGTCGTAGAAGGAGAAGGTGCCGGGGACGGCGGCCTCGTCGGTGAGGCCGAGCTCGGTGAGGCGGGCCGCCGTGGCGAGCTGGAGCGCCTCGGCCGAGGCCTCGAGCTCCGCGAGGGAGCTGGCGCCGCTCCAGTAGGCCTCGACGGCCTTCTTGAGCTCGCGCCGGCGGCCGATGCGGGGGTAGCCGAGGACGGTGGCGGAGGGGAACTGGGCAGGGGTGTGCTGGGTAGCCATGGTGGAGTCCTTGGTGGTGGAGGTCAGTGGGTCAGACGGCGGCGACGCGGTGGCGCGCCGCAAGCAGCGGCCGGCTGGGCCGCGGGAGGTCGAGCCGGGCGAGGACATCGAGGGCCGCGCCGTGCTCGTTGAAGGTGTAGAGGTGCAGGCCCGGGGCGCCGGCCCCGAGCGCGGCCTCGGCGAGCCGGACGCTCGCCTCGGTGCCGATGCGGCGGACTGCTGCCGCATCGTCCCCGGCGGAGCGGAGCCTGTCGACGAGCGCGGGGTCGGGCGCGACGCCGGAGAGCTGGGCGAGCTTCTCGACGCGCCGCAGGCTCGTGAAGGGCATGATCCCCGGGATGATCGGGATCGTGACCCCGGCCCGCCGGGCGCGGTGGACGAGCGAGGCGTACTGGTCGGCGTGGAAGAAGACCTGCGTGATGGCGAAGTCCGCACCCGAGCGCTGCTTCGCCAGGAGCACCTCGATGTCGTGGACCTCGCTGGGCGATTCCGGGTGGCGGGTGGGGTAGGCCGCCACCCCGATGGCGACCTTGCCCGCCGCGAACTGCGCGCACCGGCGGCCCTCGACCCGTCGGATGAGCTCGATGAGGTCCTGGGCGTAGCGCAGCGCACCGCGCGGGAGGGCCCCGTCGCGGGGAGCGTCCCCGCGAAGGGCGAGGATTCCGCGCACGCCGCGGTCGAGGAGCTCGTTGACGACGGCGGTCAGCTCCTCGGGCGTCCCGCCGACGCAGGTGAGGTGCGCGAGCGGGCGCAGCGTGGTCTCGAGCTGGAGGCGGTCCACGAGCTCGAGGGCCGTGTCGTGGTTGGACCCGCTCGCCCCGTAGGTGACGGAGACATAGTCCGGATCGGTGGCCTCGAGCTCGCGGATGGTGGTCCACAGAGTCTGCGAGGCGGCCGCGCTCCGCGGGGGGAACAGCTCGTAGGAGAGGGCGATGGGCGCCGGCGCGGCCGCGCCGGGTACGTCGATGAAGGTCGGTGGTGACATCTGCATCCTTGGCTGTCCGGTCTGCTCAGGCGCGCCGGGGCACGGCGCATCTCAAGAGCAGTGTTCTTCAGGGATCGCAGGGGAGGTCCACTCCTGTGGCGCCGCCGCGGCTGGCGCTGCTGACCAGGACGGGTCCCTGCGGCAAATGTCAGGCCCACACGGGGGCACCCACATCCCCGCTGAGGGGGATCGCTGACACGTTGCACGAGCAACTTGCCTACGAGCCTAGAAAGGCAGGAGCGGGTCCATCAAGCCCCCGCCCGAATGTGTCCTGCAGTGACGGAATGTGACCGAAGGCCGTCCGGCTACCAGGGCCTGTCGACGGGGGCGGTCGGCGGGGAGTCGAGGTAGTCGTCGCGCTGCTGTCCGTCCGAGCGTTCCTGCTGGCCGGCCTGGGACTTGCGCTCGAGGTCGCGCAGGCGCTGGTCCTGGGGCGTGCCGCCCTGCCCCGGCGGGGGCGCGGCCGAGGCCGAGGGGGCGGGGCCCTGCTGCCCGGACTGGTCCTGCTGTCCTGGCTGGCCCTGCTGTCCCGAGGGGTCGGGGCTGCCCTGCTTGGTCTGCAGCCGGTCCTTGGCCTCGCTGAGCCTCTGGCCCTGCTGCTGCTGGTTCTGGGGGCTGTTCTGCTGGAAGCACCCCTGCGGCGCAGCCTCGGCCACCGCTTCCCCGTCGCGGTAGAGCGCCCCCGCCTTCGGGGCGTCGCCCGCCTCCCGCGCCGCGTCGCCGAGCTTCTCGATCGTGAGCACGAGGTTGACCCGCACGGTGCACTCGTCGTCGGGTCCGGTCCGGCGCAGTGCCTCCTCGAACTCGGCGCGTGCCCGCGGCCAGTCCCCCGCCAGGACCGCGGCGTCGCCCGCAGCGAAGTGGGACTTGTGCGTCTCGACGAGGTCCAGGAAGCCCATGCCCGCCGCGGCCGAGGCGACGCCGCCGGCATCCTTGCCGTCGAAGGCCACGATGGCCCCTTGGGCGAAGGCGCTCATGCCCACCAGCTTCGCCGCTGCCAGCAGGAGGGCCAGGACGAAGGGCAGCCCGCCCAGCAGCAGCCTCGACCGGCGCCGCAGCCGCGCGGTGCGCTCGTCTGCGCTCTCCTCGGCGGGCCCGGGGCCGGCCGTGGGCCGCCGTCCCAGCAGCGCCGTCATCCTGGCCTCCGGACCGGCAGGATCTCCAGCAGGGCGCGGCCCGAACGCACGAGCTCCGCGAGGGTGAGCCCGAAGGCGGCCAGGGCGAAGACCCAGTACAGCTCGAACCGGCCGAACAGCCCGGACTCTGCCGTGGGCCGCAGGGTTCCCGGCTGCGCCTGGACGAGGGCGGCGTCCACGGCGTCTCCTGGTCCGCGGTGCACGTAGGGGACGCCGAGCTGGCCTGCGAGCCCGCGCAGGGCGTCCTCGTCGATCCGGCTCACGGCGTCGGCGCCGGTGGACGGGTCGAGCAGGTAGGGCTGCTCGCCCTTGGCGTCCGGGGCGTTCTCCCGCATGCGGCCGCCGGAGGCCGTGCCGTATCCGAGCACCGCTCCCCCGCTGACGAGCCCTCGGTCGATCCCCAGCGGCGCCGGCGCGGTCGCGCTCGTCTGCTCGCCGTCGCCGAGGTAGAAGACCACGCGCTGGCGCTCGGGGGCGTCGTGGGCCGACGCCTCGAGCCGCTGACGCAGGGCGTCCGCTCCGGCGGTGATGCTCGAGCCCTGCGAGTACACGTAGTAGGCGGGACGCAGGGTCTCGGCGGTCGCCTCGAGCGCGGAGGTGTCCGCGCTGAGGGGCATCCTGACGCTGCCCCTGGTGTCGAACGTGATGACGGCGAACTTGGCCCCGGCGAGCCGCTCGGCGATGGCCTCCATGTCCGCGCGCATGCCGTCGAGGCGGGGCCGGCCGCCATAGTCCTCGGCGGTCGAGCTCGTGGTGAGGTCGACGACGAAGAACACGTTCACGTCGCTCGAGGCGCCCTGCGCCTCGGCGCCGGGGATGCCGGGCCGCCACACGGCCGCGACGAGGCACAGCGCCAGCAGGCCCCGGAGGATCCAGGGCGTGCGCGGCCGCCCCGCCGCCACGGCGCGCCACGCGGCCCAGCCCACCCCGCCGAGCATGAGGGCGCTGGCCGCGAGCGCGGCCCACCAGGGGATCACGGGCAGCACGGTCATGTCCGCACCCTCCACAGCCCCAGCGCGAGCACCAGGGCCGCCGCCAGGGCGATCACCAGGGGAACCTCCGGCGTGTCCGCGACGAGACCGCGGGCCGCGGCCTTGGTTGCGGTCGCCTCGCTGGCCTGGATCTGGGCGATGATGCTGCGGGCCGCGGTGGTGCTCCGCAGCGGGAAGTAGGTCCCGCCGGTCGACTCCGCCGCCGTGCGCAGGCCGACGGCCTCTTCGGTGGCGGTGGCACCGCCGAAGTCGGCGGGGTTGAGGGCGTAGACCTTGACCTGGTTCGATGTCGCGAGGTCGGCGGCCTGCTGCAGCGTGAAGATCGGCCGGCCGGCGAGGTAGTTGTCCGTCGAGAGGATGACGGACCGCGAGCGCTGCTCCGTGCCGAGCCGCGGGAAGTTCGTCACGCACGCGGCCAGCCCGTCGCCGATCAGGGACGTGCCGCGCCCCTGGGACGTCCCCTCGAAGAAGGACGGGTCGCCGCCGCGCTGGTCGAAGGCGGACTGCGCCCGGCCCAGCTGCTCCTCGATGTAGGAGTAGTCGTCGGTGAGGGGGAAGACCTGCACCCCGCTGCCGTCGAAGATGGTCATGCCGATCCGCTCGCCCTGGAAGTCCCGCACCATGGAGGCAAAGACATCCACGATCGCCGAGTCGGCGCGGCTCATCGACCCGGAGGTGTCCAGGCACAGGATGATGTCGCGGCTGCGCTGCTCGGGGCGCTGGGACGAGGCGAGGATGGGCCGGGCGGCCGCGACGAGGAGCGCGCCGGCGAGCACGAGCGCAGCGCCGACCACGACAGCGAGCCAGATCCGCTGCCGGCGTACCAGCCGCTGGTAGCTCGGCAGGGAGGCGAGGCGATCGCCGTGGGCGACCAGCACGGCGTCGTCCGTGCCCTTCTTCCTCCACAGCACGAGCGCCGCGGCGCCGACCAGGGCCAGCGCCCCCGGCACGAGGAGCCAGGCGTAGTTCAGGTCCATGCGTCCACCACCGTCCGGGCGGCGGCGAGAGCGGCCTCCGCATCCGGCTCTCCCGGGGCCGAGAACTCGCCGGGGTAGAAGCGCTCGACGGCGGTGGCCACCGCCGGGACCGGCTGCCGGCGCAGTTCCTCGAGGGTCATGCGGGACGCCCTGACGGCGGTGGCCTCCTGCACGAACCCGCGCACGATCTGCGACAGCTCCTGGACGGCGGTGCGGGAGCCGATCTCCCCCGCCTCGAGCAGCGCGGCGATCTCCTCGATCCTGCCCAGGTACACCCCGCGGAGGCCGGGCGAGGCGTGGAAGCGCGGGATGGACGCCTCTGCCACGGCCCGGGGCGGCCGGGTGCTGACCACGGCGTAGCCGACCCAGCCGACGGCGGCGGCCGCGAGCGCCAGGCCCAGGAAGAGCCAGAATCCCGAGTAGGCCAAGGGGCCGTAGAACGGTGTGTCAGCGGGCACGGCGATGCTTCTCCAGGAGCCGGAAGAGGCCCGGAAGGACCTCGTCGACGGAGCCGAGACGGCCTTCGACGATGCCGAGACGGTTCAGGATCCGCTCGCGGCGCTCGGTGCGCCCGGCCATGAGGCGCCCGTAGTCGCGCACCACCTCCTCCTCGGCGGCGAGCCGGCCCAGCAGCGGTGCCCCGCCGTCGACGTCGTAGCTGCGCCGGGGCGCGGCGGCGCCGACGAGCTCGGCGTCCAGGACCGTGATCCACAGGATCTCGTGCTGGATGGCGAGACGCGTCAGGAGCGCCTCGTCCTCCTCGTCCAGCGCTGCCTCGTCGGCGACGATGACGAGCAGGCCGCGGCGCCGGACGGTCCGGGCCACGTGGGCGAGCTGGGCGGTGAGGTCGCTGCGGGCAGCAGAGGCGCCGGCAGAGGACTCGAGGCGGCGCAGGATCTGCTCGAGGTGGGCCTGGCCCGTGCGGGGCGGGTGCGCGGCGGTGGCCGCGGAGTCCCCGGCGACGAGGGCCAGCTGGTCGCCGTGGCGGTGCGCCAGGTAGCCCATGACGCCGAGCGCCATGAGCATGATCTCGCGCTTGGGGTCCCCGCTCCGGGACACCGCGGCCATGCCCCGCCCGGTGTCGGCCACGAGGATGACCGTCTGCTTGCGGACGGCCGCGTAGCGCCGCACGAGGGGGGACCCGAGGCGGGCGGAGGCCTTCCAGTCGATGTCGCGGATCTCGTCGCCGGGGGTGTAGGCGCGCAGGTCGTCGAAGTCGAGGCTGCGGCCGCGGGACACCGCGCCGTACTCGCCGTCGAGCATCGTCCGCGCCCGGCGGTGGGCGAAGATGAACATCTTCGAGGCGACCCGCGCCACGAGGCTGGTCTGCACGGTGCGCCTAGGGGGTCTGCACGGCCGCGACCAGCGCGTCCACGACCGTCTCGACGGGCACCTGGTCCGCGGCGGCCTCGAAGCCCAGGATGACCCGGTGGCGCAGCACCCGGTGCGCGAGTGACTTGACGTCCTCGGGGACCACGTAGTCGCGCCCCGACAGGAGGGCCGCCGCCCTGGCTGCGGCGGCGAACGCGATGGACGCGCGGGGGCTCGCGCCGAACTCGATGTAGCCTGCCAGCCGCGGATCGATGTACTGCTCCGCGTGCCGGGTCACGTAGGTCAGCCCGACGATGTAGCGCACGATCGCCGGATCGAGGTAGACCCGGCGGGCCGCGGCCTGGAGCCCCCTGATCTGGTCGAGGTCGGCCGCCGGTCCGGCGGAGGCGTCATCGGCGTAGACCCCCCGGTCGATCCGGTGCAGGACCTCGGCCTCCTCCTCGGGCGTCGGGTAGTCGAGCACGTCCTTGAGCATGAACCGGTCCATCTGCGCCTCAGGCAGCTGGTAGGTGCCCTCCTGCTCGATCGGGTTCTGGGTCGCGAGCACGAGGAACGGCTCGGGCAGACGGTGGACCTCCCCGCCGATGCTGGTCTGGCGTTCCTGCATCGCCTCGAGCATGGCGCTCTGCGTCTTGGCGCTGGAGCGGTTGATCTCGTCGAGGAGCACGATGTTGGCGTGCACGGGGCCGAGCTGGGTCGTGAAGCTCGCATCGCGCGCGTCGTAGACCTGCGTGCCCACGATGTCGCTCGGCAGGAGATCCGGCGTGCACTGGATGCGCCGGAAGGAGCCGCGGATCGAGTCCGCGAGCGTGGAGGCCGCGGTCGTCTTGGCGAGCCCGGGGACCGACTCGAGCAGGACGTGGCCGCCGGTGAGGAGGCCGATCAGCAGCGTCTGCCGCAGCCGGTCCTGGCCCACGACCTTCGATTCGAACTGCCGGGAGACTGCCGCGATGACGCGCGCCGCCTCGTCGAGTTCGCCGGCGGTCAGCGGCGGTGCCGGCGATCCCGTGTCGACGTGCTGGAGCATGGCGTCCCCCTCCTGTGCTCGCACCGCCCGGGCGCGTGCGCCGGCGGCTTGGTGCCCATGCTACCCGCCGAGCAGGAGCCGTTCTGCCCTCGGGGCGAGCGCGCGCTCGAGCACGAGGCACGCGGCTCCGACGGCCCCGACGTCGTCGCCCAGCACGGTCCCGGCGATCTCGACCCGGTGGATGCCGCGCGCGGCGAGGAGGTCGTTGACCATGTCGGGCAGCACGGCCAGGCAGAAGTCGGCCACCGGCGCCCAGAAGGGTCCTCCCAGGACGAGCCGGTCGACGTCGAGGAGGTTGCCGACCACGGCGGCCGCCCAGGCCAGCTTCCGCGCGGCCGCGCCGAGGATCGCGACGGCGCGCTCGTCGCCCTCCCCGACCAGGCGGCTCAGGTGCGCGAAGGCCTCCTGGAAGTCCCCGGCCGTGGGCTCCTCGCCGAGCGGCGAGAGCACGCCGGCCTGGATGGCCTCGCCGACGAGCCGCACGGGCTCGAGGACGGTGGCGATGGTCCCGCGCATCCCGCACCGGTCGAAGCATTCCGGACCGTCCGGGTCGACGATGATGTGCCCGATCTCGCCGACGTTGCCCGAGCTGCCCCGGTAGACCTCGCCGCCCAGGACGAGGCCGCAGCCGAGTCCGGTGCCCAGGTAGAAGAGGGCGAAGCTGTCCGCCCCGCCGGGAGCCCCGGCCCAGGTTTCCGCGACGGCGGCACCGGTGACGTCCTTGTCCATGGTGGTCGGCAGGCCCGTGGCCTCCTCGACCATCGCCCGCAGCGGGACGTCGACCCAGCCGCGCAGCAGCGGCGGGCCGACCACGGCGCCACGGTCCAGGTCGATGGGTCCCGGGGCGGCCACACCGACGCCGGCCACGAGTTCGCGGGGGATCCCGGAGCGGTCCAGGAGCCCCTCGATGGAGTCCGCGATGGCCGCGACGACCTCGTCGGGCTCGTGGCTGCGGGGGGTCACGAACATCTCCTTCACCACGATCTGGCCGACCAGGTCGAGGAGCACCACCGTGACGAGGCTCGGATCGAGGTGGACCCCGAGCGCGTACATGCCCTGCGGATTGAGCCGGAGGATGGTGCGCGGCTTGCCCGGCCCCGAGCCTTCCTTCCCGGCCTCGACGATGAGCTTCTGGTCCAGCAGGCGGCGCGAGATGTTGGAGATGGTCTGGGGCGACAGGCCCACGATCTGTGCGAGCTCGACGCGGCTGAGTCCCGACTCGGACCGGCGGATGGCGTCGAGGATGACGGTGAGGTTGAAGTCGCCCATGCGAGGCAGGTTGGTGCCACGTCGGGCGGCTGACTGGCGGGGCTCCGTCACTGGGTCCTCTCGGCAGAATCGCGGACGCGCTACTTCGGAGTACGTTACCGCGAAGGCAATTCTCCCACCGTCCGCGTGCCGCACCGCACTTCGGCCCAGCATTTGCACAAACGCAATTGTTTGCATGGCGCAAGCGGCGGGAAGGAGCGCACCAGCCGGCCGGGTGCGCCCCTGCTCCTGGCCGCGGAGTGATCGGAGGATTGCGGATGTCGTCTTGGCCGTTGTGGGCACTGCTGCTGCTCTTCGCTGTCGCCGCCGCGGTGATATGGGTCGCGGGCATCCAGCTCTCGAAGCAGACCGACGTCCTCGATGCGCGGCTGCACCTGGGCTCGGCGCTGGGCGGCCTGATCCTGCTCGCGGTCGCCACCAACCTGCCCGAGATCGCGATCACCGTGAGTGCGGCCCTCTCAGGCAATCTGGGCGTCGCCGTGGGCAACATCCTGGGAGGCATCGCGGTCCAGACCGTGGTCCTGGTGGCCCTGGACGCGATCGGCACACGAAAGGGGGAACCGCTGATGTACCGCGCATCGTCGCTGACGCTCGTGATCGAGGCGGTCACCGTCGTCGGGGTACTCGGCGTCGTCGTGGCCGGCAGCCAGATGCCCCCGAGCCTCGTCGCCTTCCGCCTGACCCCTGCCGCCGTCCTGATCGCCGCCGTGTGGATCGTGGGCCTCCTCGCCGTCCAGCGCAGCCAGAAGGGCCTGCCCTGGCACGAGCAGGGCAATGCCCCCGGCTCCCAGTCCAAGCCCCAGGGACACAGCAAGGACTCCGGAGACGGCAGCAAGAAGGTCAGCACAGGCCGCGCCGCGCTGATCTTCTCCGTGGCAGCGATCGCCACCCTCGGCGCCGGCGTCGCGCTCGAACGCAGCGGGGACGCGATCGCCGGGCACATCGGCCTCTCCGGAGTCCTTTTCGGCGCCACCATCCTGGCGCTGGCGACCTCCCTGCCCGAGATCTCCACGGGCCTGGCCTCCGTCAAGCAGGGCGACTACCGGCTCGCGGTCAGCGACATCTTCGGCGGCAATGCCTTCCTGCCCGTCCTCTTCCTCGTCGCAGTGCTCATCTCGGGCCAGCCGGTGCTGCCCCAGGCGCACAACACCGACATCTACCTCACCGCGCTGGCGATACTGCTGACCCTCGTCTACGTCATGAGCCTGATCTTCCGACCCAAGCGCCGCATCGCGGGCATGGGCGTCGACTCGTTCATCGTGCTGGTCCTCTACCTGCTCGGCGTCGCGGGGCTCTTCGCCGTCGCCTCGGGGTAGGGCAGGTCCGGCACTCCTGCCGCCGCGGCTAGGGCCGCGCCACGTCCTGCACCACCTCGTTGCGGCGCAGGAAGAAGGGCTTGAAGGGCGGGTCGAAGCGGGCGAACCGGGGCGGCCCCGAGGGCTCGAGGCCGGCCGCGGCCATCGCGTCCCGCAGCTCCCGGCTGCGCTTGGCGAATGCCTCGCCGGAGCCGCGGCCGGAGAAGCGCAGCACGGCCGCCGTCGAACCCGGCACAGTGCGGATCCGCACCCGCGGATCGGCGGGCACCGGAGCCGACTCCTCGGTCATGCCGGCAGGGAGCACGAACGCCACCGCGTAGGCGCCCTCCCCCGCGGCGGCGCCGCCGGCACGGCTGGCATCCAGCGGCCCGCTCTGGAGCACGGGGGCCGTCATCGCCACCTTCTGGGACGGGGGCCGCCCCGGCGCCGCCCCCTGTACCACGGGCGCGGTCATGGCCAGCGACTGCCGGGCCGTGTTGTTCCCGCTGATGTAGTTGAAGAGGTGGCGGAAGGCGGCGTTGCCCGCCCGGTCGAAGGACGCGTCCACCTCCACCTCTGCCACGGTGTGGGCGGGGTAGCGCCGCAGCTCGAAGTCTGCGTAGCGCCGGAGGAGCTCGTAGGGCTGCTGTTCGGTCATGGTCCCTCCGACGGTACGCCGGGCGGCGGAGCGCGAGAAGGGCCCTAGGCCCGCGCGTCCGTGGCGCGGACATCCCGAGGGCGGTCCCGGCGCACCGAACGCGTCACGGTGAACTTCCGGTCGCGCCCTGCCACCTCGGTCCTGCCCACCGCGCTCTGGAGCGCGGCCCGGTAGCCGAGGTGGCTGTTCGCCACGCACCACAGCTCGCCGCCGGGGGCCAGCAGCCGCCCGGCGGCGCGGATGAGCTTGAGGCCCGCTCCCGCGTGGACGCTCGCCCCGAGGTGGAACGGCGGGTTGAGGAGCACGACGTCGGCGGAGGCCGCGGGCAGCGAGCCGCCGGCATCGTCGTGCTCCACGGCGACCCGCCCGGCGACGCCGTTCGCCTCCATCGTGGCGCGCGCCGAGCGGACCGCCGCGGCCGAGCGGTCCGTGGCCACGACGTGCGCGCCGGGGTGGCGCAGCGCGTAGGCGGCGGCGAGGGCGCCGGTGCCGCATCCGAGGTCGACGGCGGAGCCCCCTGGGCCTCCGGGCATGCGGTCGAGGAATCCGAGCAGGAAGCGCGTGCCGATGTCGAGCCGCGGACCCGCGAAGGCGCCGCCGAACGCACACAGGGTCAGGCCCACGTCGTCGTGCGCCGTGCACACCGGGAACGGCGCCCGCTCCGGGACGGGGCGCGGGCCGGCCGCGGTCAGCAGCCGCGACTTCTGCACCGCGAGCCCGGCGCCGACCTCCGTGAAGCGGGAGCCGAGGACGGCATTCATGGCCAGCGTCATGTGCTTGACGCGCCCGCCCGCGACGAGCACGACGTCGCCGGCCGCCCAGCGGGCGACCGCGTCGGCGAGCTCCTCGAGCTCCGCGAGGCCGCGCGGGAGCTGCGCGAGGACCAGCCGGACACCGGAGAGCAGGCCGGCGTCCAGCTCGTGGGCCTCGTAGGTGCCCGCGAGGCCGAGGGCCGCGGCGTTGCCCGCGAGCGCCGCCCGGCCGGTCACGAGGTCCTGGTGGACCCGGACTCCGGTGAGTCCGGCGGCGGCGAGCTGGAGCGTCACCGCGCCGTAGGCGTCGCCTATCACCGCGATCTCCCGCCCCGCCAGTCCGCGCGCGGCCGCCTGGTCGATGCCGCGGGCACCGAGGAGCCTGTCGGTCGCGTCGAAGGCCAACAGGTTCGGCGCCTCGACATCGGGGTGGCGTCGGAGCTCGTCGAAGGGGAAGTCTGGCCTGCGTGGGTCGTGCACCCGTCCACCCTAGCGGCGTGCCAGCCACCCCAGTGCGGCCTGCGCGGCCCGGTACCCGGACATCCCGTGGCTCCCCGGTCCGGGCGGGGTCGCCGCGGAGCAGAGGTACACGCCCGGGACCCCGGTCGCGTAGGGGTTGACGGCCAGGCGGGGGCGTGCGAGGAGCTGGAGCCCGGAGGTGGCACCCGTGCCGATGTCGCCGCCCACGTAGTTGGCGTTGTGCGCCTCGAGGGCCGCCGGTCCCCGGACGGCGGTCGCCCGGATCCTGGCCCTGAAGCCGGGGGCGAACCGCTCGATCTGGGCCGTGAGCGCCTCGGTCGCATCCCCCGGGTAGCCGTGCGGGACGTGGGCGTAGGCCCAGATGGGGTTGATGCCCTCCCGCGACCGTGAGGGGTCGGCGAGGTACTGCTGGCCCACGAGGACGAACGGCCGTGCCGGCATCCAGCCTCGGGCCACGTCCGCCTCGGCCGCGGCGATCTCCTCGAGCGTGCCGCCGAGGTGCACGGTGCCGGCCCGGCGGGAGTGCTCTGCCTGCCAGGGGATGTCCCCCTCGACCGCGAAGTCGACCTTGAAGGCGGCGGGGCCGTGGCGGTAGCGGGCGTAGGCCGCTGCTGTGCTGGCGGGGAGGCGCCGGGCGAGGAGCCTGGCCGCGGCACCGGGGGCGAGGTCGAGCAGGACGAGGTCCGCGCCGTCGAACTCGCGGGCCGAGGTGACGGGGGCGGCGGTCTCGATGGTCCCCCCGAGGTCCGCGAGCCGGGCTGCGAGCGCGGCGGCGATGGTCCCGGATCCGCCCGCGGCGACCGGCCACCCGACCGCGTGCGCGGACGCGGCCAGGACCAGTCCCACGGAGGTGGTCAGGGGCGTGTGGAGGGGCGCGAACGCATGCGCGGCGATGCCGGCGAACAGGGCCCTCGCCTCCTGGCCCCGCCACCGGCGGGCCGTGACCGTCGCCGGGAGGACGGCGTCGGCCCCGAAGCGGGCGAGGGCCAGGGGATGCCGGGGCACATGGAGCAGCGGGCCGAGGAACTCGCCGGCGATGGTGCCGAAATCGCGGGCGGCGCGGCCCACGAGCGCGTCCCACGCCGGGCCGTCCGCACCGAGTCCCGCCGTGGTACGGGCCAGGTCCTGCCACAGGACAGCCTCCCGGCCGCCGTCGAGGGGGTGCGAGAGCTGGACCTCGGGCCACAGCCAGCGCAGGCCGTGCTCCTCGAGCCCCAGCCCGGTCAGGAACGGCGACGCGGCGGCGAGGGGGTGGAATGCCGAGCAGTCGTCGGCGACCACCCCCGGCAGGGTCGGCTCGGACGAGCGGCATCCTCCACCGATCTCCGCCTGGGCCTCGAGCACCCGGACCCGGACGCCGTGGGCCGCCAGGTGCACGGCCGCAGAGAGGCCGTTGGGTCCGCTGCCGACGACGATGGCTGTGCTCACCCTCCCATCCTGCCACCGGCACTGGCGGCGGGGAGGGGCTGCGCCGCATCATCCCAGCATGGGCGTGGGCCGGAGGCAGACACGCGGCACGGAGGCTGGTGGCCGCGTGCCGCGCTGGATCCCCCTCGCGCCCTGGCTGCGGCACTATGAGCCGCGGTGGCTGCGCGACGACGCCGTGGCCGGGGCGGGGCTGTTCGCGCTCCTCATTCCGGCCGGGATGGCGTACGCGCAGGCCGCGGGGCTCCCGCCGGTCACGGGCCTCTATGCGACCGTGGTCCCGATGGCCGTCTACGCCCTCGTCGGGCCGAGCAGGGTCCTCGTGCTGGGGCCCGACTCAGCGCTCGCGCCCCTCATCGCGGCCTCCGTCCTGCCGCTCGCGGCGGGCAGCGCCGAGCGCGCCGTCGCGCTCGCGGGCCTCCTCGCCCTGCTCATGGGCGCCATCATGGTGATCGGCTCGATCCTGCGGCTCGGGGTCGTGACGCAGCTGCTGTCGCGGCCGATCCGGCTCGGATACCTCAGCGGGCTCGCGCTCGTGGTCTTCGCGTCCCAGCTGGCCACGCTGCTGGGACTCCATGCCGCGGGGGCCACGCCGTGGGAGGAGCTCGCGGCGCTGGCATCGGCACTCCGTGCGGCCAACCCGGTCTCGCTCGCGGTGGGCGCGGGCTCGCTGGCGGTCATGGCTGCGGCCGGGCTGCTCGGGTGGCGGCTCGTGGGCATGCTCGCGGCCGTCGTCGGGTCGGCGCTGGCCACCTGGGTCCTCGGGCTGGGCGCCCGGACCGCGGTGGCCGGCGCCCTCCCCTCCGGGCTGCCGCCCGCGCCGCTGGGCGGCCTCGGGTGGGGCGACGCGCTGGCGCTCGTGGTGCCGGCGGCCGGAATCGCCCTCATGACCTTCGCGGACTCGGGCGTGCTCTCGAAGAGCCTCGCATCACGGCACGGCGGCGATGTCTCGGGCAACCGGGAGCTCGGCGCGATCGGGCTGGCGAACGCCGCGACCGGGCTCCTCGGCGGCCTCCCGGTCTCGGCCAGCGGGTCGCGGACCCCGGTGGCGCTGGCGGCGGGGGCGCGCAGCCAGCTCGCCGGGGTCGTGGCCGCAGTCCTCGTGCTCGCCTTCATGCTCCTCGCGCCGGGCGCCACTGCGTACCTGCCGACCGCGACGCTCGCGGCCGTGGTGATCGTGGCCGTGGCCGGCCTCGTGGACGTGCCCGAGATGGTCCGGCTCGTGCGGATGAGCCGGGCGGAGGCGGCAGTCATGGCGGCCACGTTCGTGGGCGTCACGACGCTCGGTGTGCTCCCCGGCATCCTCGTGGCGATCGGGCTGGCCCTGCTCGAGTTCGTCCGGCGGGCGTTCACGCCGTACCGCGCCGAGCTCGGCCACCTCGAGGAGGTGCCCGGCTACCACGACCTCTCCCGCCACCCCGAGGGCACCCGCATCCCGGGCCTCATCCTCGCGCGGTTCGATGCGCCCCTCTTCTTCGCCAACGGCTCGGTCCTCACGGACTTCCTCCGCTCGCTCGTCGAGTCCGCCGGCAGGCCCGTCACCCATCTGGTCCTCGCCGCCGAGCCGATCACCGGGATCGACACCACGGCGCTCGAGGAGCTCATCGAGCTCGACGAGTGGCTCGCGCAGCGCGGCATCCAGCTCGTGTTCGCCGAGCTGAAGGGCCCCATGAAGGACAGGCTCGTGCGGTTCGGCACCCGGGCGAGGTTCGGCGTCGACCATTTCTACCCGACGGTGAGCGCGGCCGTGCGGGCCCTCCGCGCCGACCGGGACGACCCGGGGACGCACGACGGCGGGGAGGAGCCTCCCGTGCCGGCCCCGCCCCCTGCATGAGGTGGGGCTAGAGCGCGGCGCTGCGCACGAAGTCGGCCGTCTGCCGCGCCAACGGGGCCACGACCTCCGCAGGGCTCCGCCTGGCGCCCTTGATGGCGAAGGAGTGGTCGCCGCCCTCCTGCCAGGTGAGGGTGGCCGTGGGGAGCTTGGCCACGACGCCCTCGAGCAGGTCTGCGCCGGCGAGGGTGTCGCGGGTGCCGGAGAGGAACAGCATCGGCAGCGTGATCCCGTACAGGTGCTCGTCGCGCAGCTTCTCGGGCTTTCCGGCCGGGTGCAGGGGGTAGCCGAGGAACACGAGCCCGGCGGGCTCCATGGCGCCCTCGGCCACGGCCAGGGACGCCATGCGGCCGCCGAAGGACTTCCCCGCCGCCCACACCGGTTCCCCGGCGGAGCGGCGCCGCGCCTCCTCGAGCACGGCCGCCCACACGGGGACCGCCTTCGGCGCCCGGTCGGGAAGCTTCCTGCCCGCCTCCAGGTAGGCGAAGTTGAACCGTAGGGTCGCCAGACCGAGCGCGTTGAGCGCCTCGGCGTAGGCGACCATGAACGGGTGGTCCATGCCGGCCCCGGCGCCGTGCGCGATGACGACGGTGGCGTCCGCACCGTCCGGGCGTGAGTAGACGCCGGAGACGTCGGAGACGGGTGTGGGGATCGTGAGGCGCTCGCCGTGGTCAGCCATGGGACTATCCTGCCGTTCATGGACCTCGACGTCAGGCCGATCCCCAAGCCCCAGCGCAAGCGGGCGGTGTTCGCGGCGTTCGCGAACCTCGCGGTGGGCGAGTCGTTCGTGCTCGTGACGAACGTCGAACCCGGGCCGCTGCGGGCGGAGTTCGACGACGACCAGTACGGCGCCTCCTCCTGGGTGTACCTCGAGCGGGGCCCCGTGTGGCGCATCGGGGTGACGCGGACCGCCTCCACTCCCCTGCCGCGGGTGCTCACCGACACCCGCGCGCTGGCACAGGAGCACGACGCCGACGCCTCGGGGGCCGTCTTCCGGCTCACCATGGGCAACCGCGACCTCGACTCGAACGTGATCGCCCTTCCGCCCCACGGCACCATCGGCGAGCATGTCGGGCCGGACCTCGATGTGCTGCTCCACGTCATCGCCGGGGACGGCACCCTCGCCACCGAGGACGGCGAGGTGGCCCTCGCGCCCGGGGCTCTCGTGTGGCTGCCCAAGCGCTCGCGCCGCCAGTTCACCGCCGGCGCCGAGGGCCTGCGCTACCTCTCGGTGCACCAGCGCAAGCCCGGCCTCGGCCTCACCCGCCGGCCGTGGTGAGCCAGCGCCCGGGGACCTAGTCGTCGGGGGCGGTCCGGCCCCGAGGGCGCGCCTCAGCCTGAGAGGTTGTCGATCATGGCCTGGAGGGCCCGGAGCGTGCGCTCGTACTCGCCGTCCTCGAGGCCACGGACCGTCTGCGCGCGCAGCCCGTGGACCGTGTCCCGCGCGCCGTGCAGCTCCATCCGGCCCAGGTCCGTGAGCCGGTAGACCCCGCCCTTCTCCGCGACGAGGCCGCCGCCGAGCAGGGGCTCGAGGTGCCGCTCGCTCGTCTCCTCCGCCCCGTCATCGAGCAGGGGCGCGACGGCCTCGTCGAGCTGGGCGACCGTGGCCTGGGTGTCGGCCAGGACATTCAGGAGCTGCCACTGGCGCCGGCTGAGCCGATGCCGCTCGAGCGCCTCGTCGAAGCGCTCCTCGAGCAGCCGGTCCAGCGTCCGCAGGAGGAAGCCGATGGGGCGCTGGGTTTCTTGCATGGCGTCGCTCCGGTGGCGCGTGGGTCTCGGTCGAGACCACTATGCGCCGCCACGGGGAGCGCGGCTAGGGACCTCAGTCCGTCTGCAGCGCCTGGCTGCGGACCTCCCGGCCGGCAGACTTGACGGTCTGGGCCAGGCTCGCGGCCGCAGTGCCCTCGCCGTTGAGCACGGCGGAGGCGAGGTCCTCGACGAGGTCGATGTACTCGGTGATCTGCACGGGACCATCGTCGCCTCCCGACGTGTACCGGCAGCCGAGAGGCCGGTGAACGCCGGATGAAGGCTTCGTGGAAACACAGCGACGAGGACCGCCTCGTGGGCAGCATAGCCACCGGATCACGCCCGAGGGAACCACGCCGCCACGCGGAGGCTTCCAGATGAGTCTCGGGGCCCTATCGCCACAGGTGATCCGGTCGTACCCTGCGCGTGTAGGGACCGCTGGTACCCCTGCCAAGGGTCCGCGCTCACGGCGCTTCGCCCGCTCGCGCCCCGGCAGCTGTGGCAGCGCAGCAGCAACACTTGATCGGAGTGCAAGAGATGACCGCAACATCAGCTCACAGCGCGGCAACGACCCCAGTCACTGTAGGACCAGCATTCGCCGATCCGGCTGCGCTTGGCCTAGGTGCCTTTGCCATGACAACCTTCGTCCTCAGCCTTGCCAACGCGAACGTCGTCCCGACGGCGGGCTCGGCTGTGCTCGGTCTGGCCCTCTTCTACGGCGGACTCGCGCAGGTCGCGGCCGGGCTCTGGGAATTCGCCAAGGGGAACACGTTCGGCGCGACCGCGTTCTGCTCCTTTGGATTCTTCTGGGCGTCCTTCTGGTGGCTCGAGATAAACCCGGACGTCGCCAGCAAGGCCGGGTCCGCTGGCGTCGGCGCCTACCTCCTCGGCTGGACGATTTTCACCGCCTATATGACAGTCGCCGCGATCAGGACCAATGGCGTGGTCCTCGCAGTCTTCGTCATGCTGACCCTGACGTTCCTTGCCCTCACCATCGGCGCCTTCTCGGCTTCCACCATTTTCGACCGCATCGGGGGCTGGCTCGGCATCATCACCGCGATCCTGGCTTGGTACGGTTCGTTCGCGACCGTCGTCAACGCGACGTGGAAGCGATCATTGCTTCCCGTCTGGGCAGCACGGTAGGCAGCAGGATGGCCACCGCCCCAGAGGGGCCACGTCCCTCTCCCTTGGAGAACCTGACAACCGAGGAGCGCGTCTTCCCTCCGTCGCCAGAGTTCGCCTCAGCCGCGAACCTGCACCAAGACGCCTATGCCGAGGCCGAGCGCGATCCGCTCGCGTTCTGGGCCAAGCAGGCCGAGCGGCTTACGTGGTCGAAGAAATGGGAGACAGTTCTCGACTGGTCGAATCCCCCGTTTGCCAAATGGTTCGTCGGAGGGCGCCTGAACGTGGCGTACAACTGCCTCGACCGGCACCTGGAGGCGGGCCTCGGGGAGCGTGTGGCCTTCTACTTCGAGGGCGAGCCGGGCGACAGCCGCACCATCACCTACGCAGAGCTCACCGAAGCGGTGTGCCAGGCGGCCAACACCTTGGCGGGCCTCGGGGTCAGGGCCGGTGACCGGGTGGCCATCTACATGCCGATGATCCCGGAAACCGTCGTGGCCATGCTCGCGTGTGCGAGGCTCGGGGCTCCGCATACGGTCGTCTTCGGCGGATTCTCTTCCGAAGCACTGCAGGCCCGCATCCTGGACTGTGACGCGCACGTCGTCATCACGGCCGACGGCGGGTACCGCAGGGGCAACGCCACGGCCCTCAAGCCTGCGGTCGATGAGGCGCTCGTGGACTGCCCGGACGTCCACAGTGTGCTCGTGGTGCGGCGCACGGGCCAGGACGTGGGGTGGACCGAGGGGCGCGACCACTGGTGGCATGAGACGGTCGAACGGGCCGACATCCACCACGATCCGGAGGCCTTCGACGCGGAGCATCCGCTCTATGTCATGTACACCTCTGGCACGACCGGGAAGCCCAAGGGCATCCTCCACACCTCTGGCGGCTACCTGGTCGGCTGTTCCTATACCCACTGGGGCGTCTTCGATCTCAAGGCCGACACCGACGTCTTCTGGACGGCCGCGGACATCGGCTGGGTGACGGGGCACAGCTACATCGTCTATGGGCCGCTCAGCAACGCTGCGACGTCCGTGCTCTACGAGGGGACCCCCGACGCCCCGCACCGGGGCCGGTGGTGGGAGATCATCGACAAATACAAGGTCTCGATCCTCTACTGCGCGCCCACGGCCATCCGCACCTTCATGAAGTGGGGCGAGGACATCCCCGGACGCTTCGACTTGGGCTCACTCAGGGTGCTCGGTACCGTCGGGGAGCCGATCAACCCCGAGGCATACGTCTGGTATCGCGAGAACATCGGCCACAGTCGAGTGCCGGTGGTCGACACCTGGTGGCAGACCGAAACCGGCATGCAGATGATCAGCCCCCTGCCGGGTGTCACGCCGGCGAAGCCGGGCGCCGCCATGCGAGCACTGCCCGGGGTCTTCGCCGATGTCGTGGATGACGAGGGCCGCCCCGTCCCGAAGGGGTCCGGAGGCTATCTTGTGCTGACCGAGCCGTGGCCAGCCATGCTGCGGACGATCTGGGGAGATGACAAGCGGTACGTCGAGACCTACTGGTCGCGGTTCCCTGGGCTGTACTTCGCCGGCGACGGGGCCAAGCGCGACGAGGACGGCGACATCTGGTTGCTCGGACGCGTGGACGACGTCATGAATGTCTCCGGGCACCGCCTCTCGACAACAGAGATCGAGTCGGCCCTCGTGGCGCATCCCAAGGTAGCCGAGGCCGCGGTCGTGGGGGCCTCGGATGAGGTGGGCGGCCAGGGGATTGTGGCGTTTGTCATTCTCCGCGCAGACGCGGGAGACGGCGGGCCCGACGTCGTGCAGGAACTGCGCGAGCACGTCGAACACGAGATCGGCAAGATCGCGAGGCCGAGGCAGATCATGATCGTCCCTGAGCTGCCCAAGACGCGGTCGGGAAAGATCATGCGCCGGCTCCTGCGCGACGTCGCAGAGCAGCGCCCGATCGGCGACGTCACGACCCTTGCGGACACGACCGTCATGGAAACCATCAAGGCCAACCTCGCTGCCGGAGCCGAGGGGCAGAGCTAGGCCGCGGGGCGGTTGCCCTCCTCCGGAAACGCGTGAGGCCGCCCATCGGGCGGCCTCACAGCTCGGATGCACTTTTGATACGAGCAACTCCGTGGAGGTAAGGGGATTCGAACCCCTGACCTTCTGCATGCCATGCAGACGCGCTACCAACTGCGCCATACCCCCGTGGAGCTGAGGGGACTCGAACCCCTGACCCCCTGCATGCCATGCAGGTGCGCTACCAGCTGCGCCACAGCCCCGGAAGTCGGTTCCGGACGTGTCGTGACGGGCCTTCAGAGCCCTTCACCCCGTCCGGAGCAACTCGATTATCTTAGAGCCTCGCGGCCCGTCCGCACAAATCAGCGGCGGTCGCCGCGCGACGTCGTGCGTCAGCCCTCTTCGACGGTGACGGGCACGGGCAGGGTCCCCGCGTTGTGCTCGCCCAGCCGCCACCGGGAACCCCCGTCGCGGTGCGGCCGGCGCTCCTCGAGGATGGACCACGAGCAGTTCGAGAGCCCCGCCAGCGCGCCCCAGAGGTCGTGCGGCAGGCCCAGCAGGTGGGCGAGGCCCACGCGGATGGCACCGCCGTGGCTCACGACCACGAGGGTTCCGTCGGCGGGCACCGCGGCGAGGGCGCGGTCCACGGCGCGGTGGACGCGGGCGGCGACGTCGAGGCGCGTCTCGGCGCCGCCCGCGGCCGTGTTGACGTCGCCGTCCTCCCAGCGGCGGAGCGCCTCGGGGTCCATGCCCCGGATCGCATCGAATGTGTGCCCCTGCCAGGCGCCGGCGTTGGTCTCGCGCAGCCCGCTGTCCACGGCCACCGGCAGGCCGGTCACCGCGGCGAGGGCCTCGGCGGTCGCCCGCGTGCGGTCCAGGTCCGAGGAGACGATGGCGGACGGGGAGAGCGAGGCGAGCCGGCGCGCGGCCTGGTGGGCCTGGCGGTGGCCCTCCTCGTTCAGCGGGATGTCGGTCTGCCCCTGGAACCGGCCGGCGGCGTTCCAGTCGGTGCGCCCATGGCGCCAGAACACGATGCGCCGCAGCGCCCCGCGCGCGGCGTCGGGGTGCACCGCCCTCAGCCCGCGGCGGAGGCGGAGGCCCCCGCGTCGTCGAGGCCGAGGTCCACCAGAGGGCAGTCCTTCCAGAGGCGCTCGAGCGCGTAGAAGGCGCGGTCCTCGCGGTGCATGACGTGGACCACGACGTCGCCGAAGTCGAGCAGGACCCAGCGGCCCTCGGAGCGGCCCTCGCGGCGCACGGGGCGCCGGTCCAGCTGGACGATCAGCTCGTCCTCGATGTTGTCCACCACGGCGTTGACCTGCCGCTCGGTGTCCGCCGAGGCGATGACGAAGACGTCGGTGATCGCGAGCCGTTCGCTCACGTCTACGGCGACGATGTTCTCGGCCAGCTTGTCTGCTGCGGCCTTCGCGGCCGTGCGGGCCAGCTCGACGGCCGTCTCTGTTGCGCTCACTCTTCTCCTTGGAAGCTTGCTGCTGCTGGGCGGGCTACTTGCCGCCCAGCACGATCATGATGATGGCGACGATGAGGGCGAGGATGCCGACCGCGCCGATGGCCAGGAGCACGATGCGCTCGCGCTGGGCCCGGCCCATGCCCGCGTGCGCGGAATCGAGCGGGTCGAGACCGTGGGCGCTGCGGGCAGAGACTGGGGCGCCTTCCGGCATGTCCCCGCGGGGCTGGGCGCGGCGGACGTCCACGGGCCGCGAGCCGGCAGGTCCGGCGCCCGCGGACCGCGGCTGGCGCGCATTCTTCCCGGTGACCACGGGCACGTGGGTGGTCGTGGGGGGCTTCATGACCGGGTGCGGGACCCCCGGCACCCGCACGAACTCGAGCGGGGTCACCATCGCGAGGTTGTCGGTGGCCGCGGGGGCGGGCGCCTTCCGCGGCGGAGCCGCCGCTTCCTTCCGCGATTCCTCGGCGAGGCGCTGCTTGGCCTGGGCGCGGCGGTTCAGCACGGCGGCGCGCTCGGCCATGGCCACCTGCTCGGCGAGGAGCGCCGGGTCGACTTCAGTCCCGGCTCCGCCGCGCTGGGCCTCGAGCATAGCCGCCTGGTTCTTGGCCTGCTCCTTGAGCAGTTCGCGGGCGGCGGCGATCTGCTCGTGGCTGAGCCGGCGGAAGGAGCCGGTCTCGGGGCCCAGTGCGGGGGTGACCGTCAGGCCCTGCGGCACGATCCCCTGCATGGCCGTCGGCGGCGCCGGGTCGACGCCGGGCACCGGCGCACTGCCGCCCTCAGGTGGGCCCTGCGGCTGGGGGACGACCGGCAGCGGCTGGGCCGAGGGAGCCGGCCCTCCGGAAGCCTCGGCCGGCGGCTGCTGGGCGGGCGCTCCGGGAACACCCGTGATCGGCGGGATCTTGCCCGTCTCGCGTTCGCGGATGGAGCGGCGGGTCGGGAAGGACTGCCGGGCGTTCTGGGCGGCCTGCTCCTTCTCGGCCAGCTCCCGCAGCACGCGCTGGGCAGCGCGGTCCCGGGCGCGCGCCTGGGAGCTGCGCTCGGAGGGCGCCGGCTCGCTTCCCGCGGTGCGGGCGCGGGGGGCGCGGGCGGGTGCGGGCGGCACGGCGGCGGACGACGGCGCGTGGCCGCCGCGCGCTGACGCCGCAGCCGCGCCGTGGGCAGCCGCGAGGGCTTCGGACCGGGCACGGGCGGCCGCGGCCGCCGCCTCGGCCCGGCCACGGGCCTCCGCCTCGGCCTGGTCCGGCGTCAGCTGCTGCTGCGGGGCCGAGGCGAGTGCAGCCTGCTGGGCCAGGCGACGCTCGCGCCGGCTCGTGATCGGCCTATCCTCGTTGCTCATGCCTGCTCATCGCACAGCAGCTGCTGTGCTCCCTGCCTCTCCGTTCTCGTCCTGCGCGTGGCCGTCGCCGTCGTCGGACGGGCGGCCCTTCCCACGGTAGAGGCCGTACTTGGCGATGTACTGCACCACGCCGTCGGGAACCAGATACCAGACCGGCTCGGCCACGGCCACGCGCGCGCGGCAGTCCGTCGAGGAGATCGCCATCGCGGGCACCTCGAGGAGGCTGACGTCCGCCCGGCCGAGGTCGTGCAGCTCATGGCCGGGCCGGGTCACGCCCACGAAGTGGGCGAGCTCCCACAGCTCGTCGACGTCCTTCCACCCCACGATCTGCGCCATGGCGTCGGCGCCGGTGATGAAGTAGAGGTCGGCCTCGGGCCGCAGCCGCCGCAGGTCGCGCAGCGTGTCCTTCGTGTACGTCGGGCCGGGCCGGTCGATGTCCACGCGGCTCACCGTGAAGCGCGGATTCGACGCTGTCGCGATCACCGTCATGAGGTAGCGGTGCTCGGCGGCGCTGACCGTGCTCTTGGACTTCTGCCACGGCTCCCCCGTCGGCACGAACACGACCTCGTCGAGATCGAACTTCGACGCGACCTCGCTGGCCGCGACAAGGTGGCCGTGGTGGATCGGATCGAAGGTGCCGCCCATGACACCGAGTCGGTGACGGCGTGCGCTCCGGGGCTGCTCTGCTGGGGCCAAGGCGAAAGGGTTCAGTGGCCCTGGCCGCGGTCGTGCTTGTTCGGGTGCTGGCGGTGCGGATCCGCGTGCTCGTCGACGGCCTCGTGGCGGCGGCCGAGGTTGGTGTAGGAGACCGTCACGAACATCAGCACTGCGAAGATCACGAACATCGTCACACCGATGACGAGCGGCGGTGCGATGAGCGGCGCGGGCTCCTCGTGGCCGGCGGCCTCCGCTGTGACGTTGACTGCGGTGCTGATCAGCGTTGCCAGCATGGTCTCCCCTTCAGGTCGTGTCTCTCAGATGAAGCATCTGGACTGGCTATCATCCTACCCCGGCGGATCAGGCGCGGACCTGCCCCTCGCCCTGCACGATCCACTTGGTGGTCGTCAGCTCCGACAGGCCCATGGGGCCGCGGGCGTGCAGCTTCTGCGTGGAGATCCCCACCTCTGCGCCGAGTCCGAGCTCGCCGCCGTCGGTGAACCGGGTCGAGGCGTTGACCATGACCGCGGCCGAGTCGACCTCGGCGATGAAGCGCTCGGCGTTCGCGAGGTCGTTGGTGATGATGGCCTCGGTGTGGCCGGTGCTCCAGCGGCGGATGTGCGCGATCGCCTCGTCGAGTCCGTCCACCGTGGCGACCGCGAGCTCGAGGTCCATGTACTCGGTGGCCCAGTCCCGGTCGGTCGCCTCGTCCGCGGCCACGTCGGCCGGCAGCGCCGCGAGGGTGCGCCCGTCGACGTGCAGGCGCACACCGCGCTCGGCGAGGGCCCGCGCGACAGCGGGCAGCACCGTGGAGTCCTTGTGGACCAGGACGGTCTCGACCGTGTTGCAGACACTCGGGCGCTGCGTCTTGGCGTTGACGAGGATCTCGACCGCCATGCGCTCGTCGGCGCTCGCGTCGACGAAAACGTGCACGTTGCCCTCGCCGGTCTCGATGACGGGCACGGTCGAGTTGAGCACCACATTCTGGATCAGGTCGCGGCCGCCGCGCGGGATCAGCACGTCCACCCGGCCCCGGGCCCTCATGAGGGCGTTGCCGCCCTCGCGCCCGTAGGCGTCCACGCTCTGGACGGCGTCGTCGGGGAGGCCCACGGAGGCGAGGGCGTCGCGGATGATCCCCAGCAGGGCCGCGTTGGTGTGGCCCGCGGCGCTGCCGCCGCGCAGGATGACGGCATTGCCGCTCTTGAGGGCCAGCCCGGCGATGTCCACGGTCACGTTGGGGCGCGCCTCGTAGATGGCGGCGACCACGCCCATCGGCACGTTGACCTGGCGCACCCGCACCCCATTGGGCAGCGTCTGGCCCCGGACCACGGTGCCCACGGGGTCGGGCAGCCCCGCCAGGGTCTCGAGGGCATCGACGAGTCCGTCGATGCGGGCGGGGCTCAGGGCGAGCCGGTCGAGCAGGGCCTTGGACGTGCCGTTGGCGCGTCCCGCCTCGAGGTCCTCGCTGTTGGCGGCGAGGATCGCGGCCTCGTTCTCCTTCAGCGCGGCGCCGATCGCCCGGAGCGCGCGGTCCTTCCAGGCGCGGTTGGCGCGGGCCAGCACGCGCGAGGCGGTGCGGGCGCGGTCGCCGATCGCGTGGACCGCCGCCTCGACGTCCGCCGGAACGAGCACGGCCTGCCCGGGCGCCGGCGTGGCCGGTGCGGTGGCAGCAGTGGTCTCGGGCTGGACGGAGGCAGGCGTGGCCGTGCGCGCGGTGTCGGTCATGCAACAAGTCTACCGAGGCGGGCGCGGGCGGGCCCGGCCCGGCGTCACACGAGCACGAGGTCGTCGACGTGGACGACGACGCGCTCGTACTCGGGCCCGAGCTCGCGCCCGAGGTCCCTGGTCGAGCGGCCCAGCATGGCCGGGAGCTCGTCCGCGGAGAAGTTGACGAGCCCGCGGGCGAGCACGTGGCCGGACTGGTCGGCGATCTCCACCGGGTCGCCTGCCTCGAACTCCCCCGAGACGGCCGTGATGCCGGCGGGCAGCAGCGAGCGGTGACGCTGCCCGACGGCCCGGACGGCGCCGTCGTCGAGCGTGAGGGTCCCCCGGACCGCCGCGAGGTGCTCGAGCCAGAGCAGGCGCACGGGCTTGCGCCGTCCGCTCACGCTGAACCAGGTGCCCACGTCCTCCCCGGCGAGGGCGCGCGCAGCGGCGGCGGTGGAGGTCACGAGGGCGGGAATGCCGGAGCTGGCGGCGATGCTCGCGGCCTCGACCTTGGTGGCCATGCCGCCGGTGCCCACGCCGGCCTTGCCGGCGCTGCCGATCCTCACCCCGTCGAGGTCGGCGGCGTCGCGGACGTGGTCGATCCGCACGCCCCCCTCGGCCGGCGGCCCCGTGTAGACGGAGTCCACATCGGAGAGGAGCACGAGCGCGTCGGCGTGCACGAGGTGGGCCACGAGCGCGGCGAGCCTGTCATTGTCGCCGAAGCGGATCTCATGGGTGGCCACGGTGTCGTTCTCGTTCACCACCGGGACCACGCCGAGGTGCAGGAGCTTCTCGAGGGCGCGGTGCGCGTTCTTGTACTGGGTCCGGCGCACGAGGTCGTCGGCGGTGAGGAGCACTTGGCTGACGGTCACGCCGTGCGCCGTGAACGCCTGCGTGTAGCGCGCCATGAGCAGCCCCTGCCCCACGCTCGCCGCAGCCTGCTGGGTGGCGAGGTCCTTGGGCCGGCGCGCCAGCCCGAGCGGGGCCAGGCCGGCGGCGATGGCACCCGAGGAGACGAGGACGATCTCGGTGCCGGCGTTGGCACGCTCGGCGAGGGTGTCGACGAGCGCTTTGAGGGCCTTCTCCGAGATGCCGCCCCGGATCGTCGTCAGGGACGAGGAGCCGACCTTGACCACGATCCTGCGGGCCTCGGGCAGCCATTCGCGCCCGCGCGCGGTGGCCTCAGAGGTCGTCGTCGTCATCGACCCACTCTCCCTCGGCGGCCTCCTCGGCGGCCACGGTGTCCTTCTCCGGCGTCCGGCGCCGCGACGACTCGGTCCAGATGCCGGCGCGGCGCTCGGCCTCGAGCTCCTCGCGTGCCGCGGCCCTCGCGGCCTTGCGGTCCTCGTAGTCCTCGCGCTTCTGGGCGCGGGTGGGGCGTTCCCAGTCTGCGAGGCGCAGGTCCGTGCCCCGGGGCCCGGTGAGCACCTCGGCCCCGGTCATCATGGTCGGCTCCCAGTCGAAGACCACCGCGTTGTCCTCGCCGATGACCACGGTGTCCCCCGGCTTCGCGCCGACCTTGAAGAGCTGGTCCTCCACCCCGAGGCGGTTGAGGCGGTCCGCGAGGTACCCGATGGCCTCCTCGTTGGTGAAGTCGGTCTGCTTGACCCACTTCTCCGGCTTCTCCCCCAGGACGCGGAACAGCGGCTCGAGGTTGCGCTCCTCGCGCCGGATCGTGAATCCGGCCTCGTTCACGGCGCGGGGACGGAGGACGGCGGGTGCCACCTTCGGCGGGGCGGCCTGGACGGCGTCCCGGGCGGCCTGGACGATCTCGGCCATCGCGAAGCCGAGGGGCTTGAGGCCCGCGTGGCTCGTCGCGGAGACCTCGAAGACGCGGTATCCGCGGCGCTCGAGCTCCGGCCGGACCATCTCGGCCATGTCCTTCCCGTCGGGCAGGTCCGTCTTGTTCAGGGCCACGAGCTTGGGACGGGCGTTGAGCGGCTGCGCCTGCCCGTCGGCGCCCGCGTAGCTCATGTCCACGGCGTACTTCTCGAGCTCGCGCTCGATCACGTCGAGGTCGTCGATGGGGTTGCGGTCGGCCTCGAGGGTGCCGCAGTCGAGGACGTGGACGATCGCCGCGCACCGTTCGACGTGGCGAAGGAAGTCGTGGCCGAGGCCGCGGCCCTCGCTCGCGCCCTCGATGAGGCCCGGGACGTCGGCGATGGTGAAGCGCACGTCGCCGGCCTGGACCACGCCGAGGTTGGGCACGAGGGTCGTGAAGGGGTAGTCGGCGACCTTCGGGCGGGCGGCGGACATGGCGGCGATGAGGCTCGACTTGCCTGCCGAGGGGTAGCCGACGAGGGCGATGTCCGCGATCGACTTGAGCTCGAGGACGATGTCCCGCTCGTCCCCGGGGATCCCGAGGAGGGCGAAGCCGGGGGCCTTGCGCTTGGCCGAGGCGAGCGCGGCGTTGCCGAGGCCGCCCTGGCCGCCGGCCGCGGCCACGTACTCGGCGCCCTCGCCGACCAGGTCCGCCAGGACCTTCCCGTCGCGGGACTTGACCACGGTGCCGTCCGGCACGGGCAGCACGAGCGTGTCGCCGGTGTGCCCGGCGCGCCAGTCGCCCATGCCGGGGCCGCCGTTCTGGGCGTGCCGGTGCGGGGAATGGTGGTAGTCGAGCAGCGTCGTGGTCTGGTGCGACACGCGCAGGACGACGTCGCCGCCGTTGCCGCCGTTGCCGCCGTCGGGGCCGCCGAGCGGCTTGAACTTCTCGCGCTTGACCGAGATGCAGCCGTGGCCGCCGTTCCCGCCCGAGACGTGCAGGACTACGCGGTCCACGAAGCTCGCCACGTCATTCTCCTTAGCTCTTCGGGCCTGTCACCCGATTCTAGTGCTGGGCCGTGCCTGCCCCTCCGGAACGGAGTGGGGACACAGCAAAAGGGTGGAGCGGACCACTGGCCCACTCCACCCTGTGTCAACGGACCGCGCCCAAGGGCGCAGCCGCTGCTGCCTGTCCTCTGCTACGCAGCGACGACGATGTCCACGATCCGGCGCCCGCCACGGGTGCCGAACTGGACCGCGCCCGC
The DNA here is from genome assembly GCF_054063535.1 of Sinomonas sp. RB5. NCBI lineage: Bacteria > Bacillati > Actinomycetota > Actinomycetes > Micrococcales > Micrococcaceae > Sinomonas > Sinomonas sp. RB5. Next base: position 54,780 of record NZ_JBSSGJ010000007.1, read on the forward strand.
GGTCAGAGCGAAGAGGGTGTCATCCTTGCCGCGACCCACGCCGTTGCCGGGGTGGAAGTGCGTGCCGCGCTGGCGGACGATGATCTCGCCGGCGTTGACGGACTGGCCGCCGAAGCGCTTGACGCCGAGGCGCTGGGCGTTCGAGTCGCGGCCGTTGCGGGTGGAGCTTGCGCCCTTCTTGTGTGCCATGAGCTGTGCCTCCCTGAGGAAATCTAGAGTCTGGGCGAACCCGAAGGTTCAGGCGTTGATGCCGGTGATCTTGACCTTGGTCAGCTCCTGGCGGTGGCCCTGGCGCTTCTTGTAACCGGTCTTGTTCTTGTACTTCTGGATGACGATCTTCGGGCCGCGCAGGTCCTCGAGGACCTCGGCCGTGACCGTCACCTTGGCCAGCTCGGCAGCGGCGGAGGTCACCTTCTCGCCATCGACCAGCAGGAGGGCGGGCAGCTCGATGGTGCTGCCGGCCTCACCGGCCACGCGGTTGAGGGTGACGAGGTCTCCGACGGACACCTTCTCCTGACGGCCGCCGGCGCGGACAATCGCGTACACCACTGGGGAACTCACTTCTCTCGACTGATATTTCCAAAAGCTCTTTGCGCGCGGCGCCCGGCGTCCGTGCCTTCGCACGGCGCGTCAGGCGCCCAAGTGTGCTTCTGCCGTGAGTCCGCGAGGGGAATCCCTGGGAGTGAATACCCAAGTGACGGCGCAAGCACCGAGGATCAAGAATACGCTAGTCCTCTGTCCGGCCGCAAATGAGGCCTACCCGGCCATTGCCTGCCGGAAAAGCACGCCCGACCAGTGTATCCCACCGGCCGGGCGTGCCCCGTCACGCGAACCTGCGCGGCGCGTCGAAGAACTCGCGTTCGTAGACGGCGGACGCGGCGAAGGCCTCGCGCATCGCCGTGCGCTCGTCGACCGAGGCGCGGCGGCCCGCGGCGTCGGTGAAGGCGATGGCACGGCGGGTCGCCGCGGCAAAGCCCTCGTCGGCGTACGTGCCGATCCAGGCGCCGTACGGATGCGCGTCCTTCTCGGGCCGGGCGGCATGCCGCGCGTGCAGGGCCGCGCCGACCTCGGCGTAGATCCAGTAGCAGGGCAGCGCTGCCGCGGCGAGCACGGCATAGCTTCCGGACGCAGAGGCCGCGAGCAGGTGGTCCACGTAGGCCTTCGTCACCGGGCCGGGGACGGCAGCGCCGGTGCCGCCGGTCCCCGCCCCGGCCGCGGCGGCGTCGTGCGCGGGCTGCGGATGGCGGGAGAGCCAGGTGCGGTGCAGCTCGGCCTCGACCTCTAGGCAGACCCGGGCGCCCTCCGCCCAGAAGGCCTGCTCCTCCTCCGTCGGGGCGAGCGCGCTCGCCCTGGCCAGGACGCGGGAGTACCCGTTGAGGTACAGGGCGTCCTGGGTGAGGTAGTAGGCGAAGTGCGCCTGGGACAGTGTCCCGTCGTCGAGCTGGGCGACGAACGGCAGCGCGTCGATCTCGGCCCGGACCTTGGCCGTGTCGCGCCAGAGCCCGTCCGTGAACTCGCCCTCGGCGAGGGGAACGGACCCCGTGAGGTGGTGGAAGTGGTGCACGGGGCCGTGGCCGCCGCCGACCTCGAGGTCGCCCGAGGCGGCCAGCGCACCGCGCAGCCACTCCTTGACCACCGCGAGCGAGCGCGCCCAGTCGCCGGTGCGGACCTGCACCGTGGCCAGTGCGGAGGACAGCGAGCAGCCGGTGCCGTGCGTGTTGCGGGTGGACACCCGATCGCCGTCGAGCTGTACGAGGACGCCGTCCGCTCCGCGCCGGGCATCGACGATCGCGTCGGGACAGGCCGCGCCGTCGAGGTGGCCGCCCTTGACGAGCACTGCTCCCCCGGTGCGCTCAGAGAGCCGGCGCCCCTGGTCGAGCGCCTCCTCCCAGGACGATGCCGTCGCCTCTCCGAGCAGCGCCCCGAGCTCGGGCAGATTGGGCGTGACGAGATGGGCGTGGGCGAGCAGGTCGCGCAGCGCCTCCTCGGCGTCCGCGGCGAGCAGCCGGTCGCCGCTCGTGGCGACCATCACCGGATCGAGCACGACGACGGCCGGCCGCGCCCGCTCGAGCCAGGCGGCCACCGTGCGGATCACCTCCGCGTCGGCGAGCATGCCGATCTTCACCGCATCGATCTGGATGTCGCTGCCGACGGCCTCGAGCTGGGCCGCGAGGAAGTCCGCCGGCGGGGTGTGCACTGCGGTGACACCGCGGGTGTTCTGGGCGGTGAGCGCCGTGATGGCGCACATGCCGTAGCCGCCCATCGCCGCGATGCTCTTCAGGTCGGCCTGGATGCCGGCTCCGCCCGAGGGGTCGGAGCCGGCGATGCTCAGGACGCGCGGAACGCTGCCCACAGCGCTACAGCTCCGACGCCGGGACGCCGACGCCGAGGATCATGGGGCCGCCCTCGTCCTTCGGGCTGTCCTTGGCGGCCCGGCCTGCCTCTGCCGGCTGCGCGGGCGCAGCGGCGGAGCGCGTCTGGCCGCCGACGGCGCCTGCGGTCTCCTCGACGCGCGTCACCTCCGCCGAGCCCTGGCCGCTGCGGGCGCCGCGGCTGCGGCGCTTGCGGCCCTGGCGCGGCTCGGCCTCGCTCGGCGCGTGCCGCTCCCCCGTGAGCTGGTCGAACGCGTGGCTGAGCGCGTCGAGGCTCAGGGCCGGTGCGGCGGCCGGGGGCTCGTGCGGCGTGTCGCCGTGCGGGATCTCGATCCGCTCCCCGCCGATCGTGAGGACGGGCCGGCCGTCCTCGCCTTCGGAGGTGGCGCGGGCCGTGGCAGGCCCGTGGGTTGCCTCGGCCCGGGCCGCCGGGGCGGACGAGGCCAGGGCGCGCACCGGCTCCTGGGCCTGCCGTGCGGCGGCGTGCTCGGCCGCGCCGGCCGCCTCCGCCGGGACGGTGGACGTGGCTGCGGGCGCCTGCTGCGCGGGCGCCTGTGCGGGCGCCTCCGGGGCGGGCCCGGCAGCGGGTGCGTGCTCGGCGGGCGCGGGGTGCTCGCCGTCGTGCAGGTGGGCAGCGTGGGCCGCTGCTGCCACGGCGGCAAGAGCGGCGCGGGTCGCCTGGGCACGGGCCTGGCGCTCGGCGTCGTCGGCCGGCGGAGCGGCGGGCTGCGCCGGGGCCGCCTGCGGCTCGGCCGGCTGCCCGCTGCCGCGGCGGCGGCGCTTGCGCCCGCTGCTGGCGGCGGCGCCCTCAGTCCGCGGGGGGGCCTGGTGCTCGGGTGCCGGCGCCGGCGGACGGCTGCCGCGCTCCACGGGCTCCTCGTGGGTGATGACGCCGCGGCCGCCGCACACCTCGCAGTTCTCGCTGAAGACCTCGAGCAGGCCCGTGCCCATGCGCTTGCGGGTCATCTGGACCAGCCCGAGCGAGGTGACCTCGGCCACCTGGTGCTTGGTGCGGTCACGCCCGAGGCACTCGACCAGACGGCGGAGCACGAGGTCGCGGTTGGACTCGAGCACCATGTCGATGAAGTCGATCACGATGATGCCGCCGATGTCCCGCAGGCGCAGCTGGCGGACGATCTCCTCCGCGGCCTCGAGGTTGTTCTTGGTGACGGTCTCCTCGAGGTTGCCGCCCGAGCCGGTGAACTTGCCGGTGTTGACGTCGACCACCGTCATGGCCTCGGTCCGGTCGATCACGAGGGAGCCGCCCGAGGGCAGGAACACCTTGCGGTCGAGCGCCTTGTGGATCTGCTCGTCGATGCGCCAGTGGGCGAAGACGTCCTCGTCCGCCTCGTACTTCTCGAGCCGGCCGAGGAGGTCCGGCGCGACGTAGGTGACGTAGGCCTCGATCGTGTCCCAGGCCTCCTCGCCGCTCACGATGAGCTTCGAGAAGTCCTCGTTGAAGACGTCGCGGACCACCTTGATGGTCAGGTCGGGCTCGCCGTACAGGAGCTCCGGCGCGAGCACCTTGGTGCTGGAGGCCTGCTCCTGGATCGACTCCCACTGGGCGCGGAGCCTGTTGATGTCGTGGGTGAGCTCTTCCTCGCTCGCGCCCTCGGCGGCGGTGCGCACGATCACCCCGGCGTCCTCGGGGAGCCGGTCCTTGAGGATCTTCTTCAGCCGCGCGCGCTCGACGTCGGGCAGCTTGCGGGAGATGCCCGTCATCGATCCGCCGGGCACGTACACGAGGTAGCGGCCGGGCAGGGAGATCTGGCTCGTGAGCCGTGCACCCTTGTGGCCCACCGGGTCCTTCGTGACCTGGACGAGGACGGAGTCGCCGGACTTGAGCGCGTTCTCGATGCGGCGCGGGGCGCCGTCGAGGCCAGCCGCGTCCCAGTTGACCTCGCCGGCGTACAGGACGGCGTTGCGGCCGCGGCCGATGTCCACAAAGGCCGCCTCCATGGAGGGCAGCACGTTCTGGACCCGGCCGAGGTAGACGTTGCCGATGAGCGAGTCCTGCTGCGTCTTGGAGACGAAGTGCTCGGCCAGCACGCCGTCCTCGAGGACCGCGATCTGGATGCGGTCGTCCTTCTGGCGGACCACCATCTGGCGGTCCACGGACTCGCGGCGCGCCAGGAACTCGGCCTCGGTGATGACGTGGCGGCGGCGCCCCGACTCGCGGGACTCGCGGCGGCGCTGCTTCTTGGCCTCGAGGCGGGTGGAGCCCTTCAGGCTCTGAACCCGGGTGCTCGTCGACTCGGACGGCGTGCGGGGCGCGCGGACGCGGGTCACCGTTCCGGGCGGGTCGTCGTCGAGGCCGCCCTCGAGCTCGAGGTCGGCCTCACCGCGGCGGCGGCGCCTGCGGCGGCGGGACGTGACCTCGTCGGTCTCCTCGTCAGCGTCGCCGTGCTCGGCGTCCTGGTCGTCGCCGGCCTCGGTGGCGCGCGTGCGGCCCCGGCGGCCGCGTCCGCGGCGGCGACGGCGTCCGGTCAGCTCCGACTCCTCGTCCTCCTCCTGCTCCTCCTCGTGGTCCTCCACGGGCTCTGCGGCCACCGGCCGCACGACCGTGCTGAGGTCAGGGGCCTGGAAGATCATCGAGGTCGGAGAGATGGGCTCCCGGAAGAGCGACGCGAAGCCGCCCTCCGGCTGCTCCCCGGTCTCCGCCTCGGCGGCTTGCGGGGCGGCTGCCTCCTCGCGCGGGGCGCGGGCCGGCGCGGATTCCTGCGGGGCCGCTTTCCGGGTGTTCGGCTCTGCGGCCTGCTTCTCGGGCTCGGCTGCGGCAGCGGCCTGCACCACCTCGGCCGGGGCCTCGCCGGCTGCACCCGGTCGCGCCGCAGCGCGGCGGCGGGCGCGGACCGAGCTCTTGGCCCGGGAACCGGCCGCGGGAGCAGCGGCGTCCTCGTCCTGCGGTGCCTGCGCCTGGTCCGCAGCGGCCGCGTGCTCGGGACGGCGCGTCTCCTCCTTCACCGCGGCGGCCCTGGCGGAGGTCCGCCGTCGGCGCGGCGCCTTCTGCTCGGTGGCCTCCGTGCCCTCGGCGCCCGTCACCTCAGCGGCTGGCTGGGCCGCCGGGACGGCAGCCGTCGCCTCAGCGGCAGGCTGGGCCGCCGGGACGGCTTCGGCGTCGTTGGCGGGGGCGGGGGCAGCCTGCTGCTCCCCCTGCGGCCCGGCGGCCTCTGCGGCCTGTTCGGCAGCCACCGGCTCGGCGGTTGGCTCCTTGGTCGCGGCGGCGGCGCGGCGCGTGCGGGTCGCCCGCTTCGGCTTGGCCGGCGGCTCAGCCGCGCTGGCCTCGGCCTCGCTGGCCTCGGTGCTGGCGGTCTGGGGCGCCTCCGCCACGGCGGCGTCCACCTCTGCCGGCTCCTGGGCGGCGGCCGGCGACGCGGCCGGGCTCGAGGCGCTGCGCCGCCGGGTGGTGCGGCGGGGCTTCTGCTGCTCGGCTGCCACGTGCTCGGCTACCGCTGCGTCGTCAGGTGAGGCTGCGCCCGGCTGCTGTTCCATATCCATCTGTACGTACTCCAAAGGCCGCCCCGTCCGTCCCCACATACGGCGGCCGCGGCGGCGCCACGAGTCGGCACCCGCAGGCGCCGACGAAGTCAGTCCTGTGCCCTCGCGGAATCCCGCGCGGGCCGGCGCCACGTTGCAACCCGCCACCGGTCGAGGCCGGGCAGGTGCCGCTCTGGCCCGCGCATCCCGGTCGGGATCGGTGGATCCGGACGGGCACGGGGCGGCGGTCTTCTCGCTGAGCACCGGACCGGGCACTGCATGTGGATCAGCGTCCGGCCACTGGCATTCTCTCACATGCCGGCCCGGCAAGATCCGGAAGGGCGCGCCCGCCGCCGCCGCGTCGCGCGGGGTCCGGCCCGCGGGCGGGGCTGGACGGGCTCCAGTGATCGCCCAGACGGGCAGCCTAGAATCGGAGCATCCCGCAGGAAGGACCTCCATGACTCCCCAGAGCAGCCCGAGCCGGGCAACGACCGCGTCCGAGACCCACGAGGCCGGCACGGACGGGACGGCCGCCCTCCCCGACGGCGACCGGCACGTGATGACCCGCACCGTCCCGTTCGCGTGGCTCGTGCTGGTCACGAGCGTGGTCGGCTGGCTCGCCTCGGGCGAACTCGTCCTCGAGAAGATCGAGAAGCTCATCAACCCCAGCCACACCACGATCTGCGACGTCAACCCGTGGGTCTCCTGCGGCGAGGTCATGAGCACATGGCAGAGCTCGCTCTTCGGTTTCCCGAACATGTTCATCGGGATCGTGGCCTTCGCCGTCACGATCACCGTGGCGATGGCGCTCCTGGCCGGGGCCCGCTTCAGCCGATGGTTCTGGGTCGGCCTGCAGGTCGGCGTCACGCTCGGCTTCGTCTTCGTCATCTGGCTGTGGAGCCAGGCCCTCTACGCCATCGGGATCCTGTGCCCGCTGTGCATGATCGTGTGGGCCATGATGATCCCCCTCTTCGTCTGGACCACCGCCCGCAACGTCGCCCACGGCGTCATCCCGGCGCCGGCCCGGGTCGCGAAGGCCCTCGCCGACTGGGGCTGGGTGACGGTGGCGGTGCTCTACGTCGCGGTCATCGCGACGATCTTCTTCCGCTTCCTGAACCTCTTCGTCCCCTCCACCATGTAGCCCCCCTCGCCGTTTCGGGTACGCATCTCGTCGCGCTTCTGCCGTTCCGGGTACGCATCTCGTCGGCTTTCCGGCATTCCGGGTACGACGACGGCCGGCGCCTTCCACACGGAAGGCGCCGGCCGTCGTCGTCTGTGGATCCTCCGGAAGGATCGGCCGCTGGCGCGCGTACCCGAAACGCGAAATCAGCGTCGAGATGCGTACCCGAGAGTCAGCGGGAGAACCAGATGCCGATCTCGCGCGCGGCGGACTCGGGCGAGTCGGACCCGTGGACGAGGTTCTGCTGGACCTTCAGGCCCCAGTCGCGGCCGAAGTCGCCGCGGATGGTTCCCGGGGCCGCGGCGGTCGGGTCAGTCGCGCCGGCGAGCGAGCGGAAGCCCTCGATGACGCGCTCGCCCTCGAAGACCGCCGCGACCACGGGGCCGCTCGCCATGAACTCGAGCAGCGGCTCGTAGAAGGGCTTGCCCTCGTGCTCGGCGTAGTGCTCGGCCAGCAGCTCGCGGCTCGGCGTGAGCTGCTCGAGGGCCGCGAGGCGGTAGCCCTTCGCCTCGACGCGGGCGAGGATGGCACCAGTCAGGCCGCGGGAGACACCGTCGGGCTTGACGAGGACAAGGGTGCGTTCGGTGGTCACAGGTACTCCTGGGTGAAGGGGGCTGGTTTCCCGACCAGTCTACTGATCAGGCCCCGCCGCCGCCGGCGCCGGTCCCCGCCGGACCGCCCTCGGGGTGCGTGCGCTCCCATGCGGCCTGCTCGCGGTCGCGCTGGAGGTTCTCCCGGTCGAGGCGGGCGCCGGTGCGGACCGCGAAGAACCACGTCACCAGCAGGATCCCGCCGACGAGGAACATCGTGGGCTCGAAGAAGCCGAGGGCAACGAGGACCAGCTGCAGGATCCAGCCGAGGGCCATGCCCCACGGTCGGGAGACCACGGCGCACGAGAGCACGAACACGGCGAGCAGGACGAACCCGCCGCCGAGCACCGTCCCGGCGCCGAGATCATGCGCGCGCAGCCCGAACAGCACGAGCGTGGCGAAGAACACGACGAAGGCCTCGGTCAGCAGGAGCACCGAGGCGAACATGACGCGGACGGAGCGGCGCTTCTTGGGCATGCCCGGGCGCCACTCGCGCTGGGCCCTCGTGAGCCTGGCCATCATGAGGCATCCTTCCCCAGCAGGGTGCGGGCCTCGCCCACCACCGTGATCGATCCCGTGATCAGCACCCCGCCGGCGAAGTCCTCGGTGGCGTCCGCGCGCTCGACGGCGTACGCGATGGCGTCGTCGAGCTTCTCCTCGACGTGCACGGCGTCCTCGTCGAATCCGAGGTCGAGGGCCAGCTCGGCGAGCTCCTCGGCCGGGATGGCGCGCGGGGACGCCGACTGGGTGAAGCAGTACTCGACGCGCTCGTCCGCGAACTCCTCCTCGAGGGTCCGCAGGATCTCCTCGGCGTCCTTCTCGCGCAGGACGCCGAGCACGATGACGAGGGTCGAGAAGTCGAACGCCTCCTTGAGGGCCTGCGCGCTCACCCGGATCCCGTCCGGGTTGTGCGCGGCGTCCACGATGATCGTCGGGGACGTCCGGACGGTCTCGAGCCGTCCGGGAGAGCTGACCTCCGCGAAGCCCTCGCGCAGCAGGTCGATCGAGAGCTCCCGCTCCCCGCCGCCGAGGAAGGCCTCGAGGGCCGCGACGGCCACCGCGGCGTTCTCCGCCTGGTGGGCGCCGTGCAGCGGCACCGCGAGGTCCTCGTAGCGCCCGGCGAGGCCGCGCACCGTGACGAGCTGGCCGCCGACGGCGAGCGAACGGGACTCGACCCCGAACTCCACGCCCTCGAACCGGTGCGGCACGCCCACCTCGCGGGCCTTCTCGAGGAGCACCTGCGCGGCGCCCCGGGGCTGGGCCGCGCTCACGAGGAAGCCGCCGCGCTTGATGATGCCGGCCTTCTCGCGCGCGATGTCCTCGACGGTGTCCCCCAGCAGGTCGGTGTGGTCGAGGGAGATGGGGGTGACGACGGAGACCGCGCCGTCGCCGACATTGGTGGCGTCGGTGATGCCGCCAAGGCCGACCTCGATGACCGCCACGTCCACGGGCTCGTCCGCGAAGACGGCGAAGCCGAGGATCGTGACGCACTCGAAGTAGGTCAGCCGCGGCTCGCCGGCCGCCTCGAGCTCGGTGTCCACGATCGCCAGGTACGGGGTGATCTCATTCCAGATCCGCACGAAGGTCGCGTCCGGCACCGGGGCACCGTCGAGGCTGATCCGCTCCGTCACCCGGGCCAGGTGCGGGCTCGTGTACCTCCCGGTGCGCAGCCCGTGGGCCCGCAGGCCAGCCTCGATCATGCGGGCGGTGGACGTCTTCCCGTTGGTGCCGGTGATGTGGATGATCGGGAAGGCCCGGTTGGGCTCGCCGAGCACATGCATCGCCCGGAAGAGGGGCGCGAGGCGCGGCTCCATCTTGTTCTCCGGGGCCCGGCTGAGGAGGATCGCGTAGACCTCCTCGACCGTGGTCGGCTCCGCCGCGGGGCCGGTGGCGCGATCGCTCACTGGCCAGCCTCCCCTGCGCGCACGCCCTGGCCGTCGGCCACGCCGGCGTCGACGCGCTCGACGAGCGCTGAGGGCTCGACGTCGGCCACGAGCAGCTCGAGCTCGACCGCGAGGGTCTCGCCCCTGAGCAGCTCGGCATGCTCGCGGGCAGCCGCGATGACGTGCGCCTTCGCGGTCACGCTCGCGCGGATCCGGTCGCCCACGGCGAGGTCGGCCTCCTTGCGGGCCTGCTGGATCACGCGCACGAGGTCGCGGGCCAGGCCCTCGGCCTCGAGCTCGGGGGTGAGGCCCGTGTCGAGGACCACGAAGCCCCCGCCCGGGAGCATGGCGACGGCGGCGTGCTCGCCTGCCTTCGCCGGGTCCACGACCGTCTCGAGCGTGTACTCGTGCGGTTCGAGGCCGATGCCCCCGGCGGTGACGGAGCCGTCGTCGGCCACCGACCAGTCCCCCGACTTCGAGCCCTTGATGGCCGTCTGGACGCCCTTGCCGAGGCGCGGGCCGGCGGCGCGGGCGTTGACGACGAGCCGGCGCTCGATGCCGAACTCCTCCTCGCTGGCCTCGGCCGCGTCGAGGAGCCGGACGGCCTTGAGGTTCAGCTCGTCCGCGATGACCGCTTCCGAGCCGGAGAGCTCCGCCGCGCCGGGCACGACGACGGTCATCGCCGCGAGCGGCAGGCGCACCCGCAGCTTCGCGGCCTTGCGCAGCGACGAGCCGGCCGAGCACACGGCCTGGGTGCGGTCCATCTGCTCGACGAGCGCGGGGTCGTCGGCGAAGAGCGCGGCGTCCGGCCAGTCGGTGAGGTGGACCGAGCGGCCGCCGGTGAGGCCGCGCCAGATCTCCTCGGTGACGAGGGGCAGCAGCGGCGCCGCGACGCGGCACACGGCCTCGAGCGCGGTGAAGAGGGCGTCGAAGGCGTCGGCGTCCTCGTCGAAGAACCGCTGGCGGGACCTGCGCACGTACCAGTTGGTGAGCATGTCGAGGTACTCGCGCAGCACGTCGCATGCGGTGGAGATGTCGTAGGCGTCGAGGTGCTGCTGCATCCCGCGCACGAGGCGTCCGGTCTGGGCCATGAGGTAGCGGTCCAGGGGGTCGGTGTAGCCGTCGTGCCGGACTGCCGCCTCGAAGCCTGCGCCGGCAGCGCCGTCGCGGGAGGCGCGCGCCGCGTTGGCGTAGAGCGTGAAGAAGCTGTACACGTTCCACAGCGGCAGGATCACCTGGCGCACGCCGTCGCGGATGCCCTGCTCGGTGACGATGAGGTTGCCGCCGCGCAGGATGGGGCTGGCCATGAGGAACCAGCGCATCGCGTCGGAGCCGTCGCGGTCCAGCACCTCGGAGACGTCCGGGTAGTTGCGCAGGCTCTTGGACATCTTCTGCCCGTCGGAGCCGAGCACGATCCCGTGGCTGATGACATTGCGGAAGGCGGGACGGTCGAACAGCGCCGTCGCGAGGATGTGGAGCGTGTAGAACCAGCCGCGGGTCTGGCCGATGTACTCGACGATGAAGTCGCCGGGGTTGTGCGTCTCGAACCATTCCTGGTTCTCGTACGGGTAGTGGACCTGGGCGTACGGCATCGACCCGGAGTCGAACCAGACGTCGAGGACGTCGGGGACGCGGCGCATCGTGGACTGCCCCGTGGGGTCGTCCGGGTTGGGCCGGGTGAGCTCGTCGATGAAGGGCCGGTGCAGGTCGGGCTTGCCCTCGTGGTTGAGCGGGAGCCGGCCGAAGTCGGCCTCGAGCTCGGCGAGGGAGCCGTAGACGTCGGTGCGCGGGTACTCCGGGTTGTCCGAGACCCAGACGGGGATGGGCGATCCCCAGTAGCGGTTGCGGCTGATCGACCAGTCGCGCGCGTTCTCGAGCCACTTGCCGAACTGGCCGTGCTTGACGTTGCCCGGGATCCAGGTGATCTGCTCGTTGAGCTCGAGCATGCGGTCCTTGATCTTGGTGACCTCGACGAACCAGCTCGAGACGGCGCGGTAGATCAGGGGGTTCCGGCAGCGCCAGCAGTGCGGGTAGCTGTGCACGTAGCTGGCCTGCTTCAGGAGGCGGCCCTGCTCGCGCAGCACGCGGGTGATGGGCTTGTTGGCCTCGAAGACCTGCAGCCCCACGATCTCCCTCAGCGGGGCGTTCTCGCGCGAGCCGAACAGCGGAAGGAACTTGGCGCCGTCGTCCACGGAGAGGATCACCGGGATGCCGGCCGCCTCGCAGACGCGCTGGTCGTCCTCGCCGTACGCGGGCGCCTGGTGGACGATGCCGGTGCCGTCGGTCGTGGTGACGTAGTCGGCGACGAGGATGCGCCAGGCCTTGCCCGTGCCGTAGACCTCGGCGTCGGCGAAGTAGTCCCACAGCGGCTCGTACCGGATGCCCTCGAGCTCGGTACCGAGGTAGGTGCGCTCGACGGCGGCCGCGGCGGCCTGGGCGTCCTCGTAGCCGAGGTCCTTGGCGTAGGAGGCCACGAGGTCCTCGGCGAGGAGGAAGCGGGTGCCGGCGGCGAACGGCGAGACGCCGGGGGCGCTCACCCCGTCGGGTCCGGCGGGCACGACGGCGTAGCGCACCTCGGGCCCGACGGCGAGCGCTGCGTTGGTGGGCAGCGTCCACGGCGTGGTGGTCCAGGCGATGGCGAGGACGCCGGCAAGCTGGCGCGAAATGTCGGAGTCGCCGGCGAGCAGCGGGAAGGTGACCGTGACCGTCTGGTCCTGGCGGTCCTTGTACACGTCGTCGTCCATGCGCAGCTCGTGGTTGGACAGCGGCGTCTCGTCGTTCCAGCAGTACGGCAGCACGCGGTAGCCACTGTACGTGAGCCCCTTCTCATGGAGCGTCTTGAACGCCCAGATCACGGACTCCATGTACTCGACGTTGAGGGTCTTGTAGTCGTTCTCGAAGTCGACCCAGCGGGCCTGGCGCTTGACGTAGGCTTCCCACTCGCGCGTGTACTTGAGGACCGAGGCACGGCAGGCGTCGTTGAACTTGTCGACGCCCATCGCGTCGATGTCCGACTTCTGGTTCATGCCGAGCTGCTTCATGGCCTCGAGCTCGGCGGGAAGGCCGTGGGTGTCCCAGCCGAAGCGCCGCTCGACCCGCTTGCCGCGCAGGGTCTGGTAGCGCGCCACGAGGTCCTTGGCGTAGCCGGTGAGCAGGTGGCCGTAGTGCGGCAGGCCGTTGGCGAAGGGCGGCCCGTCGTAGAAGACGAACTCGTTGGCGCCGTCACGCCCGGCATCCCGGCCGTCGACCGATGCCTGGAAGGTGCCGTCCTCGTCCCAGTAGGCGAGGATGCGCTCCTCCAGCTCGGGGAAGCGCACGGAATGGGTCGTCGCCGCATCCTGGGCGGCTGCTGCAGAGGCCTTGGGGTACACGCTCACTCGGATCCTGGCTCGCTTCATGCTGCTGGATGCGAGGACGGCGTCCACCCGGATCTGCCGGACGGGGCCGCGGTACCACCTCACTTGCCCGCACCGGCCGGCGCGGGCCTCTCATTGACGGCTGTGACGGGCCTGCCCGTCCGGTTCTACTGGGCGTCCCCGCTGCGGCGGGTGGCGCTGTTCTTCCGGAAGCTCGCCGGTGATGGCCGGGTCGACGCTGTGCTGCCCAGTCTACGCATCCGCGCTCGGCCCTGTCGAAAGTCCCGAATATCTCCAACGACTAGAATAACAGGCCTAGGGGGCGCACAATGGAGCCGTCCCACCACGCGCACGAAGGAGCCCAGGATGCGCACCACCCCAGCACTGTCGCTGCCGACCCTCGTCTCGGCGCAGGAATGGGTCGCCGCGGCCGCCGCCGACGGCCTCCGGCTCGAGATCGCCCACACCGGACGCCGCCAGCGGGTGGGACGCACCACTCGCTCGGCCGCCACCGCCATCCTGCGCACCGCCCTCGAGAACGCGGCGCGGCACGCGGACTGCTCCCGGCCGGTGCGGCTCGAGATCGCCTGGCAGCCCGGGGGCCTCAGGCTGCGGATGCTCAACGTTCCCGGCGAAACGGCCCTCGGCCAGATCCTGCGGCCCGGCCGCGGGATCGCCTCGATGGCCGCACAGGCCCGCCGCGCCGGCGGCTGGCTGCGGGCAGGACTGTCCGAGGAAGGGTTCGAGGTCGCGGCCTTCCTGCCGTGCGCCGTGCCGTTCCCCGTGCAGGCCCGCGCCCACGTCGCGGGAGCGCGGCGCCCTGCGCCGGCCCTGCCCGCGTGCGCGGCCGGCGCGTGAGCCGGACGCGCCCTAGGCCCCCTTGCGGATGAGCTTGTGGGCGGCGGCCTGCGCGACCGGCCGCACCACGATCTCGTCGAGGTTGATGTGGTGCGGCACGGTCACCGCGTACCGGACGATGTCGGCGATGTCCTCCGCCGTGAGGGGCTCCTCGACGCCCTCGTACACCTTGTCGGCCGCCTCGGCGTCGCCGCCGAGACGGCGGAGGGAGAACTCCTCCGTCTTGACGAGCCCGGGCAGCACCTCGATGACGCGCACGTTGTTCTCGGCCTCCTCGAGGCGCAGCGCCCGGGTCATGGCCCGCTCGGCTGCCTTGGCGGCGTTGTAGCCGCCGCCGCCCTCATAGGAGACGAGCGCGGCCACCGAGGTGAGGTTGAGCACGGTCCCCTGGCCTTTCGCACGGAGCATCGGCAGGAAGGCGCGCGTGATCTTCATCGTGCCGAGGACGTTCGAGCGGAACATCCACTCCCAGTCCTCGGTCTTGGCCTCCGCGACCCAGTCCGTCCCGCGTGCGCCGCCGGCGATGTTCACGAGCGTGTCGGCCCCTCCCCCATCGGCGACGGCGGCGAGGAGCCGCGCGACGTCGTCGTCCTCGGAGATGTCGGCGGGGACGGCGATCGCGCCGGTCTCGGCGGCAAGGCTTTCGAGCCGCTCGGCCCGCCGGGCCACGGCGAACACCCGCCAGCCCTCCGCGGCGAGCGCCCGCACCGTGGCCTCTCCGATCCCGGTGCTCGCTCCCGTCACGATCGCGGAGCGCTGGTCAGTCTGGGGCACAGTCGTCGTCATGCGCCCAACCTACCGCGCTCCCCCGCCGCGGGCCCGTCAGCGGGCCCGGAGCAGGTCCGCCAGGACCACGGCCTGATTGTGCTCGGTGTCCCTGGCCGAATACACGAGGTCCACGCTGTCGTGGTCGCGGACGGCGGACCTGAGCTCGTCGAAGGCCTCGGCGCCGTCGAGCTCCTGGCGGTACTTCCGCGCGAACTCCTCGAAGCGGGCAGGGTCGTGGCCGAACCAGGTGCGGAGCCCGTCGGAGGGCCCGACCTCCTTGAGCCAGAGGTCCACCGCGGCCCTGTCCTTGCTCAGCCCCCGGGGCCAGATGCGGTCCACGAGAATGCGGTAGGTTCCCTCGGGGGAAGGCTCGTACACCCTGCGGATCCCCATGCTGCCCATGCCGCCATGCTAGGACCGCCGGCGCCGCGGGGCCAGGGGACGGCCACGGGCAGCAGAAAGCATGGAAGAATCGATGGCATGCCTGAAGCAGCCATCACGGGTACAGACACGCCCGACCGCACCCCGACGAATCCGACGACCGTCCCCGACAAGCCCGCCCTCGAGGGGCTCGAGGCCAAGCTCACCGAGCGCTGGCTCGCCGAGGGGACCTACCGATTCGACCCCGATACGACCCGCGAGGCCGTCTACTCGATCGACACGCCCCCGCCCACGGCGTCGGGGTCCCTGCACGTCGGCCACATGTTCTCCTTCACGCAGACCGACCTCCTCGCGCGCTACCAGCGCATGACGGGCAAGAACGTCTTCTACCCCATGGGCTGGGACGACAACGGCCTGCCCACGGAGCGCCGCGTCCAGAACTACTACGGGGTCCGCTGCGACCCGGCCATCCCGTACGACGCTGACTACCGTCCCCCCGCGCAGCCGGCGAAGAACCAGCGCGACTTCGATGTCATCTCCCGCAAGAACTTCATCGCGCTGTGCGAGGAGCTCGCGGTCGAGGACGAGAAGGTGTTCGAGCACCTGTTCAAGACGCTCGGACTCTCGGTCGACTGGGGCCTGACCTACCGCACCATCGACGACACCTCCCGGGCCGTCTCGCAGCGCGCGTTCCTGCGCAACTTCGCGGCCGGGGACGCCTACCTCGCCGAGGCCCCCACGCTCTGGGACGTCACCTTCCGCACCGCCGTCGCGCAGGCCGAGCTCGAGGACCGCGAGGTTCCCGGCGCCTACTACCGCTACGCCTTCACCGCGCCCGACGGCGAGGCGGTGCACATCGAGACAACCCGTCCCGAGCTGCTGGCCGCCTGCGCCGCCCTCGTGGCGCACCCTGACGACGAGCGCTACCAGCACCTCTTCGGCACCACGGTCGTCTCGCCGCTGTTCGGCGTGGAGGTCGAGGTCAGGGCCCACCCGCTCGCCAAGCCGGACAAGGGCTCGGGCATTGCGATGGTCTGCACGTTCGGTGACCTGACCGACGTCACCTGGTGGCGCGAGCTCCAGCTGCCGACCCGCCCGATCATCGGCCGCGACGGCCGCCTGGCCGCCGAGACCCCCGAGTGGATCACGGCCGAGGAGGGCCGCGCAGCCTACGCCCGGATCGCCGGCAAGACGGCGTTCTCGGCCAAGGAGGCCGTCGTGGAGATGCTCGCCGAGCAGGGACTGCTCGACGGCGAGCCGAAGAAGATCCTCCACCCGGTGAACTTCTACGAGAAGGGCGACAAGCCGCTCGAGGTTGTGACCTCGCGCCAGTGGTACATCCGCAACGGCGGCCGCGACGAGGAGCGGCGCGCGACCTTCGTGCAGCGGGGGCGCGAGCTGGAATGGCACCCGACATTCATGCGCGCCCGCTACGAGAACTGGGTCGAGGGCCTCAACGGCGACTGGCTCGTCTCCCGCCAGCGCTTCTTCGGTGTGCCGATCCCGGTCTGGTACCGGCTCGACGCCGAGGGCAACCCCGACTACACGGACCCGATCGTGCCCGACGAGGCCTCGCTGCCCGTGGATCCGGTGGCTGAGCCGGCCCCCGGCTTCACCGAGGACCAGCGCGATGTCCCCGGCGGCTTCACGGGCGACCCGGACGTCCTCGACACGTGGGCCACCTCGTCCCTCACGCCGCAGATCGTGGGCCGCTGGAGCCGGGACGATGAGTTCTTCGCGAACGTCTTCCCCTTCGACGTGCGGCCGCAGGCACACGAGATCATCCGCACCTGGCTGTTCTCGACCGTGGTGCGCGCGCAGGAGCTCCACGGCTCGCTGCCGTGGAGGCATGCGGCGATCTCCGGATGGGTGCTCGACCCGGACCGGAAGAAGATGTCCAAGTCGAAGGGCAACGTGGTGGTCCCGACCGACATCCTCGAGGAATACGGCGCTGACGCCGTCCGCTACTGGGCGGCCTCCGCCAAGCTGGGCGCGGACACGGCGTTCGAGGTTGCCCAGATGAAGATCGGCCGGCGGCTCGCGATCAAGGTCCTCAACGCCTCCAAGTTCGTCCTCGGGCTCGGAGCGACGGAGGCGGACGTCGTCAGCGACGGTTCCGACCCCGTGCTCATCAACGCCCTGGACCGCGCGCTCCTCGCCCAGCTCGCGGACGTCGTCGAGCAGGCGGGAGCTGCCTTTGCCGCCTACGACCCGGCGAAGGCGCTCCAGCTGACCGAGTCCTTCTTCTGGCAGTTCACGGACGACTACGTCGAGCTCATCAAGGACCGCGCGTACGGCGCCCAGGGCGAGGAGCAGAAGGCCTCCGTCCTCGCCGCCCTGGCGACGACGCTCGACGCCGTGCTGCGCCTCTTCGCTCCCGTCCTTCCGTTCGCGACGGACGAGGTGTGGAGCTGGTGGCGCGCGGGGTCGGTCCACCGCGCCCCGTGGCCGGCTCCGGTGCCGGTGGCCGACGGCGACCGCGGCATGCTGCCGACGGTGGGCCTTGCCCTCTCAGGCATCCGCAAGGCGAAGTCCGAGGCGAAGGTCAAGCAGCGCACCGAGGTCCTCGCGGCCGTGGTGTCCGCCCCGGCGGAGCTGCTCCCCCAGCTCGAGGCCGGACTCGGAGACCTCCGGGCCGCGGCGAACGCGCGCTCGATCGAGCTCCGGGACGGTTCCAGTGAGGTGAGCGTGAGCGAGGTGCAGCTCGCGGACGCCTAGCCGAGGCGCCTGCGGGCAAAGGGGAAGCCCCATCAGCGTTTTCGCGTTGGTGGGGCTTCGACTTTTCGGCTGCTCGGTGACGTTCTCGCAGTCTGGTGGACTCCTTGGCATCCAGGTCTTGCCGTCCCGTCACTGGCGGCCAGTCGACGGCTTTGCCTGAGGCTGCGCTGAGTCGGCTGTCACTGGATCTTCGGTTTCCACGTCCTCATCGTCTCCGATGGGGTGCTTCCATTGTGATCTCGGGCACCCTCGGATTCAAGGGCGTCAGGCGAACTACACGAGGGTAGTTCGGGCGGGGGCGACCGCGCGGCCTTCAGTCTGCCGTGGGGCTCTCGGTGCGGGTGCGCTTGAGCTCGAAGAAGTGCGGGAACGCCGCGAGCCCGACCGCCGCGTCCCACAGGGAGCCTGCCTCCTCGCCGCGGGGCACGCGGGTGATGACCGGCCCGAAGAAGGCCGTGCCGTTGATGGCCACGACGGGGGTGCCGACGTCCTGCCCGACCTTCTCGATGCCTTCGCGGTGGCTTGCCCGCAGCTGGCGGTCGAACTCGTCGGAGTCGGCGTACTGGGCGAGCTCGGCAGGCAGGCCGACCTGTTCGAGCGCGCGGCGCACCACCTCGGTGCGGTCCGCGACCTTCTCGTGGTGGATGAGGGTCCCCATGGCGTCGTAGAGCGGCTTGATGTGCTCGGCGCCGTGAAGCTCGGCGGCCGCCACGATGACCCGGACGGGGCCCCAGTTCTCGTCCATGGCGCGCTGGTAGTCGTGCTCGAGCTCACGGCCCTCGTTGAGGACGGACAGGCTCATGACGTGCCACCTGGTCTCGATGTCGCGGACCTTCTCCACCTCCTCGATCCAGCGGGAGGTCACCCAGGCGAACGGGCAGGCCGGGTCGAACCAGAAGTCGGCGCGCTGGGTGGCGGCGGCAGGGGTGGACATGCAGGCTCCTTCGACGTTGCCGGACGGCACGGCGGGCACCGGGCCGCCGGCGGAGATCAGGCTGACTTGTTGCGGCGCTTGACGACGCTGTGCGGGATCAGGTCCGGCTCCTCCGAGCCGGCCACGACGCCGCGGGTGATGACGACACCGGAGATGTCGTCCCGGCTCGGGAGGTCGAACATGACGGGGAGCAGCACTTCCTCCATGATCGCGCGCAGCCCGCGGGCTCCGGTGCCGCGCTCGAGCGCGAGGTCCGCGATGGCCTCCAGGGCGCCCTCCTCGAAGTGGAGGTCCACACCATCGAGCTGGAACATCTTCTCGTACTGCTTCACGAGCGCGTTCTTCGGGACGGTGAGGATCTGCATGAGCGCAGGCCGGTCAAGGTTCTCGACCGTGGTGATCACCGGAAGCCGGCCGATGAATTCCGGGATGAGGCCGAACTTGAGCAGATCCTCCGGCATGACGTCTGAGTAGGAGCTCTCCTTGCTGGTCAGCGCGCTGAGGGGGGCCCCGAAGCCGATGCCCTTCTTGCCGGCACGCTGGCCGATGATCTCCTCGAGGCCGGCGAACGCGCCGGCGACGATGAAGAGCACGTTCGTGGTGTCGATCTGGATGAACTCCTGATGGGGGTGCTTGCGCCCGCCCTGGGGCGGCACCGAGGCGACCGTCCCCTCGAGGATCTTCAGCAGGGCCTGCTGCACGCCCTCGCCGGAGACATCCCGGGTGATCGACGGGTTCTCGCTCTTGCGGGAGATCTTGTCGATCTCGTCGATGTAGATGATGCCCTGCTCGGCCTTCTTGACGTCGTAGTCCGCCGCCTGGATGAGCTTGAGCAGGATGTTCTCGACGTCCTCGCCCACGTAGCCGGCCTCGGTCAGCGCCGTGGCGTCCGCGACGGCGAAGGGCACATTGAGCCGACGGGCCAGGGTCTGGGCCAGATAGGTCTTGCCGCAGCCGGTGGGACCGATCAGGAGGATGTTGGACTTGGCGATCTCGACGTCGTCATGCGCGTCCGCGAGCGAGCCGCCCTTGCTGGCGTGGCCCGACTGGATCCGCTTGTAGTGGTTGTAGACGGCGACGGCGAGGGCCCGCTTGGCCGGCTCCTGCCCGATCACGTACTCCTGGAGGAAGTCGAAGATCTCGCGCGGCTTGGGAAGCTCGAACGAGCCGAGGTCCGAGACTTCGGCGAGCTCCTCCTCGATGATCTCGTTGCACAGCTCGATGCACTCGTCGCAGATGTAGACGCCCGGGCCCGCAATGAGCTTCCGGACCTGCTTCTGGCTCTTGCCGCAGAAGGAGCACTTCAGCAGGTCTGCGCTCTCGCCAATGCGCGCCATTCGTCGATTCCCTTCCTGAAGAAGTATGACCATCCCACTGTAGGCCACCGTGCCGACAGCCGTCGTAGGACACGGCACGGGACGCCGCGCCCGGCACGGCGCCGGTCCCCGGACTACGGGGCACCGGTGCCGCGCCGAGGAGGCGGGCGTCAGCGGGTGATGGCGCTCGGACGGATCTTGCGCGACTCGAGGACCTCGTCCACGAGCCCGTACTCCTTGGCCTCGCTTGCCGTGAGGAAGAGGTCGCGCTCGATGTCCCGGCTGATGTCCTCCGGCGTCTTGTTCGAGTGCTTCGCCCACGTGTGCTCGAGCCACTCGCGCATGCGCAGCACCTCGCGCGCCTGGATCTCGAGGTCGGTGGCCTGGCCGCCAGACCCCCCGGCGAGCGAGGGCTGGTGGATCATGACGGTCGAGTTGGGCAGCGCCAGCCGCTTCCCGGGGGTGCCGGCAGCGAGGATCACCGCGGCGGCGGAGGCCGCCATGCCGAGGCACACCGTCTGGATCTCCGGCCGGATGAACTGCATCGTGTCGTAGATCGCGGTCATCGCCGTGAACGATCCGCCCGGGGAGTTGATGTACATCGTGATGTCGCGGTCCGGGTCGTTCGCCTCGAGGACGAGCAGCTGCGCCATGATGTCGTCCGCCGAGGCGTCGTCGACCTGCACGCCCATGAAAATGATGCGGTCCTCGAAGAGCTTGGTGTACGGGTCCTGGCGCTTGAAGCCGTACGGGGTGCGCTCCTCGAACTGCGGGAGCACGTAGCGGCTCGTGGGGAGGTTCGCGGGGTTGACGCCCATGCTGTAGTTCATCTCGTTGCTCCTAGTCCTTCCGGGCGTGCTACTTGTCGGTCCCGCCGCCGCCGGACACGTGGCCTGCACGCGCGGCGATCTTGTCGAAGAAGCCGTACTCGAGGGCCTCCTGCGCGGTGAACCACTTGTCGCGGTCGTTGTCCTTGAGGATCTGCTCGACGGACTGCCCGGTCTGCTCGGCGGTCAGCTCGGCCATGACCTGCTTCATGTGCAGGATCAGCTCGGCCTGGATCTTGATGTCCGACGCCGTGCCCCCGATGCCGCCCGACGGCTGGTGCATGAGGATCCGGGCGTGCGGAGTCGCGTAGCGCTTGCCCTTCGTGCCCGAGGAGAGCAGGAACTGCCCCATGGACGCGGCCAGGCCCGTCGCCACCGTCACGACATCGTTCGGGATGTACTGCATGGTGTCGTAGATGGCCATGCCCGCCGTGACGGATCCGCCGGGCGAGTTGATGTAGAGGTAGATGTCCTTCTCAGGATCCTCGGCCGAGAGGAGGAGCAGCTGCGAGCAGATCGCGTTCGCGTTGTCATCGCGCACCTCCGATCCGAGCCAGATGATCCGCTCCTTGAGGAGCCGCTGGTAGATGTAGTCCTGGCCGCCGGACCCCTGGACCGGCTCAGCCATGCTCGGCGACTTCTCCTGCTGGTGCATGGTGCGATACCTCTCGATCTGATGCACTGGGCATGGTTCGTTCTACAGGGACATTAGCCGTTTTCAGGGGCGCAATGTTCCGGCCCTGCGGGCTGTTCGCTTCAAGCGCATGCGCCCCGGGCCCGGGACGGCGAAGGCCGCCGCCCCCGTCCCTGGGGGGACGGCGGACGGCGGCCTCGTGCACCGTGCGGACCGGCGGCAGAAGTGCCCGGTCCGGATGGCGTCAGAACGTCGCGGCGGCGGGATCGTCGCTCGGCGTCGCCTCGGACTGCTGCGGCTCGGCGGCCTCGGGGGCCTCCTCCTCGTCGAGCGGGCGGACGAACTCGCTGAGGTCGACGGCGTTGCCCTCGGAGTCGGTCACCTCGGCCTTGCCGAGCACGGCGGCGAGCGCCTTGCGGCGGCGGACCTCGCCGACCATCATCGGAACCTGGCCGGACTGGTCCATGATCTGGGCGAACTGGTTCGGGTCCATGCCGTACTGGCTGGCGGTGGTGACGAGGTACTCGATGAGCTCGCCCTGCGAGACCCCGATCTCCTCCTTGTCGGCGATCGCGTCGAGGATGACCTCGTTCTTGAAGGCACGCTCCGTGTTGGCCTTGACCTCGGCGCGGTGCTCGTCGGTGTCGTGGTCCTCGTCGGCCGCGTGGCCGCCGTTCGCCGGGTTGAAGTGGGCCTCGACCTGCTCGGTCACGACGCTCTCCGGAACCGGGACCTCGACCAGCTCGACGAGCTTGTCGAGGACCTTGTCGCGGGCCTCGACGCCCTGGGCGACAACCTTCGACTGGGCGGCCTGCTTGACGAGGTCGCCGCGGAGCTCCTCGATGGTGTCGAACTCGGAGGCGAGCTGGGCGAAGTCGTCGTCGGCCTCGGGGAGCTCACGCTCCTTCACCGCGGTGACCTTGACCGTCACGGAAGCGGTCTCGCCCGCGTGCTCG
This sequence comes from Sinomonas sp. RB5, assembly GCF_054063535.1. Taxonomy (NCBI): domain Bacteria; kingdom Bacillati; phylum Actinomycetota; class Actinomycetes; order Micrococcales; family Micrococcaceae; genus Sinomonas; species Sinomonas sp. RB5. Next base: position 77,030 of record NZ_JBSSGJ010000007.1, read on the forward strand.
CCGCCGGCGAGCTTCGTCTCGAAGACGGCCTCTTCGCCCTCGGACAGGCCCGTCACGGCCTCGTCGAGGCCCTCGAGCATGGTGCCCGAGCCGACTTGGTAGGACAGGCCCGCGGCGGAGTCGACTTCCTCGCCCTCGACGGACGCGGAGATGTCGATCGTGAGGAAGTCATCGGCCTGCGCGGGACGGTCCACCGGCTTGAGGGTGCCGAAGCGGCCGCGGAGCTCGTCGAGCGCGGTCTGGACGTCGTCGTCGCCCACCTCGGCGGCGGCGACGTCGACCTTGAGGCCCTCGTAGTCGGGGAGCTCGATCTCGGGGCGCACGTCGACCTCGACCGCGAACTTCAGCTCGCCCTCGGTGGCGGCCGGGTCCGGAACCTCGGTGATCTCGACCTCGGGGCGGGAGAGCGGGCGGATGCCGGTCTCGGCCACGGCCTGCTGGTACCAGTCGTTGAGGCCCTCGTTGATGGCGGTCTCGAGCACGTAGCCGCGGCCGACGCGCTGGTCGATGAGGCGGGACGGGACCTTGCCCTTGCGGAAGCCCGGCACCTGGATCTGCTCGGCGACGGACTTGTAGGCGGCATCGATGTTGGGCTTCAGCTCGTCGAGGGTCACCTCGACGTTGAGCTTGACCCGCGTGGGGCTGAGGTTCTCGGCAGCGCTCTTCACAGCGTGGCTCTCCTGGATGGTCGGATCATGGGTGCCGCCCTGGGCGTGATGCCTCAGGACGCGACTGTCGGGGTGACAGGATTTGAACCTGCGACTTCCTGCTCCCAAAGCAGGCGCTCTAGCCAAGCTGAGCTACACCCCGGTCTAGTGCACAGACCACGATACAGGCCCGCGACAAACCAATGCACATCAGCCCCGGGCACGGAAACGGGCCCCTCCATGGCAGGAAGGGCCCGGTGCAGGCGAGGGGGCGACGGGAATCGAACCCGCGTATCCAGTTTGGAAGACTGGCGCTCTACCATTGAGCTACGCCCCCGGGGCCCTCCAACTAAAGCGAACGGGGGGCAGGGGTGTCAAATTGCGCCACGGGCGCCGTCCGGAGCCTGGCAGACGCGGCACCAGTACAGCCTCCGCCCGGCCTCCTCGGCCATCGTCACGGCGGTGCCGCAGGCGCGGCACCGCAGGCCGTGGCGCCGGTACACGTAGTGGGCGTCCTCCGGCGCGGGAAGGTCCCGGGGGCCGGCCGGCCACAGCCGCGGATCGGTGGTGACGATCCTTCCGTGGCGCACCCCCTCGGCCATGGCCGCGACGGCATCCGCCCAGAGGGAGAGCGCACGCTGCCTCCCGACGGACGTGCCGGGGGGTGAACGGGTCGAGCCGCGCACGGAACAGGAGCTCGGCACGGTAGACGTTCCCGATCCCTGCGACGACTTCCTGGTCCATGAGCAGCCGTGCCACCGGTGTGCGGCGCCGCGCGATGCGCCGGGCGAACTCCGCGGCGTCCTCGTCGCCGGACGCCCGCGGCTCCCCCGCGGTAAGGCCGCCGAGCGGGTCAGGGCCGAGACGCGCCTGGACCGCCCTGGCCTCGTCCTCGGTCTCGACCACGCACGCGCTCGCGCCGCGAAGGTCGGCCCAGCCGTGCTCGGAGACGAGTCGCGCGCGGACCGCGCCGCGGGGAGGGGGAGGCGCGGCACCCTGCTGCCGCGCGGCGTCGTCCGCTGTCTCCCGCTCCCCCACGCGCCGCGGCGCGCCGATACTCGAGGCGCCGCGGAAGGTCGCATCGCCGCCGAACTCCCACGCCCCGTATAGGCCGAGGTGGACGCGGAGCACCATCCCGCCCTCGAAGCGGAGGAACAGCTGCTTGCCGTGGGCCGACGCGCCCTGGAGGACCCGGCCGTCGAGGAGGGCCGCCCCGGGGGCGAAGCGGCCCTGTGGGCTCGAGACGGCGAGCCGTTCGCCGACGAAGACGTCGCCGAACTGGCGCGCAAGGCGGTGGATGGAGTGACCCTCGGGCACGGTGGCCGGCGCCTTCGGGCTACTCGACGATCTCGCCGGAGGCCTCGTACGCGGCGATCTTGCCGATGCGCCGGACGTGGCGCTCGTCCTGGCTGAACGGTTCGGCGAGGAAGGCCTCGATGAGGGCGGTCGCCTCGTCCACGCTGTGCTGGCGGCCCCCGACGGCCACGACGTTGGCGTCGTTGTGCTCCCGTGCGAGGCGGGCGGTGTCGAGATTCCAGGCCAGCGCCGCGCGGATCCCCTTGACCTTGTTGGCCGCGATCTGCTCGCCGTTGCCCGAGCCGCCCAGGACGATGCCCAGCGCGGGCGTGCCCGCCTCCTGGTCGGCGACGACGGCGAGCGCGGCCTTGATGCAGAAGGCGGGGTAGTCGTCGAGCGGATCGTACTCGGCGGGCCCGTGGTCCACGACTTCGAAGCCCCGGCCGCGCAGGTGGGACACGAGATGGGCGGAAAGCTCCATGCCGGCATGGTCGGTGGCAATGTGGACGCGCGGCTTGGGCACGGGGTTCCTCTCCTCGAATTCGGTGGCCCCCGTCGCCGGCGCGGAGGCCGTGCCCGGCGCCTTCCGGGACCTCGCGGGGAGCGAGGTCAAGCCTACGCGCCCGAGGCGGCCCGCAGCACGTCCACGACGCGGCGGGCAGTGTCGCCGTCCCGGCCGGAGAACGTGGCACGGCGGCCGTCGTCGAGGATCACCGTGATGGCCTCGCCGCTGGCCACGAGGACGGAGCGGGACTGCCCCCGGCGCCGGTATCCCCATCCTCCGAAGTCCCTGGCGCGCACCGTCTCGAATTCGGCGCGCAGCACCCGCTCGGGGTCGAACCGGAGCACGGGGAGGACCCCGGCGAGGCGGACGACGACGGACTCCGGGCTCACCCCCACGCGGGCCACGAGCGAGGCGGCCGTGAGCGCTGCCGCCGCGGTCAGCGCCAGCGAGATCCACCAGGAGAGGACGAGCAGCAGGAGGGAGACCGAGACGCCGATGATGCTGAGCATGACGAACACGGAGGACCGCGCGTGGGCCCAGTAGGCGAAGGTCGAGGCGGCGCGCTCCGGCTCGAGCTCATCGAGGAGCGCGGCCTCGTCCTTCGGGCTCCACTGCTCCTCGGGCTTGAAGGACAGCAGCATCACGACGCTGAAGGCGACGGTGGCCCCGGACCCCATCGCCAGCACGATCGGGTCGGGATGCGAGGCGCGGGCCGGGATGCCGTCCTGGCCGATGAGGCCCGCGGCGAGCACCGTCGTGAGGAACATCGACATCCCGACGCCGCCGGCCATGAAGATCCGGCGGGAGATGGGTGGGCGGGTCAGGAGGGCGGCCTGGACGCACAGCAGCGCCCCGACCACCGCCACCAGCGCCGCACCGCCGATGAGGTAGGCGGCAAAGGGGATGAACGCCCGGCCCCCGTTCGCGTCCCACTGCCACGCCACCGGGTCGGGGACCCGGCCATGGAAGGAGAGCGAAGCCAGCCCGAAGCCCAGTGCCAGCAGAACGGGGTAGCCGATCGCGAAGCGGAGCGCCTTCCGGTCCCACCTCGCCTCCGCCGATCCCGCCATGCTCCAACGCTACTGCACCCGCACGGCCGCCCGGGGGCGCCCCAGGAAGGCGCTGGCATGCTGTGGCGCACCATGAAAGAATAATTTCAAAAGTGACCCGCACCACGCGGGCCATCGTGGCGCACATGCTTGGAGGGCACATGCCAGGGACGAATCTCACCCGCTCGGAAGCCGTCGAGAGGGCTGAGTGCATCCGGCACGTCGAGGACTACCACGTCGAGCTCGACCTCACCCGCGGAGAGCGGGTCTTCGGCTCGCGGACCACGGTGCGCTTCAGCGCGGCCGAGGGCGCGTCGTCATTCATCGACGCCATCACCGACACGGTCCGTTCGGTGACCCTCAACGGCGTCGAGCTGGACGTCGAGAAGGCCAGCGACGGCGTCCGCATCCAGCTGCCGTCCCTCGCCGCCGAGAACGTCCTCGTGGTCGACGCCGACGCCCCCTACATGAACACCGGCGAGGGCCTGCACCGCTTCGTCGATCCCGTGGACGGCGAGGCCTACCTGTACACGCAGTTCGAGGTCCCGGACTCGCGCCGCATGTTCGCCGTCTTCGAGCAGCCCGACCTCAAGGCCTCCTTCCGCTTCACGGTCACGGCGCCGTCACACTGGGAGGTCGTGTCCAATTCGCCCACTCCGGAGCCCGTGCGCGTGCCCGGCCAGGAGGCCCGCTCGACCTGGGACTTCGCCCCCACGCCCCGGATCTCCAGCTACGTCACGGCGCTCGTCGCCGGCCCGTACCAGAAGGTCGCGGACGAGCTCGTGAACGCCGAGGGCCGGACCATTCCGCTGGGCATCTTCGCGCGGAAGTCGCTCATGCAGTACCTCGACGCGGAGAACATCTTCGCGCTCACCAAGGAGGGCTTCGCGTTCTACGAGCGCGAGTTCGGCTGCGGGTACCCGTTCGAGAAGTACGACCAGCTCTTCGTCCCCGAGTTCAACGCGGGCGCGATGGAGAACGCCGGCGCGGTGACGATCCTCGAGAGCTACGTGTTCCGCTCGAAGCCCACGCAGGCGACCGTCGAGCGGCGCGCCATCACGGTGCTGCACGAGCTCGCGCACATGTGGTTCGGCGACCTCGTGACGATGCGCTGGTGGGACGACCTCTGGCTCAACGAGTCGTTCGCCGAGTTCATGTCCCACCTCGCGGCCGCCGAGGCCACCGACTTCCGCCACGCGTGGACCACGTTCGCCTCGGTCGAGAAGTCGTGGGCCTACCGTCAGGACCAGCTCCCCACCACCCACCCGATCTTCGCGGACATCAGCGACCTGGCCGACGTCGAGGTGAACTTCGACGGCATCACGTACGCCAAGGGCGCCTCCGTGCTCAAGCAGCTCGTTGCGTGGGTCGGCCAGGACCACTTCATGGAGGGCGTCCGCCGGTACTTCGCCAAGCATGCCTGGGGCAACACGGTCCTCGCGGACCTCATGGCCGAGCTCGAGGCTGCAAGCGGGCGCGACCTGACCGCGTGGGGCCAGGCCTGGCTCGAGACGGCCGGCGTCAACACCCTCTCCCCCGAGATCGAGACGGACGACGACGGGCGCATCCTCCGCTTCGCCGTCCGGCAAAGTGCCGTCCCCGACTACCCCCAGATCCGCCCCCACCGCCTCGCCATCGCCTTCTACGACCGTGACGGCGCCGGGGAGCTCGTGCGCACCCACCGAGCCGAGCTCGACGTGGACGGGGAGCTCACCGAGGTGCCCGAGCTCGTGGGGCGCCCGCGCCCGGCCCTCGTGCTGCTGAACGACGACGACCTCGCCTACGCGAAGGTCCGCCTCGACCCGGTGTCGCTGGCGACCGCGACCTCGTGCCTGAAGGACATCTCCGAGAGCCTGCCGCGCGCCCTCGTCTGGGGCTCTGCCTGGGACGGGGCGCGGGACGGCGAGACCCCGGCCCGCGCCTATGTGGACCTCGTCCTGGGCAACATCGGCGCAGAGTCGGACGCCTCCGTCGTGCAGACGCTGCTCCGCCAGCTCGCCACGACGCTCGACTACTACGTCGCCGCCGACGCGCAGCCGGAAGCCAAGCGCAGCGCGGCGGAGCGCCTGTGGGCGCTCGTCCACGAGGCGGCGCCGGGCTCTGACTCCCAGCTGCAGTTCGTGAAGTCCTTCTCGGCACTCGCCTCGTCCGAGGAGCACCTGGACGCGGTGGCCGGCCTCCTCGACGGATCCGCGCCGATCCCTGGCCTCGACGTGGACCAGGACCTCCGCTGGGAGCTCGTCGCCTCACTCGCCTGCGGCGGCCGGATCGAGCGGGCGCGGATCGAGGACGAGCTCGCCCGGGACACGACCTCGACGGGGCAGTGCGCGGCGGCGCTCGCCACGGCCGCGCTGCCGACCCCGGAGGCGAAGGCCGAGGCGTGGGAGTCGATCGTGGTGAAGGGCACGCTCTCCAACGCCATGCAGCAGGCTGCGATCAACGGCTTCGCACGTGTCCACGACGCGGCGCTGCTCGCCCCGTTCGCCGAGAAGTACTTCGAAGCGGTGCCGCGCATCGTCGCCGAGCGCACCCACGCCCTCGCCCAGCAGGTCGTGGTCGGGCTCTACCCCGCGCGCCAGACGACCCAGGCCATGCTCGAGCGCACCGATGAGTTCCTCGCGTCCCTCGGGCCCGACCAGGCCGCCCTGCGCCGCATGACCCTCGAGAACCGCGACGGAGTGCAGCGGGCCCTGCGCGCCCAGGCCGCCGACAGGTAGCCTGCCTTCCATGGCGATCGGAGAGCACCACTACAGCGTGTCCGTGACATGGACGGGCAACCGCGGCACCGGCACGTCCGGCGTGCGCGACTTCGGGCGTGAGCACGACGTCGCGCTGCCGGGGCTGCCCGTCCTGCCCGGCACCGCCGACCCCGCGTTCCGCGGAACGGCCGACCGGTACAACCCGGAGCAGCTGCTGCTGGCCGCGCTGGCCCAGTGCCACATGCTCAGCTATCTGTTCGAGGCGGCGCGGGCGGGCGTCGTCGTGACCGGGTACTCCGACGACGCGACGGGGACCCTGACGGTCCACGGCTCCTCCGGGGAGTTCACCGAGGTGACGCTGCGTCCGCGCGTCGAGCTCGCGGACGAGTCTCAGCGCGCGCTCGCCGACAGGCTGCACGACGACGCGCACGCGACGTGCTTCATTGCGCGCTCCGTGAACTTCCCCGTCAGGCACGAGCCGGCAGCACCCTGACACCCCCAGGTCGTTAAGGTGGAAGGGCCACCATCCCCCAGACAAGGAGGCCCCCGACAGTGCAATCCGGCCTGTCCGCGATCCCGCGTGCCCTCGTGCCCCGCACGGCGTCGACCCCGTCCCCGACGCCCACTCCGGCCCCCACCACCGACACCCCGAGCCCGGTGCCCATCACCGCGGCCCAACTCGACAGCGCCGTCACCACCTTCAACCAGACCCTCCTCCAGATAGCGATCGCGGTCGGCATCGGGCTCATCGTGTGGCTCGTGGCGACCTACCTGATCCGGCAGGTCGTCAAGCGCATCCTCGCCGGCAGGACCCTGACGCAGCGGCGCATCTTCCGGTGGGCGGCGCCGGCGCTGCGGGCGCTGGACTCGGAGCGGAGGGCACAGCGAGCCCAGACGATCGGGTCGCTCCTGAATTCGGTGGTCGCCGTGGTGATCACGACGATCGTCGGCATGTACGTGCTCCGGGCGCTCGGCGTCGACCTCGCCCCCGTCCTGACCAGCGTCGGGATCCTCGGCGTCGCGATCGGCTTCGGCGCCCAGCAGCTCATCCGCGACTTCCTCGCCGGGATCTTCATCACCCTCGAGGACCAGTACGGGATCGGCGACTTCATCGAGACGGGCGCCGGAGAGGTCGCCGGCACGGTCGAGTCGGTCGGCCTGCGCATCACGCGGGTTCGGGCCGAGGACGGCACGATCTGGTACCTGCGCAACGGGGAGATCCTGCGTCTGGGCAACCGCTCCCAGGGCACCTACCTGCCGCCGACGACGGACCCCGCGGCAGCGGCCCCCACCTCCGGCGCGGCGGGCGGGGCCCACACCGACGGAGCGGCAGTTCCCGTGCACGAAGGCAAGGGCGCGCTCGGCCAGGCAGCGGGCGAACAGTACGGCAACGGAGGACAGAGGTCCCATGAGTGAGATGACCACGCCGGGCGCCCCGCGCGGAAACCAGCCGAACCTCCTCCAGGGCTCGGCCGCGGGGGCTTCCTTCTACGACCTCGTGGGCGGCCACGAGACCTTCGTCAAGCTCGTCGACACCTTCTACGAGGGCGTGGCCGACGACCCGCTGCTGCGCCCCATGTACCCCGAAGAAGACCTCGGACCCGCTCGGCACCGCCTGACCATGTTCCTCGAGCAGTACTGGGGTGGGCCGGGCACCTACAGCGCAGAGCGGGGGCACCCGCGCCTGCGCATGCGGCACGTGCCGTTCAAGGTCAACCCCGAGGCACGCGACCGGTGGCTCCACCACATGCGGGCGGGCGTGGATGCGCTCGGCCTCGCCCCCGTGTACGAGGCCACCCTGTGGGACTACCTCGAGCGCGCGGCGCACTCGCTCGTGAACACGTTCGACGAGTGAGGGGCGCCCGGCCGGGAGGCCGGGCATGGGGGTGGCTGCCGCTGGGCGGCTAAAGGCCCTTCAGCACGGCCGGGCGCCGGCACAGCACGTGTCCCCGGCTCGAGGACAGCCGGGACCACGGACCGCAGGAGAACCACTGCAGGTCCTCCCCCGGCGCGATGAAGCCGAGCAGGTGGGCGGCGAACGCGGCCCCCGCAGGGAGAGCCGGGCAGGCCTCGAGGTCCCGGCCCCACACCGCGGCGCGCACGCCCTGCAGCACCGCGGCGCCGGGCTGGTCGGGGACCGTCCCGGCGACCTCCGCGATGCCCGCTTCCGCGGCGGCCCGCACGGCGTCGGCGTCCACTGTGCCGTCCGGTGCCCACGGTCCGCGCGGTGGCGTCACCGCCGCCCACGGCGCACGGACCTGGGCGGGCGGAAGCTCGAGCTCGGTGCCCGATCCCCCCAGGCGCGCGAGCCGGTCGAACACCGAGGCAATCGAGACGGTCACATCGGCCTGGGCGGGACGGGCGAGGCCCGCGGTCCGGAGCCCCAGGACGGTCGGCACCGGCTCGCCGAGGGCCCGTGGGCCCATGACCAGCACGTAGGCGGCCAGCACGCTGCCCACGGCCTGGAGCCGCACGGCGCCGTCCTCGACGGAGCGCGCCCGGGAGAGGAAGACCCTCAGGTCCTCGATCGCGCGCGGATCGCCGAGGTCCAGCACGGTGTCCGTCCCCGAGGTCCTCACGCCTGCCCCGCCTCAGCCGGGAGCGGCGGACGGCGGCGGAAGGGAACGTCCGGGCCGGCGAAGTGCGCGAACTCCGCCCTCATTCCCTCCGGCAGCCGCACGGGGCGCCCCGTCGAGCGGCTCACCAGCACCATCGACGTCGAGCAGTTGGCGCACACGGCCCCGTCCTCGGGGACGATCACCGCATAGCCGAGGTCGAAGCTCGACCCACCGACCCGCGTCACCCAGAGGTCCACGGCCACCGGCTCACGGCGGTACATGAGCGGAGCGAGGTACTCGATCTCGTGCCGCCCCACCAGGGTGAAGTTCTCGGGGGTGACGAGGTCCGCGAGGGTCTGCGCGCCGTCGCCGCCACGGGGCGCGCTCCTGAGCGGCTCCCGGAGCCAGTGGACGCGGGCGTCCTCGAGGAACTGGAGGAACCGCACGTTGTTCACGTGGCCGTAGGAGTCGACGTCGCCGAAGCGCAGCTGGAGGGGAAACCGGTAGGCGGAGGGCATGGATCCATCTTCGCACCCGCTGGAGAGGCCCCCACCGCGGCCGGCTGGCAGCGGGCTGGCCCGTGCGTCTAATGTCGTGCCATGACGTCAGCCGCGCGCCGGTCCGGCCCCACCGGAACCCTGCTCACCCTCCTCGACCTCGACGATCTGGGAGGTGCCCGCACCGACAAGGACGTGTTCGTCGGCCCGAGCGAGCGGCAGCCGCGGCACCGGGTCTTCGGCGGGCAGGTCCTCGCGCAGAGCCTCGTCGCCGCCTCGCGCACGGTGACCGGGGAGCGCCCCGTCCATTCCATGCACGCATACTTCCTGCGGCCCGGCGACGCGGACAAGTCGATCACCTTCGGCGTCGAGCGGCTGCGGGACGGCCGGTCCTTCTCGGCCCGGCAGGTCCACGCCTACCAGGACGGCAACCCGATCCTGTCGATGATCGCCTCGTTCCAGGAAGAGTCGGAGGGGGTCGAGCACCAGTCGGCCATGCCGGAGGGGATCCCCGATCCGGAGTCGCTGCCCAGCACCGCCGACCTCCTGGGGGAGATCGACCACCCTGTCGCCCAGTACTGGGCGTTCGACCGCCCGTTCGACGTCCGCCACGTGGACCCCGCGATCTACATCTCGTCCTCCGGGCCGCAGGTGGCGCGCAATGCCGTCTGGATGAAGACCATCGAGCCGATGCCCGACGACGACATGCTGCACCGCGCCGCCCTGGCGTTCGCGAGCGACTACACGCTGCTGGAGCCGGTCCTCCGCCGCCACGGCCTCTCGTGGATCACGCCGGGGATGAGCGTCGCGAGCCTCGACCACGCGATGTGGTGGCACCGGCCGGTGCGGGTCGACGAGTGGCTGCTCTACGTCCAGGAGTCCCCGAGCGCCCAGGGCGCCCGGGGGCTGGGCGCCGGCAAGGTCTTCAACCGCCACGGAGTCCACGTGGCCAGCGTCGCCCAGGAGGGCATGGTCCGCCTGCCCTACCTGGAGGGCCCCGCCTAGCGGCGGAGTCTGCCCGGGCCCGGCGGCCCCGGCTCCTGCGGCCGCCGTGCCGGCGCGCAGACGACGAGGGGAGGCCGGCCCAGCGGGCCGGCCTCCCCTCGTCGGATCGGAGCGTCCGCGATCAGTCGCGGGTGAGCTTGCGGTGGGTGACCCGGTGCGGCTTGGCTGCCTCGGGCCCGAGGCGGTCCACCTTGTTCTGCTCGTAGGACTCGAAGTTGCCCTCGAACCAGTACCAGCTCGACTCGTCCTCGTCCGTGCCCTCGTAGGCGAGGATGTGCGTGGCCACCCGGTCGAGGAACCACCGGTCGTGGGAGACCACGACGGCGCAGCCGGGGAACTCGAGCAGGGCGTTCTCGAGGCTCGAGAGCGTCTCGACGTCGAGGTCGTTCGTGGGCTCGTCGAGCAGGAGGAGGTTTCCGCCCTGCTTGAGCGTCAGCGCGAGGTTGAGCCGGTTGCGCTCTCCGCCCGAGAGCACGCCGGCCTTCTTCTGCTGGTCGGGGCCCTTGAACCCGAACGCGGAGACGTAGGCGCGCGAGGGCATCTCGACCTGGCCGACCTGGATGTGGTCGAGCCCGTCGGAGACGACCTCCCACAGGGTCTTGTTGGGGTCGATGCCGCCGCGGCCCTGGTCGACGTAGGAGATCTTGACCGAGTCGCCGATCTTCAGCTCGCCGCCGTCGAGGGGCTCGAGGCCGACGAGCGTCTTGAAGAGCGTGGTCTTGCCGACGCCGTTGGGGCCGATCACCCCGACGATGCCGTTGCGCGGCAGGGAGAAGGACAGCCCGTCGATGAGCACCCGGTCGCCGAAGCCCTTCTTGAGGTCCTTCGCCTCGATGACGAGCTGGCCGAGGCGCGGACCCGGCGGGATCTGGATCTCCTCGAAGTCGAGCTTGCGGGTGCGCTCGGCCTCGGCGGCCATCTCCTCGTAGCGGGCGAGACGGGCCTTGGACTTCGTCTGACGGCCCTTCGCGTTGGACCGGACCCACTCGAGCTCCTCCGAGAGGCGCTTGGCGAGCTTCGCGTCCTTCTTGCCCTGGACCTCGAGACGGGCACGCTTCTTCTCGAGGTACGTCGAGTAGTTGCCCTCGTAGGGGTAGAGGCGGCCGCGGTCGACCTCGCAGATCCACTGGGCGACGTGGTCGAGGAAGTAGCGGTCGTGGGTCACCGCGAGCACGGCGCCGGGGTACTCCGAGAGGTGCTGCTCGAGCCAGAGGACGCTCTCGGCATCGAGGTGGTTGGTCGGCTCATCGAGCAGCAGGAGGTCGGGCTTCTGCAGCAGGAGCTTGCACAGCGCGACGCGCCTGCGCTCACCTCCCGAGAGGACCTTCACGTCAGCGTCCGGCGGCGGGCACCGCAGGGCATCCATGGCCTGCTCGAGCTGCGAGTCGAGGTCCCAGGCATCCGCGGCGTCGATGGCCTCCTGGAGCTTGCCCATCTCCTCGAGCAGCGCGTCGTAGTCCGCGTCGGGGTTCGCCATCTCCTCGGAGATCTGGTTGAAGCGCTGGATCTTGCCATAGATCTCGCCGACGCCCTCCTGCACGTTCCCGAGGACGGTCTTGTCCTCGTTCAGCGGCGGCTCCTGGAGGAGAATGCCGACGCTGTAGCCCGGCGAAAGCCGGGCCTCCCCGTTGGACGGGGTGTCGAGGCCCGCCATGATCTTGAGGATGGTCGACTTGCCGGCACCGTTCGGCCCCACGACGCCGATCTTGGCTCCGGGGAAGAACGACATGCTCACGTCGTCGAGGATGACCTTGTCCCCCACGGCTTTGCGGGCCTTGGTCATGGTGTAGATGAATTCCGCCATGGCCTTAAATCTAGTGCTTCGCGCGCACGATCACACATCCGGCACCGGTCGCGGGGAGCCCTTCAGGCCAGCCGTCGGGGCTCCCCTGCCCACGCACGGCGGCTCACGCCGACATGAGCCGCTCCCCGGGGCCGGCGTCAGCGCTCCGCTCTGCGCCCTCGTCCCCGTCCTGATCCTCGTCCCCGTAGGCCGCCGCGGCCTCGTCGCCCGGGGGGAACGCGCCGTCCTCGCCGAAGTCGGGCGCCACGCCCAGGAAGGGGTCCTCGGGGGCACCTTCGGCCGCGACCTCACCGGTGACGGGATCGACGACGCCGACCCCGACCACGGTCTCGGCGCCCCGCGGGAGCTGTGCCGGCTCGTCCCGGCGCCGGTTCCACCGGCCCATGCCGAGGGCGAGGTCGTGTCCCACGGACGCGGCGATGAGGTCGGCCTCGGTGCCGGGCGTGCCATCGGCCCGTTCGAAGTTCCGGATCTGCAGGCGTCCCATGACGATCAGCCGGTGGCCCTTGCGGACGCTGTCCGCGACGTTCTCCGCCATCGGCCCGTAGCACTGGATGTTGTACCAGCTCGTGTGGTTGTCGACCCATGACTGGCGCTCGCGGTCGAACCGCCGGTCGTTCACGGACATCCGGAACCGGCAGTAGGGCGTGTTGTGCCGCGTCAGTCCCACCGTCGGCTCGGTGCCGACCCAGCCGCGCAGGGTGATCGTGTCGTTCATCTGAAGACCTCCAGTCCGAGGCCCTCCGGACTGGAGGGCTCGGAACCAGCCTGTCGGCGGGACAGGTGCAGCAGAAGCGCGTCCGGCACGTATGTGGACGACGCGCGGCCCGCGGGCGCTGTGGAGGAGAAGCTGGCCCGCGGGAGGGGAGGACTGCCGCGGGCCCCTCGGCCGCGGCGGTGCGACAGTGCCGCGCGGGGCGGGATAGACTTTCACAGGCCCGCCCCAGTAGCTCAGAGGATAGAGCAGGAGCCTTCTAATCTCTTGGTCGGGGGTTCGATTCCCTCCTGGGGCGCTCGGTAGTGTCCCGGGCCCTGGCCGCCGGGGCCTCGCGACATCGACGGCACCCCCGGTCCGAGCACCGGGGGTGCCCGCCCGTCTCCGGCCTAGCCTCCGGATCCCTTGCGGCCGGCAGCCTCGGCCCGGAAGCCGAGCGAGAGCCGGAACCGGCGGGCGTCCAGGCGGTACTGCGGCAGTTCCACTGGTCCGCACGCCCCGCTGCCGAGACCGTGGTGCTCGGCATCGAGGGTGACCCACAGCCAGTGCGGGTCCGGCACCAGATCGGTCGGATGCGCCGCAGCGGCGAGGGCCTCGCTGGTCCAGGGGCGGGCCGTGAGGATGAAGGGGCCGCCGGTGACCGTCAGCGCGGCCGCCCCGCCGGACAGCGTCACGCGGCGCACGCAGCGCCGGGCACCGTTCTCCTGGGGGCGCACGCAGGGCTCCTGGAGGTCCGCGACGCACGCGGTGAACCTGCCCTGTCGCACCGATGCCACCGCGTCCGGGTAGGACTCCCCCGGGCCCAGCCCGAGCCATTCGACCCGCCGCAGTGCGGCAGGCACGGCCAGGCGCACGCCGAGGCGCGGAACCGCAGCCTGCCAGGCGCCCAGAGGCGAGCCGACGACGTCGAGGTGCAGCCCGCCGTCGTGCGCGTGCCAGCGGTACTCGACCTCGTACCCCACGTCGCTGCCCGCGGGCATGACGTGGGCGACGACGCTCAGCGCCCCCTGTTCCTCCGCGACCGACACGGTGCGGTGCTGGAGCCTGTCGAGGCCGAGCGCCCTCCACGCCGCCGCGGGCGCGGTCCCCGGCGCCCGCTCGTCGTTGTCGGTGGGCGCGCGCCACAGGTCCAGCCGGGGCCCGACCAGCGGGACGCCGGCCAGCTCGGTCAGCCTCCCCGCAGCGTCGAAGCGGCCCGGGCCGAGCTGCCAGCCGCCGGCAGCAAGGGGCAGGCACGGCGCGTCCCCGGCGGGCCTGCCCGGGCGGCGGGGCGGCTCTTCCGGCCGGTCCACGCGGGCCTGTCCGAAGGCGACCTCGTGCCCGGCACCGGCCCACGGGGCCGCCTCCGCGAGGTGCGCGGACACCGTCAGCCACCGCTCCCGCCCTGGGGGCGGCGGCGGGGCCGCTGCGGAGCGGGGCAGCGGGACGTCCGCGCAGCCTCCCGGCTCCAGCGCGGGGACGTCGAGCACGCCGGAGGCGACGGCCTCGCCGTCGTCCTCGATGCGCCAGCGGTACGCGAGGTGGGACGTGTCCCGGTGGGCCAGCCGCGAGCGGACGCGCACCCCGTCAGGCCGCGGCTCGAGGACTACCGGAGCGTACGCCACGGCCAGCTCGGCGAGCCCGGAGGAGGGGCGGCGGTCCGGGAAGAGGAGGCCGTCGGCGACGAAGTTGCCGTCGTGGACGTCCTCGCCGAAGTCGCCCCCGTAGGCGAAGAACTCCGCGCCCGGGGTGGGGCCGCCGGGTGCGCGCTGGGCGATGCCGTGGTCGATCCACTCCCAGACGAAGCCTCCGGCGATCCGGGGGTACGCGTCGAACAGCGCCGCGTACTCGGCGAGGCCTCCGGGGCCCGTGCCCATGGCGTGGGCGTACTCGCACAGGACGAACGGCAGGGCCCGCCGGTGGGCGTCCGCCGCGGGATCGGAAGCGGGCGGTTCCTCGCCGCGGCCGATGAGCTCCGTCTCTGCGTGGTCGGCGTACATGCGGGAGTACACGTCGACGTACGTGCTGTCCCAGTCGCCCTCGTAGTGGATGAACCGGTCCGGGTCGCGCTGGCGGGCCCACGCGGCCATCGACTCGAGGTTGGCGCCCCGCCCGGACTCGTTGCCGAGGGACCAGCCGACCACGCAGGGATGGTTCTTGTCCCGTTCGACGGTGCGGGTCATGCGGTCGAGGAACGCGTCGCGCCAGACGGGTTCTCCGCTCGGATTCCGGTGCCAGCCGACCTTCACGAAGCCGTGGGTCTCGAGGTCGCATTCGTCGAGGACCCACAGCCCGTATTCGTCGCACAGGGCGAGGAACCGCGCGTCCGGCGGATAGTGGCTCGTGCGCACCGCGTTGATGTTGTGCCGCTTCATGAGCTCGACGTCGGCGCGCATCGTGTCGAGGTCGAGGGTGCGTCCGGTGCGCGGATGCCATTCGTGCCGGTTGACCCCCCGAAGCTTCAGCGGGGCGCCGTTGACGGTGAGCGTGGCGTCCTCGATCGCGACCGTCCGGAAGCCCACCGCGATCCGCACCGTCTCCCCGGGAGTCGAGACGGTGCCGCGGTACAGCCGCGGCACCTCCGCACTCCAGGGCTCCACGCCCGGCACCTCGAGCGGCTCGTTGGCCGGCGCCTCGATCCCGAGTTCGGGCAGGCGCACGACGGCGCCGCGCGGGCCCTCGACGAGGAGGGACCCTTGGCGGGCGGCGGCATCGAACCCGGCGTGGACGAACAGCTCATCGATGCCGTCCGCGGGCCGGTGGAGGAGGGTGACCGGCCGGAAGATCCCCGACAGCCACCACATGTCCTGGTCCTCGAGGTAGGAGCCGGCGGACCATTGGTGGACGCGCACCGCGATGAGGTTCCCGGTAGGCCGGACGCCGGCGGTGACATCGAACTCGTGGACCAGCCGGGACCCCATGGCATCCCCGATCCGCTCTCCGTTGAGGTAGACCTCGAACGCCGAGTCCACGCCCTCGAAGCGCACCATCCAGCGCCCGCCTGCCGGAGCGGACGGCAGGTCGAACCGGCGGCGGTACTCCCCGGTCGGATTCTCGTCCGGCACGTCCGGCGGATCCAGGGGGAAAGGGTAGGTGACGTTCGTGTAGGCCGGGGCCGAGTACCTGGGCGGGCCCGGGACGCCCTCGAGCTGCCAGCAGTGCGGGACCTGCACCCGGGCCCAGGAGCCGTCGTCGAACCCGCTCTCCTCGAAGCCTGCGGTGCCCGCGGCGGTGGCGGAACAGCGGAACGCCCAGGCGCCGTCGAGGGGGAGGCTGTCCGCATCGGTATCGAGGAGCGCCCGCGGAGCCACCGCGCCGTGGTGCGGCGCGGTGTCGGTGAACCATGCGGGCCCTTGCCTGGCAGCGGTCATGGGGTCCTGCTGCGGGACGGGATCAGCGGTGCGAAGAGGACACGGGTCTTCCAGTCCCACAGCACCATGTAGGAGACGAACGCCACGCTCAGCACGATCGCCACGGCGCGCACCACCGCGAGCGGGATCCACTCGAACACGTCGAGCTGGTCCGTGATCGCGATGACGGTGAAGAACACGGTCACGAGGTAGTAGGCGAGCAGCTGCCAGCCCTTCCGGACGCCGACCAGGGCGAACAGGGCCATGAGCCACGTGATGTACCACGGCTGGATCATCGAGGCGGTCATCACCACGGCGGTGAAGGCCAGGGCCATGCGCAGGAACACCTGGTCGCTGCGGCCGCGCAGGATGAACCAGAGGGCGATGACCGCTCCCACGATGGTCCCGACCCGCTTGATGAGCCCGGCCACGAGGTCCGGGTCGCCGCCGGCGAGCTGGGTGATGTCGCCGGCGATGACGGAGAGGAGCCCGAACGGCGCGTACCAGATCCACAGCGCCCCGGGCGTGGCCATCGCGGGGACCCACCCGAACCAGAGGCCCGAAACGGCGCCGGCGGCTGCCAGCAGTGCGAGGGAGATTGCCGCGGTCGCGGCCCAGTACAGGATGCGCCTGCCCCAGCCGGCGTCCCTGCCGGCCCAGATGAGGCCGATGAACGGCAGCGCAAGGATGGTGATGGGCTTGATGAGGATCGACACCGTGACGATGACGACGGCGAGCACGGGCCTGCGCCGCACGGCCGCGAGGAGCCCGAGGAGCAGCAGGCCGAGCATGAGCGCGTCATTGTGGATGCTGGCGACGAAGTTGATGACGAACAGCGGGTTGACCACGGTCAGCCAGAGGGTCTTGGACGTCCCGAGTCCGAAGTGCTCGGCAAGGCCGACCACCGCGACGGCGCACAGCGCCACACCGCCGACGGCGACGAGCCGGAACAGCACGATCGCCACCTCGAGGTTCCCGCCGCTGAGCCACACGATGCCCTGCTCGATCCACAGGAACAGCGGGCCGTAGGGCGTGGGTGCCTCGGTCCAGAGCGAGTCGGGGCCCAGGTTGTGGTAGTTGTTCAGCGCGGAGATGCCGTTCACGTACGGATCGAGGCCGGCCGCCATGAGCCGGCCCTGGCCGATGTAGGCGTACACGTCCCGGCTGAGCAGGGGGAACGTGACCATGAACGGGGCGCACCACAGGGCGGCAATCCTGACCGCGACGCGGGGGTGCACCCCCGTCCAGTCCCCCACCCGCTGGCCCAGGCGGAGCCACGCCCGCACGAGCAGGAGGCCGCCCGAGGCGACCAGGACGGTGCACAGCACCACGAGGACGGGGTTGTCCCGCAGGACGATGAAGAACGGCACCCGGATGAGCGAGGACCCGTTCGCCATCCAGCCCACGCCGAGACCGCCGACCGCCATGGCGAGCGCCGAGGCGAACCCCTGCCACACGGCGATGCGGCCCCCGCCCGGAAGCCCGGCGATCGTGCCGGCGGCGCGGGGGACGCTCAGGCTGCCGCCTGCCGGAGGCTGAGGCATCACGGTCCCTACTGTTTCGGAAGCGCTGGCTCGGGAGCGCTGTCTCTCAAGCGCCGGACGGGGGCGACCTGCTGGGTGCCTTCCCCGTCGGCATGACATCCTCTCGATGCTATCAGCCGGCAGCCGCGGCCCCGCGGGGCGCCGGGGGCCCGCTGGTAGACTTGCGGGCGGTCGCGAGCCCCGTGCGGCCCGCCGGTCCGTAGCGAGGAGAACAGCCATTTCCATCCAGCCTGCCCGCCCCGCGGACAAGAGCCAGCCCGCGGACGAGAGCCGCTCCCCCCAGCCCCGCCGCCTCATCGCGTGGCTCCTCTCCCCCGCCGGGCTGCTGACCGGCTACCTCGCCGTCCACCTCGGCTACCTCGCCTACCTCTCCATCTTCGTCTTCCAGGGGCAGGCGTTCAGCGACACGAACATCTACCGCGCCTGGGCAGCGGCAGGCTTCCCCCAGAACGTGCAGCCCTCGCCGTGGGTCTACCCGATGGTCGGGCTCCTGCCGATCTGGATCTCGGGCCTGGCCGGCCCGGGCCCCTTCCTCATCGTGTGGGTGGTGCTCACGTCGCTGCTCAACGGCGCGGCCCTCGGAATCCTCAGCGGCTGGGGCCGGAAGGCCGAAGGCGTGCGCGCGGGATGGT
Source organism: Sinomonas sp. RB5 (assembly GCF_054063535.1). Classification (NCBI taxonomy): domain Bacteria; kingdom Bacillati; phylum Actinomycetota; class Actinomycetes; order Micrococcales; family Micrococcaceae; genus Sinomonas; species Sinomonas sp. RB5. Next base: position 95,310 of record NZ_JBSSGJ010000007.1, read on the forward strand.
GGTGGCTCGTCTTCATCACCCTCATGGGCCTGCTGGGCTTCGCCCGGGTCGACGGCGTGACGGCGCCGATCGTCCTCATGGGCCTGAGCCTCGGCGTGGCGAGCCCCTTCGCGGCGTCCGCCATCCTCGCCTTCGCCACCTGGATGAAGATCTGGCCCGCCGCCGCCCTGCTGCCGCTCTTCGCCGTGGTCCGGGACCGCTGGAAGGTCATCGTGGGCGCCGCGCTCGTCACGGCCGCCGTGGTCGCTGCGGCCGCCGCCCTCGGTGTGCTCGGCCACCTGCTCGACTTCCTCACCACCCAGGGTTCGCGCGGCATGCAGCTCGAGGCCACGTTCACGACGCCGTGGCTGTGGATGTCGGTGCTCGGCCTCGGCGGCGCACACATGTACATGAACACCGAGATCAACTCGATGCAGGTGGACGGCCCCGGCTCGACGGTGGCTTCGGCGCTCATGCAGCCGCTCTTCGTCGTGGTGGCCGCGGCCATCGCCGGGGCCATCTTCTGGGCGCTGCACGAGGGGAAGAAGCGCGGCCACGAGGACCGCTCGGAACTCCTGCTCGCCGGGGCACTCGCCATGGTGAGCGCCTTCATCGTGTTCAACAAGGTCGGCTCGCCGCAGTTCATGGTCTGGCTCGGCCCCGTCGTGGCGCTCGGCATCGCCCAGGACAGGGCTGCCTGGCGGGTGCCTGCGCGGCTCCTGCTCGGCATCGCGGTGGCGACCTACTTCATCTACCCGCTCTTCTATGACGCGCTGAGCCACAACAACCCGCTCATGGCCCTCGTGCTCACCGTGCGGAATGTGCTGCTCGTGGTCCTGTTCGTGTGGTCCGCGATCCGCCTCGTCCGACTCGGGCGGCGTGGCGCGCCCGCCGTGCCCGCGCCCGGTTCCGGATCCGACGCCGCGTAGGCCCGCCGCCGCGCCGGGTCACCCGGCCGGCTCTGGGCTTGCCTGCAGTCTGGGCCGGCCCCGCTCGCCAGCCGGCAGGCCGGCCGCGGGCCGGCCCCGCTTGTCAGTACGAACCGCTCCGGCTGCTGCCCCGCTCGCGCGGACGCTCGAAGACGATGCGCCGGGTCTTCGGGTCCAGCAGGACGAGGTAGGCGACGAACGCGAGGGCCACGAGCCCCGCGAGGGCGTCGGGCGGGAGCGGGATGTTCACGAAGCCGAACACGTGCAGCTGGTCCTGGGCGCCGAACACCACGAAGAACACCACGGTGAGGTACCAAAGCTTCACCTGCCAGTCGTCGCGGATCCCGGTCACCGCGAGGAACGGGACGAACCACAGGACGTACCACGGCTGGATGATCGGGCCGAGCACCACGATCGCCATGAAGGCCAGGCCGAGCCGGCGGACGACCTGCCGGTCGTCGCCGCGGAAGATGAGCCAGACGGCCAGGGCGATGCCCGCCCACTTCAGGACGCCGCGGTAGACCTCGGCGGCGTGGCCCCCGTCGAGGCCCATTGCGCCGAGCACGGCGGCCACGATGTTGCTCGTGAACCCCGAGGGCGTGTAGGCGATGAAACCGGGCGTCGGATCGACGATCGCGTTGACCCACCCGAAGCCGAGCCCGTACACGAGCGAGCTCACGACGAAGAGTCCCAGGCAGATGAGGCCTGTGCCGGCCCAGCAGAGGAACTTGCGCGCCCAGGAGGCCCGGGGGCCCGCCCAGAGCAGGCCTATGAACGGCAGGACCACCGCGGTGATCGGCTTGACGCCGATGGAGAGGGTCGTCAGTGCGATCCCTGCGAGCCAGTTGCCGCGCGCCGCGTAGTAGACGCCGGCGACGGCGAAGCCGATCATGAGCGCCTCGTTGTGGGCACTGGCGATGCACGAGATGAGGAAGAGCGGGTTGGCCACCGTGAGCCAGACGGCTCGTGCGCCGTCCACCCCGTGGAGCTCGGCGAGCCGGTAGCCGTAGTACGCGCACAGTGCCACCCCGCCGAGCGCGAGGACGCGGAAGAGCAGGACGGAGAGATCGGGCTGTCCTCCGGTGAGCTGCACGATCCAGCGTTCGAACCAGAGGAAGTAGGGCCCGTAGGGGGTGCGCGTCGACGCCCAGGAGGGGTCCGTGCCGAGCTCGAGCCAGTTGTTAAGGCTCGAGATGCCGGTGTCGTAGGGGTTCAGGCCGGCCGCCATGAGCCTGCCCTGGCCCACGTAGGCGTAGACGTCCCGCGAATAGATCGGGACGGCGGCCAGGAGCGGCAGGCCCCAGAGCAGGACGGCCGCGACCGTGGGCCGGATCGTCCCGGGTCCCCAGTGGCGCAGCCGCTGCCCGAGCCTCAGCCAGGAGCGGGTGAGGAGCATGGCCCCGATCACGAGCGCGATGATGCAGGCGGTGACGCCCCACGTCTCGGTCCGCAGCATGATGAACAGCGCGGTGCGGTTGAACTGCGAGGCGTCCGCGAGCCACCCGACGCCGAAGGAGCCGACCACGATCAGCAGCGATCCGATGAATCCCTGGCCGAGGGCCCAGTGCGGGGGCTGGTTCACGCCCGCCGGAGGAACCGACGTCCACAGGGAACCCAGCCGCTCGAGAATCCTCCCGGGCAGGGCAGGGCGCTGTGAGGACATGGGTCACCCCTTCTGTCGGTGCGGGAGAGGCTCATTCTAGCATCGGCGCCCCCGCGGGGACCGGCCGGAACCGGGTGCCGCATCCCGCTTGGCGGTAGTCTGGGCCGGTGCCCATCAGCAACGAACACATTGTCTGGATCGACTGCGAGATGACCGGCCTCGACCCGGTCGCCGACGCCCTCATCGAGGTGGCGGTCCTCGTCACCGATTCGGAGCTCAACGTCCTCGGCGACGGAGTCGACGTCGTCATCAAGCCCTCCGAGGAGGCCCTGGCCGGCATGGGCGACTTCGTCCGTGCCATGCACACCGAGTCCAAGCTGCTCGACGAGCTGCCCCGCGGCATGACGATGGAGGCCGCCCAGACCGAGGTCATGGCCTACATCCGGGCGTGGGTCAAGGAGCCGAACAAGGCCCAGCTCGGCGGCAACTCCGTCGGGACCGACCGGATTTTCCTGGCCAGGGACATGCCGGAGGTGATCGAGTACCTCCACTACCGCGTCATCGACGTCTCGACCATCAAGGAGCTCGCGCGGCGCTGGTACCCGCGGGCCTACTTCCAGGCGCCGGCCAAGACCGGGAACCACCGTGCCCTGGGTGACATCCGTGACTCCATCGACGAGCTGCGCTACTACCGCGAGACGGTGTTCGTCCCCGCGCCCGGGCCGGACTCCTCGGCGGCCCGCGAAGCCGCGGAGCGGATCTCCTCGGGCGCGACCGGCACGGGGACGCCCGCGAGCCCCGAGGCCGCAGAAAAAAGTTAGTCCGGAGCCGCCGTTTTGGTCATGAGCACCGGCGCGGAGCAGGTAGACTATTTCTCGTTGCTTTCACGGGGAAGGACGGCTGAGCGAGCTCGGCCCATCTCCCGAGAGTGAACGCGGTGGGTATAGCTCAGTTGGCAGAGCGTCTGGTTGTGGTCCAGAAGGTCGCGGGTTCGAGCCCCGTTACTCACCCCGAAGAGGCCGGGTCTCCGGTCACCACGAGGCCGCCGGGGATGTCCCCCGGCGGCCTCGTCGTTGTCCCTCGCCGTCCCGTCGATCCGTGAGGGCGAATGCCCGGCACAGAACAGGAGCCGATCCGTGGCCGTCCGTCCCATCACCATCTGGGGGGAGCCTGTCCTCCACCGCCGCGCCTCCGAGGTCACCGAGTTCGACGGCGCCCTGCGGGCCCTGATCGAGGATATGCACGAGACGAACGAGGCCGCCCACGGAGTGGGCCTGGCCGCCCCGCAGATCGGCGTCGGGCTGCGGGTCTTCGTGTACAAGTTCAACAATGACGACGGCGTGCCGCCCCGTGGCGTCGTCGTCAACCCGCGCCTGACCCTCTCCAAGGTCCCCGGCGCGGCGCCGGACCCCGAGGAGGACGAGGAAGGCTGCCTCTCCTTCCCGGGCGAGGGCTACCCGCTGCAGCGCGCAGAGTGGGTCAAGGTCGAGGGGTTCGACGGCGACGGACGCCCGCTCGAGTTCGTGGCGACGGGCTGGTTCGGCCGGGTCATGCAGCACGAGTACGACCACCTCGACGGCAAGCTCTACGTGGACCGCCTGATCGACCGCTACGCGAAGAAGGCCCGGCGGGCGGCGCGCAAGCACGGGTGGGGCGTCCCCGGCCTGACGTGGATGCCCGGGGTGGACCCGGACCCGTTCGGCCATGACGACCACGACCACGACGTGCACGAGCACATCTGAGGCACGGCCCCGCGGGGCCGACCAGGACGCGCGAAGGGCGCCGCACCGGATGGTGCGGCGCCCTTCGCGCATCGTGTCGGGACGGACCTACTGCTCGCGGATGACCCGCTGGAGATCCTCGTCCGCCGCCCGCTGGAGCTCCTCCAGCTGGGCGACGCGCTCGGGACTCACGTCCCCGCGCGCGAGGGCCGCCTTCGCGTGGTCCACGAGCAGCTTTGCCTGCTTGGCGTTGGCCTTGGCGACGTCGAGCGCGTGCTCGAGCGTGCTCTCATGCTCTGTTGCTTCCATAGGTGCATCTTGCCCCTGGGCCGTCGCCGAATCCAGCTTCCCCGCCGATTGCTACCGAGATGTCGCCAGGGTGTACTCGTCGGCGGCGGTCTGCACGGGGAACGACGGCGCGTGGTCGCCGGCCATGTCCTCGAGGACACGCACCACCTGCGAGCTGTAGCCGAACTCGTTGTCGTACCAGACGTACAGCACGAGGTTCTTGCCGGTCGAGATGGTCGCGAGGCCGTCGACGATCCCGGCGCGGCGCGAGCCGACGAAGTCGCTCGAGACGACCTCGGGCGAGTCGATGTAGTCGATCTGCTTGCGCAGGTCCGAGTGCAGCGACATCTCGCGCAGGTACGCGTTGACCTCGTCCTTGGTGGTCTCGTTGTCCAGGCTGAGGTTCAGCACGGCCATCGACACATCCGGGGTGGGGACGCGGATCGCGTTGCCGGTGAGCTTGCCGGCCAGCTCGGGCAGGGCCTTGGCCACGGCCTTGGCCGCGCCGGTCTCGGTCAGGACCATGTTGAGCCCGGCGGCGCGGCCGCGGCGGTCGCCCTTGTGGAAGTTGTCGATCAGGTTCTGGTCGTTCGTGAAGGAGTGCACGGTCTCGACGTGGCCGTGGACCACCCCGTACTTGTCGTTGATGGCCTTCAGGACCGGCGTGATCGCGTTGGTCGTGCACGAGGCAGCCGTGACGATCCTGTCGGCGGCCGAGATCGAGGTGTGGTTGATCCCGTGCACGATGTTCGGCAGGTCGCCCTTGCCCGGGGCGGTCAGGAGCACGCGGGCCACGCCCTTGCTCTGAAGGTGCTGGGCCAGGCCCTCCGCGTCGCGCCACTTGCCGGTGTTGTCGACGACGATGGCGTCCTCGATGCCGTACTGCGTGTAGTCGACGGTGGCCGGGCTGTCCGAGTAGATGACCCGGATGAGCGTGCCGTTGGCGAGGATCGTGCTGTTCTCCTCGTCGACCGTGATGGTGCCCTCGAAGGCGCCGTGCACGGAGTCGCGGCGCAGGAGGCTCGCGCGCTTGATGAGGTCCTTCTCGGAGCCCTTGCGGACCACGATGGCGCGCAGCCGCAGGCCAGCGCCGCCGCCGGCGTGCTCGATGAGGATCCGCGCGACGAGGCGGCCGATCCGGCCGAAGCCGTAGAGCACCACGTCGGTGCCCTTGCGCGGGTCGGCGCCGTGCTTGCCCACGACCTCGGCGAGCTCGGCGCGCAGGAAGTCCTCGAGGGAGAGGGTCTGCCCCTCGGCCCGGAACGCCTCGTTCAGGCGCGCGATGTCGATCGAGGCGGCCCCGAGCTCAAGCGTGTCGAGGGCCTTGAGGATCGGGAGGGTCTCCTCGAGGGCGAGCTCCTCGCTGTCGATCTGGCGGGCCCAGCGGTGGGCCTTGAGCAGTCCGACCACGGACTGGTTGATGAGGCTGCGGCCGTGGACCGAGGTGACCACGTTGTTCTGGCGGTAGAGCCGGCCGATGACCGGGATCATCTCCTCCGCGGCGGCCTCGCGTCCGATCCACGTGCCGAGTGCGGTTTCCGTCGTTGTGCTCACACAGGTGCCTTTCTCTGCTTTTCGCACGCCGTCGTGCGTATACCCGCCGTGGGTGTCCAGGGGTTGGTCAGCGGGCATGAAAAGAGCCGGTCCTGCGATCGCAGAGCCCGGCCCGTGGAGAACTTCTACGTTCTCTTCCAGTGTACTGAGGCTGCCGCACGGCCGCCGCCCCAGGCCCTGTGAACCTACTCACAGCGCCCGCTGGGGGCATGCGGTAGGGGTGTGAGGACAGGCCGGCCTGTGAGCCGGGTTCTGTCTCCGCGCCGGGTTGCCCCGGCGCGGGAGGCGACCATCCATCTAGGACCGCCGTTGCCGGCGGCCTCGAGCGGCCTACCCGGGCGCTCGGGCGGGCAGCCCTCGATCGCGCCCTGTCTGGCCTTGCTCCGGGTGGGGTTTACCGAGCCTCCCCGGTCGCCCGGGGAGCTGGTGGTCTCTTACACCGCCGTTTCACCCTTACCGCGGACGCGGCGCCAGGCGCCCGTCCGCGGCGGTCTGTTCTCTGTGGCACTGGCCTGCGGGTTTCCCCGAGTGGGCGTTACCCACCACCCTGCCCTGCGGAGCCCGGACTTTCCTCGCGGCGCCCTGGCTTACGCCAGACCGCCCCGCGGTCGCCCGGCCGACCTGTCCTCTCGTTCCCAGTCTATAGGGCCGCGCTCGGCCTTCAGGTGTCCGGCCGGCCGCCGGGTACGATGCCGTGGTGCTGATCCTGCTTCCGCCCTCTGAGGGCAAGACGCCCGCGCCCTCCGGTCCCGCCGTCGACCTCGGTTCGCTGAGCTTCCCGCAGCTCGAGGTGGCCCGGAAGGAGGCACTGGAGGCCCTCGCCGAGGTGAGCGGGCGCGAGGACGCCCTCGAGGTGCTCGGCGTCGGGCCGTCGCTGGCGCACGACGTCGAGCGGAACCGGCGGCTCGCGACGGAGCCGGCGGCTCCGGCCCACGCCGTCTACTCGGGGGTGCTGTACGAGGCCCTCGGCTACGCGGGCCTGACCCCGGCGCAGCGCCGCAGGGCCGACGACTGGGTCGTCGTGGTCTCGGCGCTGTGGGGCGCGGTGGGGTTCGCGGACAGGGTTCCGGCGTACCGGCTCTCGATGTCGGCGGCCCTGCCCGGGCTCGGGCGGCTCGCCTCGTACTGGAAGCCGCTCCTCGCCGAGGCACTGGCGGAGCGCGCAGCCGGGGAGCTCGTCGTCGACTGCCGGTCGAGCACGTATGCCGCTGCCTACGCTCCCCCGCCGGCCGCGACCGTCACCGTCGACGTGTTCAGGGAGCGGAACGGGAAGCGCAGCGTCGTGAGCCACTTCGCCAAGCACCACCGAGGCGACCTGGTCAGGCACCTGCTCACGCGTCGCGGCAAGGCGCCTGCCACGCCGGAGGCCCTGCTCGCCGCCGCGGCAGAGAAGTGGGAGGCGGAGCTCATCCCTGGCACGGTGCGCCGCCCGCACTCCCTCGCGCTCGTGCTCAGGGACTGAGGGCAGGGACGCCCGCTCAGCCCCACTCGGCCGAGCGGACCAGGATGCACCCGGAGTCCGGGCAGAAGACCACATCGTCCTCGGCGGCGCCCCGGATCGCTGCCAGGTCCCCGGGGCTCAGCGCCATGCCGGAGCCCTCGGACGTTCCGTGGAAGAGTCGCGCAGCGCCCACTCCCCGCTTGGCCAGCGTCTTCTCGTAGATCCCCACGAGGCCCGGCTCGATGCCACGGGCATACTCGGCCCGCTCCTCGGCCACCGTGGCCCGCTCGGCGGCGATCGATGCGAGCTGCGCATCGAGCTCCGCGCGGAGATCCTCGCTCGCGCCGCGCGCGTCCCCGAGCGCCTCGGCCGCGGACCCCTGGGCCGCCCGCAGGCCGTCGAGCCGCTCGAGGACCTCGAGCTCGGCGTCCTCAAGGTCGCTCTGGCGCGCACGCAGCCCCGCGATGTCCTTCTGGAGGGCCTCGAGGTCCTTCGACAGGCCCCCCGCGTAGAGGCGATCCTCGTCCCGCGCGATCCGGGTGGAGGCCTCGGAGACCTTCGACTCGATCCCGGCAAGCTCCGCCTCGGCCTCCGCCACCGCCCGGTCGGCCTCGCCCGCCGCCGCCGAGGCCTGCTCGAGGGCGGCCTTCGCCGGGGCGAGCCGGGGGTCCGTCTCGAGGCTCCGGCGGCGCACCTCGAGCGAGCGCAGCCGGGCGTCCAGGGCCTGCAGCCCGAGGAGCTTGAGCTGTTCGGCGGCCGGGGCCTTGGGCATCGTTCCTCCTTAGGGGCCGCTGCCCTGGGTGGCTGGGCGGAGGCGGCCGGTGGCTGCGACTCTATCCCTCGCCCGGGGTGAGGATGAAGTCCCAGGGATCGGTGTTGATCGTCGAGACCCTGATGTCGAGGCTATGGCCCTGGTCGGTGAGCACGTTGTCGAGCGCGGAGGCGGCGGCGGGGAGCCAGAGCCACTCGCTCGCGAAGTGGCTCACGTCGATGAGGTAGGGGCGCCCGTCCGCGGACGCCTCGCGCGCCTCCGAGGCGGGGTGGTGCCGCAGGTCCGCGGTGATGTAGACGTCCGCCTCGGCCGCGCGGACGGCGTCGAACAGGCTGTCACCCGCGCCACCGCACACGGCCACGCGGCGGACGAGCCCGTCGCGGTCGCCGGAGACGCGGACGCCGCCGGCCACCGCCGGCAGGATGCCGAAGAGCCGCCCGGCGAGGTCTCCGAGGCTCGTGATCTCGCCGAGGTCGCCCACGCGCCCGATCCCCTCTTCGGGCAGGCCGGCGGCGGCCTTCGTCAGCGGCGCGACGTCGTCGAGCCCCAGCGCGTCGGCGAGCACATCGGAGACGCCGCCGACGGCGGAGTCCCCGTTCGTGTGGACGCTCACGAGGGCGGTGCCCGACTCGATGAGGCGGTGCACGGCGCGACCCTTGGGGGTGTTCGCGGCGACGCTCGTGACCCCCCGCAGCAGCAGCGGGTGGTGGGCCACGATCAGGTCCGCCTCCCATGCCGCGGCCTCCTCGATGACCTCAAGGACCGGGTCGACGCAGAACAGGATCCTGCGCACGGGCTGGGACGGCCGTCCCGTCACCAGGCCGACGGCATCCCAGCCCTCGGCGAGGGACTCGGGCCACAGCTCCTCGACGGCCAGGAGCACGTCGGCGAGCGTCACGCCCTCTGCGGCGCCGGGGGTGCCCTCCGGGGCTCCCTCCTCTCCGGGCTCGGCGCGGGGGCCGGTGGACGCGTCCTCCAGCGGGGCGGGGCCGTTCTGCTCTGTCACGAGGCGAGGTCCTCTCTCGGGAATCTTCCGCGGGCTGCGGACATTGTAGGCAGCATGAAGACTTTCATTCTGGGCGGCGGCTGCTTCTGGTGCCTCGACGCGGTCTACCAGAAGACCCGCGGCGTCTCCTCGGTGGTCTCGGGCTACACCGGCGGCCACTTCCCTGACCCTGACTACTACAGCGTGTGCTCCGGGATGACGGGGCACGCCGAGGTCGTCGCAGTCACCTTCGACGAGGAGGTCATTCCCCAGGAGACCGTCCTGGACATGTTCTTCGCCCTGCACGATCCGACCACGCCCAACCGGCAGGGCTACGACGTCGGCACCCAGTACCGCTCGTCCATGTTCTACCTGACGGACGAGGAGAAGGAGCTGTTCGAGCGGGCGATCGAGCGCAACCAGTCGCTCTGGAACACCCCGATCGTGACCGAGGTGAGCCGGGCTGGCACCTTCTACCCTGCAGAAGACTTCCATCAGGACTACTACGCGAAGAACCCGGACGCGGGCTACTGCAGCGTGATCATCAACCCCAAGCTCGCCAAGGCCAGAAAATATTACTCTCAGTGGCTGATTTCCTAGCCGCCCTCCGGCGCGCTGGCTAGGCTGAAGCCGCAGCCGGCCCCTACGGTCAGACTGTCACGCCTACTGCAGAAAGCTAAGGACTCATGGCACGCATCTACGACGACGTCACGCAGCTGGTCGGCAACACCCCGCTGGTCCGGCTCAACCGGCTCACGGAAGGCCTGGAGGCCCAGGTCGCGGTCAAGCTCGAGTTCTACAATCCCGCCAACAGCGTCAAGGACCGCATCGGCGTGGCCATCATCGATGCTGCCGAGAAGGCGGGCGCGCTCAAGCCGGGCGGGACGATCGTGGAGGGCACCTCCGGCAACACGGGCATCGCTCTGGCCATGGTGGGCGCCGCCCGCGGCTACAAGGTGATCCTGACGATGCCCGAGACGATGTCGACCGAGCGCCGCGTGCTGCTGCGCGCGTACGGCGCCGAGATCGTCCTCACCCCCGGCTCGGACGGCATGCGTGGCGCCGTGGAGAAGGCCCAGGAGATCGTGGCCAACACCGAGAACTCGATCTGGGCCCAGCAGTTCGCGAACCCGGCCAACCCTGAGGTCCACCGGGCCACGACGGCCGAAGAGGTCTGGAACGACACCGACGGCGGCGTCGACATCTTCGTCAGCGGGATCGGCACCGGCGGCACCATCACCGGTGTCGGCCAGGTCCTGAAGGAGCGCAAGCCGGGCGTGCAGGTCGTGGCCGTCGAGCCGAAGGACTCCCCCATCCTCAACGGCGGCCCCGCCGGCCCCCACAAGATCCAGGGCCTCGGCGCGAACTTCGTGCCCGAGATCCTCGACACGAATGTGTACGATGAGGTGCTCGACGCGACCCTCGAGGACTCCGTCGCAGTCGCGCGGGACCTCGCCGCCCAGGAGGGCATCCTCGGCGGCATCTCCTCCGGCGCCATCGTCTGGGGCGCCCTCGAGCTGGCCAAGCGTCCCGAGAACAAGGGCAAGCTGATCGTCGCCATCGTGTGCGACTTCGGCGAGCGCTACATCTCCACTGTCCTCTACGACGACATCCGCGGCTAGGGGCACGGGCTCCGGCTCGGCGGAAGGAAACCTGTTGTCTCTGATCAAACGCACGGTGGCGCGGCTGAGGGAAGACCTCGAAGCCGCGGCCGCGCACGACCCGGCTGCCCGCGGCAACGTCGAGAACTTCCTCGCGTACTCCGGGCTGCATGCCATCTGGATCCACCGCCTCACCCATGCCATGTGGCAGCGCGAGGAACTCCGTCTCCCGGCCCGGCTGATCTCGCAGGCCGGCCGCTTCCTCACCGGCATCGAGATCCATCCCGGTGCGACGATCGGGCGCAGGTTCTTCATCGACCACGGGATGGGCGTGGTGATCGGGGAGACGGCCGAGATCGGCAACGACGTGTTCCTCTACCACGGGGTCACCCTCGGCGGCCGCTCGCTCGCGAAGGTCAAGCGGCACCCCACTATCGGCGACGGCGTGACCATCGGCGCGGGCGCGAAGGTCCTCGGACCCATCACGATCGGGGCGGGCAGCGCTGTGGGCGCCAACGCCGTGGTGGTCAAGGATGCCCCGCCCAACTCGATCGTCACGGGCGTGCCCGCGACCTGGCGCCACCGGGACGCCGCGAAGGAGACGAAGCCGGCCGTCGACCCGGCGGAGTACTACTACATCTAGCCCCGACGGAACCACGCACGGCGGCGCCGCTCCCCCACGCGGGGTGCGGCGCCGCCGTCGTCCGCGGATGTCCCGGAACGTCCACCCTCCGTTAAGGCGCGGTTGGCCTCGGGCGCACCCGCGCGCGGCATGCTCTGCCCATGACGAACCCCCCTGAGAACTCCCCCGTCACCCGCCGTCGCCTCCTCCTGGGCGCCGGCCTCGCCGCAGCCGCCGGGACCGTGGGCTTCGCGGCCCCGGCGCAGGCGTCCCCGGCGGCCGGAGCATCCGGCAAGGACCTGCCCGGCTCGCTCTCGGCGACCGACCCCACGGCCGTCCCGACGGTCGACGGCCTCCACCTCCAGTTCGGCGCGGACGCCTCGAGCGAGATGGTGGTCTCGTGGCACACCCTCCAGCCGGTGCGCGGTGCCCGGGTGGTCCTAGGCGATGGGCACGGCACCTTCGACAAGGCGGTCGAGGCGACGACCCGCAGCTACGTGGACGCGAAGTCCGGCCAGACGGTGTACGCGCACCATGCGGTCCTGTCCGGCCTCGCCGCGGAGACGGGCTACCTGTACGCAGCGGTCCACGCAGGAGCTGCGCCGCAGTTCGGGACCTTCACCACCGCACCGCGCGGCCGCGGCCGCGTGACCTTCACGAGCTTCGGCGACCAGGGCACCCCCACGCTCGGCAAGAAGCTGGGCACCTCGTGGGCCAACGACAACCTCGGCTCCCCCGCCGCCGGCGACACGACGGGCGGCGTCGAGCGGGTGCAGCCCATGTTCCACCTCTTCAACGGAGACCTCTGCTACGCGAACCTCGCGACGGACCGGATCCGCACGTGGTGGGACTTCTGGGCCAACAACTCGCGCAGCGCCCGGAACCGGCCGTGGATGCCCTCGGCCGGGAACCACGAGAACGAGCTCGGCAACGGTCCCATCGGCTACGCGGCGTACCAGACCTACTTCCAGGTCCCCGAGGCCTCCGGACAGACCGACGTGACGCGGGGGCTCTGGTACAGCTTCACCGTGGGCGCGGTGCGGGTCATCTCGCTCGCGAACGACGACGTGTGCTACCAGGACGGCGGCAACTCGTACGTGCGCGGCTACTCGGGCGGCGCGCAGAAGGCCTGGCTCGAGAAGGAGCTCGCCGCGGCCCGCTCGGACCGTGACGTCGACTGGATCGTCGTGTGCATGCACCAGGTGGCGATCAGCACGGCCAACAACTTCAACGGCGCCGACCTCGGCGTCCGGCAGGAGTGGGTGCCGCTGTTCGACAAGTACGGCGTCGACCTCGTAGTGTGCGGGCACGAGCACCACTACGAGCGCTCGCACCCGATCCGCGGGCACGAGGCGAACCAGACGATGACGCCGGTGCCGGCCGCCACCGACACGCGGACCGTCGACACGACCAAGGGCACGGTGCACATGGTCCTGGGCGGCGGCGGGACCTCAGCTCCGTCGAACCAGCTCCTGTTCACCCCGCCCGAGTGCCGGGTGATCGTCTCGGTCTCGGACCAGCCGGATCCGACGACGCACCACCGGGTGCCCGTCTACGTGCACGAGCCGGCTCCCTGGTCCGCCGTCCGCGATGCCGCGAACTCCTACGGCTTCGGCGCGTTCGAGGTCGACCCGGGGACACCCGGCGGGGACACCACGATGAAGGTCACCTACTACAACGTCACCGGCGTGGGCGGGGGCCTGGAGGCCTTCGAATCCTTCACGCTGCGACGTCCGCGCTCGGACGCCGGCCGGTCGGCCGGCGCGCCCGGGCAGCAGGGCTGACGCCGCCGGTCGGCACCGGCGACCCACGCACGACGGCGCCGCCCACCTCGCGAGGTGGGCGGCGCCGTCGTGGTTCGGGACGCGGCTCCCGGAGGGCGACCCCCAGGAGGTGACCTCCAGAAGGTGACCTCCAGAAGGTGACTCCCAGGAGGTGACCTTTAGGAGGTGACTTCCAGATGCGGCCCCGGGCGTCCCGTCAGTGCGTGTCGACGGCCGAGATCTCGGAGCGGTCCTCGCCCCAGAGCGTGTGGAAGGTGCCCTCGGTGTCGACGCGGCGGTACGTGTGCGCCCCGAAGAGGTCGCGCTGGCCCTGGATCACGGCGGCGGGGAGCCGCTCGGCCCGCAGTGCGTCGTAGTAGGCCAGCGAGGACGAGAACACCGGCACGGGGATGCCGAGCTGGACGGCCGTGGCCACGACGCGGCGCCAGGCCGGGACGGCCTTCCCCACGGACTCGACGAAGGCCGGGGCGAACAGGAGGTTCGCCGGAGCCTGATCGCCCTTGTAGGCCTCCATGATGACCTTGAGCAGGTCGGCGCGGATGATGCACCCGGCGCGCCACAGCGACGCGATCTCGTCGAGCTTGAGGTCCCAGCCGTACTCCTTGGCGGCGCTGGTGAGCATGTCGAGCCCCTGCGCATAGGAGACGAGCTTGGAGGCGTAGAGGGCCTGGCGCACGTCCTCGACGAAGTCCTCCGGCAGGGCCACCTCGGCCTCGTGGCCGGCGAGGGTCCTCTGGGCGATCTCCCTCTGGGCCGCCTGCGAGGAGATCCCGCGGGCGAACACGGACTCGGCGATGCCGGACACGGGGGAACCGAGGTCGAGGGCGGACTGGACGGTCCAGCGGCCCGTCCCCTTCTGGCCGGCGGCGTCCACGACGACGTCGACGAACGGCTTGCCGGTCTTGGCGTCGACGTGCCCGAGCACCTGCGCCGTGATCTCGATGAGGAAGGAGGACAGGTCGCCCTTGTTCCACTCCTCGAAGATGGCCGCCTGCTCGGCGGGCTCGATCCCGGCGGCGCCGCGGAGGAGGCTGTACGCCTCGCCGATGACCTGCATGTCGGCGTACTCGATGCCGTTGTGCACCATCTTCACGAAGTGGCCCGCGCCGTCGGTGCCGATCCACGCGCAGCAGGGAGCGCCGTCGTCGGCCTTCGCGGAGATCTTCTCGAGGAGGGGGCCGAGCGCGTCGTAGGACTCCTTGGAGCCGCCGGGCATGATGGACGGCCCGTTGAGGGCGCCCTCCTCGCCGCCGGAGACGCCGACGCCCACGAAGTGGAGCCCCTTCTCGGCGAGGGCGGCCTCCCGGCGCCTCGTGTCCTGGTAGTGCGAGTTGCCGCCGTCGATGACGATGTCGCCCTCTTCGAGGAGCGGGACGAGCTGGTCGACGACCGCGTCCACGGGCGCGCCGGCCTTGACCATGATGAGCACCCGACGGGGCTTCTCGAGGGCGTCCACGAGTTCCTGGAGCGTCTCGGTGCGCACGAACTCGCCCTCGTCGCCGTGCTTGGCCAGGAGGGTGTCCGTCTTCTCGACCGACCGGTTGTGCAGCGCGACGGTGAAGCCGTTGCGGGCAAGGTTGCGGGCGAGGTTCGCGCCCATCACCGCAAGGCCGGTGACGCCGATCTGTGCAGACATGTACTCTCCGTCTCTTCGGGGGATCTCAAGCACCAAGGCTAGTTGAGGCACGGAACCCTGGCCTCCGTTTGACATCGTATTTCGGCGCGCCTCACTTTTGGCAATCGATTGCCAAAGATGCCATCACGCAGGCTGCGGGCCAGCGGCACGCGGGGTCTCCGGCCGCTCTCCGCGACATACTGCTCATCTGTTTTGAAATGGGCGGCGTTTCGCCTTATATTCATCTGCAGAGCCTCCCGCCGCGGCAACCCCCCCAATGGCCGCGGCGGGAGGCTCGTTCCATGCTCGGGCACCTCCGGGCAGACGCGGGAATCCGCCGGGCACACGGTGGCAGCACGATCACGATCGCGGCGCGAAGCCGGCAGCGGGAGCTGGAGGGCACGGCGGCGTGCGCCGTGCGAACGGTGGGTCCTACCGGGATCGAACCGATGACATCCACGGTGTAAGCGTGGCGCTCTACCAGCTGAGCTAAAGACCCTCGAGGCCGGCCGCAGAGGCGGTCCGACGGGGTTCAACACTACCGCAGACCCCGGGTGGCCGCTAACAGCGCGGCCGCCCTAGGCGACGGGGGTCCCCGTGATCTGGGCGAGGGCCCGGCGGTACTCGGCGATGTCGCGGGCCTGCCCCCGGGGATTGACGACGCGGTAGCGCACCACACCTTCGGCATCGAGGATGAAGGTGCCGCGCAGGGCCATGCCGTCCCGGTCGTCGAAGACGCCGTAGCGCTGCGCCACCTCGCCGTGCGGCCAGAAGTCGGCCAGGAGCGAGAACTCGTAGCCCTCGGACGCCGCGTAGGCCCGCTGGGCGAACTTGCTGTCCACCGAGATCGCGAGGACCTCGCAGTCAACCTTGGCGAAGGCGTCCCAGCCGTCCCGCACCTCGCAGAGCTCGCCCGTGCAGATCCCC
This sequence comes from Sinomonas sp. RB5, assembly GCF_054063535.1. Taxonomy (NCBI): domain Bacteria; kingdom Bacillati; phylum Actinomycetota; class Actinomycetes; order Micrococcales; family Micrococcaceae; genus Sinomonas; species Sinomonas sp. RB5. The sequence continues at coordinate 111,131 of NZ_JBSSGJ010000007.1, forward strand.
GAGAACGCAAAGGGGAAGAAGATCACTACGACGGGCCTGCCGCGGAACGATGAGAGCCGCACGGGCTCGCCGTACTGGTTGGGCAGCTCGAAATCGGGGGCAGTCTCCCCCACCGCGGGCGCGTCGCCCGCCGCGGCGCTCACTGCTTCTTCCGCACGAGGCGCGTCGCGCTCCAGTCCTTCGAGACCCCCACCGAGGAGGTGGAGTGAAGGCCCGCCGTCGGGGCCGACTCCTGGACCTCGACCGGGCGCACGTGCCCGTCACGGCCCTGCTTGGGCGTCAGGAGCCAGACGACGCCCGCCTCGTTGAGGGTGGTCTGCGCGTCCATGAGCATGTCGACGAGGTCGCCGTCGCCCTCGCGCCACCACACGATCACACCGTCGACGACGTCGTGGTCCTCCTCGTCGAGGAGGTCGGAGCCGACCTGCTCCTCGATCGCCTCGCGCAGACCGAAGTCCACGTCCTCGTCGTAGCCGAACTCTTGGATCAGGTCACCGTCCTTGAAACCCAATCGCGCCGCCACATTGCTGCCCGCGGCGGTGTCGGTCTCGCCCACGTCGTCTCCTCCTCGTCTCTGCTGTGCCCTCAGGCACTGTCCCGGCAGGCCGCGAGTGCCGCATCCGCCGGATGCGGCGCAGCACACAGCCCGCCGTAGCTATAAGCCAACTACGTTTGGCCCGCAGCTTCAAGCACGTGCCGCGTGGAGGCGCGCCCCGCCGGGCTCCGTTGCCGCCGTTCAGCGCGGTATTCTCCTCCGATCGCCCTCGCGCGGCCCCCGCGGGAGGAGCGCCCGGGGGCCCTCGCCGCGGTGGAGAGGCGCCGCCGCCGTTGGCCGGGGCACCACGCTGGCGGCGCGAACATGACCGGGTACCGCCGCCTCCGGCTAACAGTCCCTTCCCGCGCGCGGCTAGAGTGGCATCTGAGTGCCCGGCGCCCGGCAGACCCCTCCGGCCGCGCGGCGCTCAGAGTACCAACGGCCCTGCACGCACAGGGCACCGCGACGAGACTGCCCGCATCCGGCTGCCACCAGCTCCGGCCCTACGGGCTCGAAGAGAGGTTTGGACGTGTCTGTAGGAGAGGAAACCTCGCACATCCTCAGCGGCCTGACGAATCAGCTGCCGGACCGCGATCCCGAAGAGACCGCCGAATGGGTTGAGTCCCTCGACTCCCTGATCGAGGAACACGGCACCGAGCGCGCGCAGTACATCATGCGCAGCCTCCTGCAGCGGGCCGGTTCGCGCAGTGTCGGAGTCCCGATGGTCACCACCACGGACTTCGTGAACACCATCCCGGCCGACCAGGAGCCCGAGTACCCGGGCAACGAGGAGTTCGAGCGCCGCTACCGCGCGTACATGCGCTGGAACGCCGCGATCATGGTCCACCGGGCCCAGCGCCCCGGCATCGGCGTCGGCGGCCACATCTCCACCTACGCCGGTGCGGCCACGCTCTACGAGGTGGGCTTCAACCACTTCTTCCGCGGCAAGGACCACCCCGGCGGCGGCGACCAGGTCTTCTTCCAGGGCCACGCCTCCCCGGGCATGTACGCCCGCGCGTTCATGGAGGGCCGCCTCACCGAGGAGGACCTCGACGGGTTCCGCCAGGAGAAGTCGAAGGAGGGCCACGCGCTCTCCTCCTATCCGCACCCGCGCATGATGCCGGAGTTCTGGGAGTTCCCCACGGTCTCCATGGGCATCGGCCCGATGAACGCGATCTACCAGGCGCAGACCAACCGCTACCTCCACAACCGCGGGATCAAGGACACCTCGGACCAGCACGTCTGGGCATTCCTCGGCGACGGGGAGATGGACGAGCCGGAGTCCCGCGGCCTGCTCCAGCTCGCGGCGAACGAGAACCTGGACAACCTCACGTTCGTGGTCAACTGCAACCTCCAGCGCCTCGACGGCCCGGTGCGCGGCAACGGCAAGATCATCCAGGAGCTCGAGGCGTTCTTCCGCGGCGCCGGCTGGAACGTCATCAAGGTCATCTGGGGCCGCGAGTGGGACTCCCTGCTCGCCCGCGACGACAACAACCAGCTCGTCAAGATCATGAACGAGACGCTCGACGGCGACTACCAGACGTACAAGGCGGAGTCCGGCGGATTCGTCCGGGACCACTTCTTCGGCAAGACCCCGGAGACCAAGGAGCTCGTCGCCGACTACACGGACGAGCAGATCTGGAACCTCAAGCGCGGCGGCCACGACTACTGGAAGGTCTACGCGGCCTACAAGGCGGCCACCGAGTTCAAGGGCAAGCCGACCGTGGTGCTCGCCATGACGGTCAAGGGCTACGGCCTGGGCCCGCACTTCGAGGGCCGCAACGCGACCCACCAGATGAAGAAGATGACGCTGGGCGACCTCAAGGACTTCCGCGACCACCTGCGCATCCCGATCACGGACGAGCAGCTCGAGGCCAACCCCTACGAGCCCCCGTACTACCACCCCGGGCAGGACTCGCCCGAGATCCAGTACATGATGGAGCGGCGCAAGGGGCTCGGCGGCTTCCTGCCCGAGCGGCGCGACCCCCATGAGGGCATCGCGCTGCCGGCCGAGAAGTCGTTCGAGGTCGCCAAGCGCGGCTCGGGCAAGCAGCAGGCCGCCACGACCATGGCGTTCGTGCGCCTGCTCAAGGACCTCATGCGGGACAAGGAGTTCGGCAAGCGGATCGTGCCGATCGTCCCGGACGAGGCGCGCACGTTCGGCATGGACGCGTTCTTCCCCACGGCGAAGATCTACAACCCCAAGGGCCAGAACTACCTCTCGGTGGACCGCGACCTCGTCTTGGCCTACAAGGAGGCGCCCGAGGGCCAGATCCTGCACGCCGGGATCAACGAGGCCGGCTCGATCGCGGCCTTCACCGCCGCGGGCACGTCCTACGCGACGCACGGCGAGACGCTCGTGCCGGTCTACGTCTTCTACTCGATGTTCGGCTTCCAGCGCACCGGCGACGGGATCTGGGCTGCGGCGGACCAGATGGCGCGCGGGTTCATCATCGGCGCCACCGCGGGCCGGACCACGCTCACGGGCGAGGGGACGCAGCACGCCGACGGGCACTCGCCCCTGCTCGCCTCGACCAACCCCGCGGTCGTCACGTACGACCCCGCCTACGGGTATGAGATCGGGCACATCGTCAAGGCCGGGCTCGAGCGCATGTACGGCGGCAAGCACCCGCAGCCGAACGTCATGTACTACCTCACCGTCTACAACGAGCCGATCGTCCAGCCGGCCGAGCCCGACGAGCTCGACGTCGAAGGCCTGCTCAAGGGCATCTACCTGCTGGCCCCGGCCAAGATCGACGGGCCGCGCACGCAGATGCTGGCCTCGGGCGTCTCCGTGCCGTGGGCCCTCGAGGCCCAGAAGATCCTCGCCGACGAGTGGGGCGTCTCGGCCGACGTGTGGAGCGTGACCTCCTGGAGCGAGCTGCGCCGCGACGGCCTCGCCGCCGAGGAGGAGGCCTTCCTCCACCCGGAGAAGGAGGCTCGCGTGCCGTTCGTCACGCAGCAGCTCGCCGGGGCGACCGGCCCGATCGTGGCCGTCACGGACTACATGAAGGCCGTGCCGGACCAGATCCGCCAGTTCCTCCCGAACGAGTTCGCGACCCTCGGCGCCGATGACTTCGGCTTCGCCGACACGCGCGCCGCCGCACGGCGGTACTTCCACATCGACGCGCACTCCGTGGTGGTGCGGGCGCTGCAGATGCTCGCCCGCCGCGGCGAGGTCGACGCCGACGCGCCCCGCCAGGCCTTCGAGCGGTACCGCCTCCTCGATGTGAACGCCGGCACCACCGGCAACGCGGGCGGCGAGAGCTAGCCCGCGGCGCTCGCGGCGCACATCGGCCGCCTGCAGGCGACCCTCCGACGACGGCGGCCCTCCCCACTCCGGGGAGGGCCGCCGTCGTGCGTAGCGGAGGGCGCCCCGGAACCGTGCGGCCGCCCGAGTCCGCAGCCGCGTGTGGCATGGCACACCGGCGCTTGTAGCCTTCACACAAAACTGGTTCCCACCTGAGCGCTCGCTATGCTCTTCCCATGGCCCAGCCGCAGCATTCCCCCGCAACCCCGCCGAACGGGAAGCTGACCATCTCGCCGGCGAAGGCCGAGACGGTCAAGAAGCTGCGGGCCAACGTCGGGCAGCTCTCCACGAGCACCATGCGGGAGCTCGAGCGGTCCCTGCCGTGGTACTCCCGGCTGAGCGCGGACGAGCGCTCCGCCCTCGGGCTCGTGGCCCAGAACGGGATCGCGGCGTTCGTCACCTGGTACGAGCGCCCCACCCTGCCCACCTGGATCCTCTCCGACGTATTCGGCACCGCCCCGACGGAGCTCACGCGCTCCATCAGCCTGCAGAAGGCGCTCCAGCTGATCCGCATCGTGGTCGAGACCGTCGAGGACCAGGTGCCGCACCTCGCCCCCGAAGAGGACCAGCCGGCGCTGCGGGAGGCCGTGCTGCGCTACTCCCGCGAGGTGGCCTTCGCCGCGGCGGACGTCTACGCGCGCGCCGCCGAGACCCGGGGATCGTGGGACACCCGCCTCGAAGCCCTCATCGTCGATGCGATCCTGCGCGGGGAGAACACGGACGCCCTGAGGTCCCGCATCGCGGCGCTCGGATGGAAGGCCCAGGAGCGCTTCACGGTCATGGTGGGCTCCTCCCCGCTCGAGCCCAGCCCGACCTATGTGGGCGAGCTGCGGCGGATCGCGGGCCGGCACGCCCAGGACGCCCTGGTCGGCATCCAGGGCGACCGCCTGATCCTCATCCTCGGCGGCCTGCAGGAGCCGGCGACGGCCATGGCACGCCTGGCCGAGCTCTTCGCCCCCGGCCCGGTGGTGTACGGGCCGGAGGCCGCGACCCTGACCGAGGCGAGCACCTCCGCCCAGGCGGCCTTCGCGGGCCTGTCCGCCGCCCGGGCCTGGCCCAACGCCCCGCGCCCGGTCGCGGCGGACGACCTGCTTCCGGAGCGGGTGGCGGCCGGCGACGACGCCGCCCGCCGCGCCCTCGTCCAGAAGATCTACCGCCCCCTGGTGGCAGCCTCCAATGGGCTGGTCGAGACCCTCAGCGCCTACTTCGAACTGGGCCACTCGCTCGAGGCGACGGCGCGGGAGCTGTTCGTCCACGCCAACACCGTCCGCTACCGGCTGCGCCGCGTGTGCGACGTCACCGGGTGGGACCCGCTCCTGCCCCGCGAGGCGTTCGTCCTGCAGACGGCGCTCGTCGTGGGACGTCTCGCCGCGGCCCCGAAACCGCCCCCCGAACGGCATCCGCAGCGGTCCTGAGTCCGGGTTGCCGCCGCGAGCACGTTGTAGACTTCCCACAAACCGCATGGAGGAGCTTCGTGCGCGCTCTCCCCACTCAGAGCACCCCCGATTTGGAAAGCTTGGTGACGTGCTAGCAATTGTCTGCCCTGGACAGGGCTCCCAGACGCCCGGATTCCTGGCCCCCTGGCTCGAGCTGCCCTCCGTCGCCGACCGCCTCGGGGCCCTCGGCGAGGTGGTCGGCCTCGATCTCGTGGCGCACGGGACGACCTCGGACGAGGAGACGATCAAGGACACCGCGGTGGCCCAGCCGCTCATCGTGGCCGCTGGCATTGTCGCTGCCGAGGCGATGTTCGACGCCGAGCTCTCCGACCTGCCCGTCGTGCTCGCCGGACACTCGGTCGGTGAGATCACCGCATCCGTCCTCGCCGGCGTGCTCAGCGCCGAGGACGCCATGCGCTTCGTCGGCGTCCGTGCCCGGGGCATGGCCAAGGCCGCCTCAGTCACCCCCACCGGGATGAGCGCGGTCGTGGGCGGAGACCGCGACGAGGTCCTCGCCGCGATCGCCGCCGCGGGCGCCGAGCCGGCCAATGTCAACGGCGGCGGCCAGATCGTCGCCGCCGGCACGTTCGAGGCCCTCAAGCAGCTCGCGGACAATCCGCCGGCCAAGGCCCGCGTCATCCCCCTCAAGGTGGCCGGTGCCTTCCACACGCAGCACATGGCCTCGGCCGTGGCGGACCTCGAGGCCCTCCGGCCCGAGCTGGCCGTCAGTGATCCGGCCGTTCCCCTGCTCTCGAACTTCGACGGTGCGGAGGTCGCCTCGGGCGAGGCCGCGCTCGAGAGCCTCATCGCCCAGGTCTCCCGCCCGGTGCGCTGGGACCTGTGCATGGAGACGCTCGCTGCGCGCGGCGTCACCGGCGTGATCGAGCTCGCCCCCGCAGGCACGCTCGTCGGCCTCGCGAAGCGGGGCATGCCCGGCATCAAGACCGTGGCGGTCAAGGGACCCTCCGACGTCGACGCGGCCCTCGAGCTCTTCGCCGCCGATGACGCCAGCAGCGACAAGGAGACCGTGTGAGCACCCCGACACTCAAGCAGGCCGAGACGCACGCGTACGCGCGCATCCTCGGCATCGGCGCCTACCGCCCGTCGGTCGTCGTCACCAATGACGACGTCTGCCAGTGGATCGACTCCTCGGACGAATGGATCCGCCAGCGCACCGGCATCGTGACCCGCCGCCGCGCCCCCGAGGACGTGAGCGTCCTCGACATGGCAGAGGGCGCCTCCCGCGATGCCCTCGCCTCGGCAGGCATCGAGGCGAACCAGCTCGGCGCCGTCATCGTCTCGACCGTGTCCCACCCCTACGCGACCCCGTCCGCGGCCGCCGCCCTGGCGGACCGCCTCGGGGCCACGCCGGCACCCGCCTACGACATCTCCGCCGCGTGCGCCGGATACTGCTACGGCATCGCCCAGGGCGACGCGCTGGTCCGCTCCGGCGCGGCCGACTACGTGCTCGTGGTCGGCGCCGAGAAGCTCAGCGACTTCATCGACAACACCGAGCGAAGCATCTCCTTCCTGCTCGGCGACGGCGCGGGCGCCGTCGTGATCGGCCCCTCCGAGACGCCCGGCATCGGCCCCTCGGTGTGGGGCTCGGACGGCAGCAAGTGGAATGTCATCGGCATGACGCACTCGCTTCTGGACGTCCGCGACCTCTCGGACGAGGCCGAGCACAACGGCGCGAGCAACGCAGCCGCGGTGCTGGGCACGGAGGCGAAGATCTGGCCGACCCTGCGCCAGGACGGACAGAGCGTCTTCCGCTGGGCCGTCTGGGAGATGGCCAAGGTGGCCCGGAGGGCGCTCGACGCCGCGGGCATCGAGCCTGAGGACCTCGCCGCGTTCATCCCGCACCAGGCGAACATGCGCATCATCGACGAGATGGTCAAGCAGCTCAAGCTGCCCGAGACGGTCATCGTCGGCCGGGACATCGCCGAGTCGGGGAACACCTCCGCGGCCTCGATCCCCCTCGCGACGGTGCGGCTGCTCGACGAGCACCCCGACCTCCACGGCAAGCTGGCACTGCAGATCGGCTTCGGCGCGGGCCTCGTCTTCGGCGCCCAGGTCGTCGTCCTCCCCTGAGACCGCGGCACGGCCCCCGGGCCGTGCTGAGACCACGCCGCGCACAGCGGCTGGAACCCTGATCCGGCGGACCGCCGGGAACCGAGAAAAGGAGCCGACATGGCAACCAACGAAGAGATCCTCGCCGGTCTGGCCGAGATCGTCAACGAGGAGACGGGGCTCGCCACCGACGCCGTCCAGCTCGACAAGTCGTTCACCGACGACCTCGACATCGACTCGATCTCGATGATGACCATCGTGGTCAACGCCGAGGAGAAGTTCGGCGTCCGCATCCCGGACGAGGAGGTCAAGAACCTCACCACGGTTGGCGACGCCGTCGACTTCATCGCCAAGGCCCAGGCCTAAGGGCCTCGCGCCCCGGCGGCCGGCGCCCCTGCGCCGGCCGCCCCCTGTTGACGAGGCCAGAGCCTTCTGGCCTCATCCCGCACCACGAAAGTAGCGAAGCATGGCGCGCAAAGTTGTTGTGACCGGCCTTGGTGCCACGACGCCCATCGGCGGCGACGTCCCCACCCTGTGGCAGAACGCCCTCAAGGGCGTCTCGGGCGTCCGCAGGCTCACCGATGACTGGGTCGAGCAGTACGAGCTGCCGGTCAAGATTGCCGCCAAGCTCTCCACCCCTGCCGACCAGGTGCTCAGCCGGGTCGAGATGAAGCGCATGGACCCCTCCACCCAGTACGGTGTGATCGCGGCCCGCGAGGCCTGGCGGGACTCCGGCATCGAAGAGATCGACCACGACCGCCTCGCGGTCGCCTTCGCCACCGGGATCGGCGGCGTCTGGACCCTGCTCAACGGGTGGGACACGCTCAAGGAGAAGGGCCCGCGCCGGGTCCTGCCGATGACCGTGCCGATGCTGATGCCCAACGGCGTGGCCGCGGCGGTCAGCCTCGACCTCGGCGCGCGGGCCGGCGCCCACACCCCGGTGTCTGCGTGCGCATCCGGCACCGAGGCCATGGCCGTGGGCCAGGAGCTCATCCGCGCCGGCAAGGCCGACGTCGTGATGGTCGGAGGCGCGGAGGCCGCGATCCACCCGATGCCGCTCGCCTCCTTCGCTGCGATGCAGGCGCTCTCCAAGCGCAACGACGACCCCGAGCACGCCTCCCGCCCCTACGACCTCGACCGCGACGGCTTCGTCATGGGCGAAGGGGCGGGCGCGCTCGTGCTCGAGGCGGAGGAGCACGCCCTCGCGCGCGGCGCCCGCATCTACGCTGAGCTCGCCGGCACGTCGGTCACGGCCGACGCGTACCACATCACCGCGCCGGATCCGGAGGGCCTGGGCGCCACCCGAGCGCTCAAGGCCGCGATGTTCGACGCTCGCGTCCAGCCGGAGGACGTGGTGCACGTCAACGCTCACGCGACCTCGACGCCGGTCGGCGACAAGCCCGAGTACACCGCGCTCAGGGCCGCGCTCGGCACCCACGTGGACAATGTGGCGGTCTCTGCGACGAAGTCGCAGATGGGCCACCTCCTCGGCGCCTCCGGTGCCGTCGAGGCCGTCCTCACCGTCCTCGCCGTGCAGGAGCGACGCGCTCCCGCCACGATCAACCTCGACCACCAGGACCCGGAGATCCCGCTCGATGTGGTCACCACAGCACGGGACCTCCCGCAGGGGGACATCGTCGCCCTCAGCAACTCCTTCGGCTTCGGCGGCCACAACGCGGTCGTGGTGATCCGCAACCACTGACGCGGACACGCCGAGAACGCGCCAACGGGGAGGGGGCCAGTCGGATGACTGGCCCCCTCCCCGTTGGTGTCACACAGACGCAGACAGGTGGGACAGGTGAGGCTGGGGCGGTGGTCAGCCGACCTGGTGGAGCCAGCGGACCGGTGCGCCCTCGGCGGCGTGGCGGAACGGCTCGAGCTCCTCGTCCCAGGCCTCGCCGAGGGCGAGGGAGAGCTCGTGGTAGACGGCCGCCGCGTCCCCGCCTGCAGACTCGTAGGCGTACCGGATGCGGTCTTCGGAGATGACGATGTTGCCGTGGACGTCGGTCATGGCGTGGAAGATGCCGAGCTCGGGGGTGTGCGACCACCGGCCGCCGTCCACGCTGGGGCTCGGCTCCTCCGTGACCTCGTAGCGCAGGTGGGCCCAGCCGCGCAGGGCCGAGGCGAGCTGGGCGCCGGTCCCGGGCTTGCCGATCCACGACAGCTCGGCACGGAACATTCCCGGAGCGGCAGGCTGCGCCGTCCAGTCGAGATCCGTCCGCTTGTCCACCACCGAGCTGATGGCCCACTCGACGTGCGGGCACAGCGCGCTCGGTGCCGAGTGCACGAACAGCAGACCACGGGTCATCACTGCAGACATTCCATCCTCCATCGCTGTCGGTACGTCTTCCCCTACGACCGTCAGCTGGCGGATCCAGCGATGCGTGGCTATTGAGTTGTCCCTCCGGGAGGAGGTGCCCCACGTCCGTAAGGCGCGGGACCCGCTCCGACCGGGGCTTCGCGACCATTCTGCCGGACGAATCTGCCAGATGCCAGTAGGCCCCGCCAGTGTGGCAGCAGGCTATGCGCGCGGATGGGACGCCAAGTAGCTCGCCCGCAGCCGTTCGACGGACACGTGGGTGTACAGCTGGGTGGTGGCCAGGCTGGCGTGCCCGAGGAGCTCCTGGACGCTGCGGAGGTCGGCGCCCCCGTCGAGGAGGTGGGTCGCGGCGGTGTGGCGGAGGGCGTGCGGACCGCTGGCCGAGGTGTCGCCGAGCCCCCTCAGGGCGCGGTCGACGACGGTCCGTGCCTGACGCTGCCCGAGCCGGCCGCCGCGGGCGCCGAGGAAGAGGGCAGCGCCGCTGGCACTGGTCGTGAGCGCCGTCCGCGCGCCGAGCCAGCGGGTGAGGGCGTCCGCGGCAGGGACCCCGAAGGGTACCGTCCTCTCCTTGTTGCCCTTGCCGAGCACCCGGATGGTGCGACGGCCGAAGTCCGCGTCGTCGACGTCGAGGGCCACGAGTTCGCCGATCCGCACCCCCGTCGCGTACAGGAGCTCGACCAGGGCCAGGTCCCTCACGGCCACCGGGTCGCCCTCGGCGGCGGCCGCAGCGGCGCCATCCAGCAGCCGTTCGGCCTGATCCCGGTGCAGGACCTCGGGCAGGGGCGCCTGCCGCTTGGGGGCCGCGAGCCGGATCGATGGGTCCGCGTCCAGGTGGCCTTCCCTGGCGGCCCACGCAAGGAACGAGCGCGCGGCGGCCGACCGCCGCGCCAGGGTCGACCTCGCGAGCCCCGCCTCGCTCTGGCGGCCGAGCCAGCGGCGGAGCATGGCCAGGTCGAGTGCCCGCAGGTCCACGGCGCCGTCCTCGGCGGCGGAGGCGAGCATCGAGGTGAGGTCCGACTCGTAGGCGCGCACCGTGTGGGCTGAGCGGCCGCGTTCCAGGGCGAGATGGCGCAGGTACGACCGCAGGGGGCCATCCAGCCCCTCGGGCACTGCACCGGCGTCCATGGAGCCTCCTCGTCGTGGCCTTCGGGCCTCCTCCATCCTTCGCGGCCGCCGCTGCAGCGGCAAGCCCGACACGCACAGCGCGGGACAGGTCCGGCCGGAGCATGGCTCTCACGCCTGCCTGCTGCGCCTCCAGCCGCCCTCGGACCGCTCGCACAGGCCCACGAGGGACAGCCGTCCCAGTCCTGCCCGGATCTCGGCCTCGCTCAGGCCCGCGACCACCGCGAGGCTCTCCACCGCCGCGCCCCGCCGCACGGGCAGCGCCTCGAGCACCATGAGGTCGACGAGCGAGAGCCCGTCATGGGCGCGAGCGGGTGCTGACGGGTCCTCCGCGAGGCCCTCCCCCGACGGTGCCACCAGTTCGTAGGCCTCCTTGGCGTCGGTGACGCAGGCGGCGCCGTCCCGGAGGAGCCGGTGGCATCCGGCCGAGTTCGCGCTGTAGACCGAGCCCGGGACAGCGGCGACGTGCCGGCCGAGGTCCACAGCCCTGCGGGCCGTGCTGAGAGCCCCGGAGCGCCATCTCGCCTCCACCACCACGGTCAGGGCGGACATCGCCGCAATGAGGCGGTTCCGTTTGAGGAAACGGTGCTTGGAGGGCGAGGCACCGGGGGGCAGCTCGGAGACAAGATGGCCCCGCCGGGCAACCTCCCGGAGCAGCTCCTCGTTGCCCGTGGGGTAGTAGCGATCCACGCCCCCAGCCATGACGGCGACCGTGGGGACGCCGGCCGCGGAGGAGGACAGTGCGGCCCGGTGCGCCTGTCCGTCGATGCCGTAGGCGCCTCCGCTGACCACCGTCAGCCCGAGGTCGGCCACGCCGCGGGCCAGCTCCCCTGCGACCGAGATCCCATAGCCTGTGGCGTCGCGTGATCCGACGACGGCCACGCTGCGCTCGGCCGCCGGGAGCGGTTCGTCACCGCGGACCCACAGGCACAGCGGGCCCTCGGCGCCGAGTCCGAGGAGCCCGGCCGGCCATTCGGCGTCCTCGGGGATCACGAGCCGGCCGCCGAGCCGTGCCGTCGCCTCCAGGTCCCGTTCGGGCGCGAGGTGCTGCACCCGCGGGGCCCACCGCTCGAGGGCCCCGGCCAGGGCGCCCGGCCGGGTCGCCGCCGCCCGCGGCCCGGACGCTCCCCCGGGATCAGGGCCGGCCGCGTCCTCGAGGGCCGTCCCGAGGGCGGCCAGATCCGCGGCCGGTACGCGCCCCGAGGCGATCCGGAGGGCTTCCTCGGGGCCGAACGCCTCCACGAGCAGCACGCCCACCGGATCGAGGGGCTCAAAGAGCCGTGACAGGGCTGCCCTGGCGATCCGTACCTGATCCGTCCCGTTGCCCTCCCCGACCACGGCCCAGCCGCCGCGCGCCTGCTGTCCCGGAGTCATGCCGCCACCGCCTGCCGGAGGAGGAGCGCCTGCCCCACCTCATCGCTTCCTGGCCGGTCGAGCCCTGCCAGATCCGCGATGGACCAGGCGAGTCGGAGGACCCGGTCGAAGCCCCGGGCGGTGAGGGTGTTCGCCACCATCGCCCGGTCCAGCAGCGCGGTGGCCGCCGGATCGAGGCGGAGCTGGCCGCGCAGAAGGCGTCCGGGCACCTGGGCATTGGTCTCGAGCCCGTACTGCTGGAGCCGCTCAGCCTGCCGGCGACGGGCGGCGAGGATGCGGGGAGCGACGTCCGCCGTGGCCTCCCCCGCCGGCGCCTGCCCGAAGTCGATGGCCGAGACCTTGTTCACGCGCAGCTGGATGTCCACTCTGTCCAGCAGCGGTCCGGAGAGGCGCCCGAAGTAGCGCCGCTTGGCCTGCGCGGTGCAGGTGCACTCGAGTGCCTTGCCCGTCCCCTTCCCGCACGGGCAGGGGTTCGCGGCGACCACGAGCTGGAAGCGCGCAGGGTAGGCCGCGGCGCCCGCGGCGCGGTGGATCACGAGCTCGCCGCTCTCGAGCGGCTGCCGGAGGGAGTCGAGCACCCGACGCTCGTACTCGGGAGCCTCGTCGAGGAAGAGGACACCACGGTGCGCGCGGGAGGCCGCCCCGGGCCGCGGGATGCCCGTGCCTCCCCCGATGATGGCGGGGGCGCTCGCGGTGTGGTGCGGGCTCTCGAAGGGCGGACGGCGGATGAGGGCACTCGTTCCGGGCTCGCCCGAGAGGGAGTGGATCGCGGTGACCTCCATGGCCGCCTCGTCGTCGAGGTCGGGGAGGATCCCGGGGAGCCGCTCGGCGAGCATCGTCTTGCCGGCTCCGGGCGGTCCCACGAGCATGATGTGGTGGCCGCCGGCCGCCGCCACCTCGACGGCGGCGCGGGCCTCTGACTGGCCCGCGACGTCCCTCAGGTCGGGGACGGCGAGCGGGCGGGGCGCGGGCCGTCCGCTGTCCTCGTCCGGACCCGTACCGCCGTCCTCGCAGGAGGGCACCGCGACCGCCTCGGGATCGGCTCCGAGGTCGAGGGCGAGCTGCCCGAGGGACTCGTAGGCGTGCACCCGGGCCCCGGGGACGAGCGAGGCCTCGCGGGCGTTGGCGCCGGCAACCACGACGTCGGGTCGTCCGCCCCGTACGGCCGCCATGACCGCCGGGAGCACGCCGCGCACGGGCCGGAGCCTGCCGTCGAGGCCCAGCTCGGCGAGGAACACGACGCCGGCTGGCGGCCGCAGGTCTCCCGCGGCCGCGAGCGACGCCACCGCGATCGCCAGGTCGAAGCCCGTGCCACGCTTGGGCAGGGAGGCCGGGATCAGGTTGACGGTGAGCTTGCGCCGGCTCAGGGGCAGGCCGCTGTTCTTGGCGGCGCTGCGGATCCGCTCGCGGGCCTCGCTCAGCGCCGAGTCCGGCAGGCCGAGGAGGACGAAGCTGGGCAGCGTCTGGCCGATGTCTGCCTCGACCTCGACGAGGTAGCCGTTCAGGCCTACGAGGGCCACACCGAGCGCGCGCCCGACGCCCGCCATCAGGCCACGCCCCGCAGGTGCTCGATCCTGGCCGCCTCGCCGTCCCGCCCGGTGACGGCGATGACGTCCACGCGCCTGGCCCTCGCCCGGAGCCCGTGCCCCTCAGCCCACGCCGCGAGCAGACGCACGAGCCGGCCGAGCTTGGCGGCGTCGACGGCCTCGAACGGGTGCCCGTAGTCCCAGGAGCGGCGGGCCTTCACCTCGACCGCGACGAGGGTCCCGCCCTCCGAGGCGACAATGTCCAGCTCGCCGTCCCGGCACCGCCAATTGCGGTCCAGGATGGCGGCGCCGGCCGTCCGCAGGTACTCTTCCGCGAGGCGTTCCCCGCGCTGACCGAGTCTGTCCTTGGCTCTCATGGGACCAGACTCGCGCCGGAGCGGACCGCTCGACCGGCAGCGGGGGGCCGATGTGGGCAACTCGCCCACGGGGTCGGCTGTGGAGGAGAAGTGGCGCCCCGCTAGGCCCCCAGGCCTCCCTTGGGCAGGCCCAGGTCCTCGACCTTGGGCAGCTCCTCGACGTTGACGTCTTTGAAGGTGATGACGCGGACGCTCTTGACGAAGCGCGCACTGCGGTACACGTCCCAGACCCAGGCGTCCTGGAGGGTCAGGTCGAAGTAGACCTCGCCGTCGGCCGAGCGGGCCTGCAGGTCCACGTGGTTGGCGAGGTAGAACCGCCGCTCCGTCTCCACCACGTAGCTGAACAGCGAGATGACATCCCGGTATTCGCGGTAGAGCTGGAGCTCCATGTCCGTCTCGTAGTTCTCAAGGTCTTCGGCGCTCATAGTCCTATCTTCCTCCCGTCGAGATCCTCCGCCGCCACAGCACGCTCCTGCGCGGCGGCCTCGATCTCGTCTTCGGTGTCGGCGTCCGCCGTCCCCAAGCGCCACGAGCGGCGGTGGAGCACGGTGGGGCCGTGCTCCAGGAGCGCCGCCCTGTGCTCGGGCGTGGCGTAGCCCTTGTTGACGGCCCAGCCGAAGCGCGGATCCTGGGTCCCGTACTGGACCATGAGCCCGTCCCGGGCCACCTTGGCGAGGATGCTCGCCGCGGCCACGGCCTGGCAGGCAAGGTCGGCCTTGATCGTAGTCTGGACCGGGAGCATGGGGCCGGCGTCGGGCTCGTCGAAGAGCGAGCCCTGGCCGCCGCGGGAGAGCCAGTCGTAGTTGCCGTCGAGGTGCACCGCGTGCGGCACGACGCCGGCGGCGGCGATCTCGGCCAGTGCACGGTGCCCGGCCCGGCGCAGCGCCTCCATGAGGCCCACCTCGTCGATCTCCTCCGCGCCCGCGTGCCCCACGGCCGCCCCGACCGCCCAGGCCTGGATCATCGGGACGAGTTCCACGCGCCGCTCGGGGGTGAGGAGCTTGCTGTCACGCAGTACCGTGCGGGTCACGACGCGGCGCGCGTCGACGACGACGATCCCTACCGAGACGGGGCCCGCCAGCGCGCCCCGGCCCACCTCGTCGCAGCCGGCGATGAGGGGGCCGTAGGCCTGTGCGAGCCGGTTGACGAACCGCAGGGTGGGCGCCGTGGCGCGGCGCGGACGCGGAGCCCGCGCGCCGGCGGCGATGCGGGTGCTCATTTCGGTGCGGGCACGTCCTTGAACGTGTCCGGGTAGCTGTCGAGGGAGCGGATGCGGTTCAGCGGCCAGGCGATGACGGCGGCCTGGCCTTCGACGTCGCTGAGCGAGACAAAGCCCGAGCCCGGCTGGACCGAGTTGTGGTAGCGCGAGTCCGAGGAATGGTTCCTGTTGTCACCCATCACCCAGATGCTGTTGGCCGGAACCGTCACGTCGAACGGCACGACCCGCGGCGTCTCCGCAGGGTTGACGTACGGCTCGTTGAGGGCGGCGCCGTTGACGGTGATGTGCTGCGACGCGTCGCAGCACACGACGTGGTCGCCCGGCAGTCCGATGACGCGCTTGATGAGGTGCTGCTGGGACGTATCCGGCAGCAGGCCGACGAACTCGAGCACTTCCTGCACGGGGTTGGCCGCCGTCTGGGGCGCCTCCGGAAGCCATCCCTTGGTGTCCCTGAACACGACGACCTCGCCGCGCTGCAGCGGGAAGTTCCGCGGCACGAACAGGTTCACGAAGATCCGGTCGTTCTCCTCGAGCGTGGGCACCATCGACTCGGACGGGATGTAGAACGCCTTGAACAGGAAGGTCTTGATGAGGAAGGACAGCACGATCGCCACCCCGAGGATGATCGCGATCTCGCGGATCCAGGCCATGAGGCCTCCGCGCCGCGGGGCCGCTCCCCCGTCGCCGGCACCCTCCGCTTCCGGCCCCGCTCCTGCGGCGTCGGCCCCGGCATCTCGGCTGCGCATCACTGGGTGTCCTTCTTTGCTGTCGGGGAGGCGGTGAACCCGCCCAATCTATCAAGTGGCCACAGGATCGCCACCGGCCGGCCGATCACCTTGTCCGCCCGGACCAGGCCGCCCCCGGGGGCGCCCAGCAGTGCCCGGGAATCGGAGGACACCGAGCGGTGGTCGCCCAGGAGCCACAGCCGCCCGGCCGGCACGACGACGTCGAACCGCTGTTCGCTGGGCGCATCGCCCGGGAACAGGTACGGCTCATCGAGGGGCTGGCCGTTCACCTCGATCTTCCCACTCGCGGTGCAGCAGCGGACATGGTCGCCGCCCACGCCGATGACCCGCTTGACGTAGACGGTCTCGGTGGGCACGATCCCGAGCCATTCGGCCGCACCCTGGACGAGGTCCCCCGCCCATCCGCGGCCCGAGGTCAGGGGTGCGAAGGAACCCCGGCCGTCGAAGACGACGACGTCTCCGCGGCGGATGGGCGCCGGGTCGACGTCGGCGCGGACGACGCCGATCCGGTCCCCCGGGTCCAGCAGCGGCTGCATCGACTCGGAGGGGATGTAGAAGACGTCGACCACGAACGAGCGGATGACCGCCCAGACGACGACGGCCAGAACGACGGCCAGAACGACCGAACGCCAGCCCCGCAGCCGGGACTGGCGTTCGGATCGTGCCATGGAGGTGGCGTTCAGCACGCTTCGAGCAGCTCGGGGCTACTTGGTGCGGTTGAAGTCGCGCTTCTCCTTGATCTTGGCGGCCTTGCCGCGCCGCTCGCGCATGTAGTAGAGCTTGGCGCGGCGCACATCACCACGGGTCACGACCTCGATCTTGTCGATGATCGGGGAGTGCACGGGGAACGTGCGCTCGACGCCGACACCGAAGGAGACCTTGCGGACCGTGAAGGTCTCGCGCACGCCGTGACCCTGGCGGCCGACGACGAAGCCCTGGAAGACCTGGACGCGGGAGTTCTTGCCCTCGATGATGTTCACGTGCACCTTGAGGGTGTCACCGGGCGCGAACGCCGGGATGTCGGAGCGCAGCGAGGCGGCATCGACGGAGTCGAGGATGTTCATTCTCATATCTCCTGGCAGATGCCACAGGTCACCTGCTTTGGTGTGCGGCCCGCACCGCGCTGGGGCGATCGAGCCGGAAGCCATGACCGCCCGCCGAAGGGCCCGGCAGGGCGGCGTGTCCATCACCGTTGGCTCAGGCCCCCTGTGGCAGGTCCAATGCCCGGCAGACACAACGCTCCATTGTGCCATATCGCGGACGGACCCGTCACTTCCGCCCCGGCGTCAGTCCGCCTGCGGAGCCCGGCGCAGCCGTCCGTCCGCCACCTCGTAGCCGAGTTCGCGCAGCACGGCGCGCTCGGCCTTGCCGAAGGGTGCGGCGTCCGCCCCGTCGAGGAGCTCGGGCCGCCGCGCCGCGGTCCGGCGCAGCTGCTGCTCGAGACGCCAGGAGGCAATCTTGCCGTGGTTCCCGGAGAGCAGGACCTCGGGAACGTCGTGCCCGCGCCACGACGAGGGCTTGGTGTAGACGGGGTACTCAAGCAGCCCGTCGGCGTGGGACTCCTCCACGAGGGACTCGGGGTTGCCCACGACGCCGGGGAGGAGACGGCCGATCGCCTCCACCATGGCCATGACGGCCACCTCTCCCCCGTTGAGCACGTAGTCCCCGAGGCTCACGGGTCGCACCTCGAAGCGCTGCTCCGCCCATTCCAGGACGCGCTCGTCGATGCCCTCGTAGCGGCCGCATGCGAAGGCGAGGGTGGGTTCCTCGGCGAGCTCGTAGGCCATGGCCTGGGTGAAGACCGCCCCGGCCGGGGACGGAACGATGAGCACCGGCCGGCGCGCGGCGACCGGGCCGGCGTCGTGCCCGGCATTGCCCGCGGCGGCGCCCTGTGCCACGAGGACCTGCTCGAGGGCCAACGCCCACGGCTCGGCCTTCATGACCATGCCGGCCCCGCCGCCGTAGGGCGTGTCGTCCACCGTGCGGTGGCGGTCGAAGGTGAAGTCGCGGAGGTCGTGGACCGCGAGGTCCAGCAGCCCGTCCTCCTGGGCGCGGCCCAGGAGGGACAGCCGCAGCGGCGCGAGGTAGTCGGGGAAGATGCTGACGACGTCGATGCGCACCTACGCCTCCGACCCCGGCCCGGGCTCCGGCTCGCCCCCGGGGGCACCGGCGTCGCCGGTGTCGCGGTTGAGCTCGAGGAGGCCGGGCGGCGGGACGAGGACGATGAAGCCGCCCTCCACGTCCACCTCCGGCACGATCTCCTCGACGAACGGGACGAGGACCTCCCCCGTCGGCGTGTCGAGGACCAGGAGATCCTGCACGGGCATCGTCTGGAGCGCGGCGACGGTGCCGACGTCGCGGCCGTCCACGCGGACGGCCAGGCCGACGAGCTCGTGCTCGTACCAGCCCTCATCGTCGTCCTCGAGGTCCTCCGACTCGAGGTAGAGCTTGACCCCGCGGAGCTGCTCGGCGCGGGTGCGGTCAGGCACCTCGGCGAAGGAGAGCAGGAGGATGTCCTTGTTCCAGCGCGCGCCCGCGAGCGTCAGGGGACCGCTCGAGGAGGGCTCGACGATGAACTCGGTGCCGGGGACGAAACGGTCCTCGGGGGCATCGGTGAGGACCTGGACGGTGACCTCGCCGCGGATGCCGTGCGGCTTGCCGATCCGTGCGACCTGGACCTGCATGGGATGGGCCTCCTGCGTGGTGGGGCCGGGGGCCCCGTCGGGGTGCGGTGCGCGGCTGCCGGCCGCGAAGGGTGGAGACAGCTCCGGCCCCTCCACCCTGGTGGGAGGAGGGGCCGGAACGGTGGTGGTGAGGCAGCGTCAGCGACGGCGGTCGGTGTCGACGACGTCGACACGGACCGGATCGCCGTCGGCGAGGGCCGCAACCACGGTGCGCAGTGCGCGGGCGGTGCGTCCCTGGCGGCCGATGACGCGTCCGAGGTCGTCCTCGTGGACGCGCACCTCGAGGACGTCGCCGCGGCGGCCGCTCTTGGCCTGGACCGCAACGTCATCCGGGTTGTCCACGATGCCGCGGACCAGGTGCTCGAGTGCCTCGGCCAGCAAGTTACTCAGCCTCGGCCTCGGCGGGGGCCTCGGCGGACTCCTCGGCCTCCTTGGAAGCCTTCGGGGCCTCGGGGAGGATCACGGAACCCTTCTCGGGAGCCACGAACGGCTCCTTGCCCTTCGGGAACTTGAGGGTGCCCTCGGCGCCCGGAAGGCCCTTGAACTTCTGCCAGTCACCGGTGATCTTGAGGAGCACCTCGACCTGCTCGGTCGGCTGGGCGCCGACGCCGAGCCAGTACTGGGCGCGCTCGGAGTTGACCTCGATGAACGAGGGATCCTCGGTGGGGTGGTACTTGCCGATCTCCTCGATCGCACGGCCATCGCGCTTGGTGCGCGAGTCGGCGACGACGATGCGGTAGTACGGGGCGCGCATCTTGCCGAAGCGCTTGAGTCGAATCTTAACGGCCACGGTTGTGGTCACTCCTGTTTCTGCACATGAGGCGAGCCCGGACTTTTCCGCTCCCGTGGGGCGGGCCGTACTTCGCCAGGGCTCCGATGGACACAACCGCGCGCGGAGAGAGGGGGCCGCGCGGATTGGTACCTGATCATTGTGCCAGATCCGGTGGCGTTTCGCATGCCGCCGGACCGCGGCGCGTCAGGAACTCGCCCAGACGAAGAGTTCCTGGCGGTTCGAGTCGTCGACGTCGGCGGCCAGCTTGGCGAGCTGCTCGACGTAGTCGTAGGCCTCGCGCGCGTCGAACGGGAGGTCCTCCTGGTCCACCCAGGCCGCGGCAACCCGCTCCACGGCGTTGCCCTCCCCCTCCTCGGACTCGTAGACGAGGAGGTCGGCGAGGGCCCGGACCATCGTGGAGGGCACCGCGAGGAGGCTGTCCGAGGAGACGTCCACCATGGTGAGCTCGTAGTCGGCTCCGGGGGCATGCACGGCGGTTCCGACCAGCGAGCCGAGCTGCTCGATCTCGTAGTCCGAGACGCCGGGGATCCTGAGGCCCCCGGTGTCCTCGGCGTCGCCGCTGTCGAGCTGGGAAGCCCGGCTGAGCGCGTCGGCATGCGTGGAGACGAAGATCTCGGCGAAGGGACTGGGAGCGGTCACGTCTTCCCCCTCTGTGGGCGCTGGACTGCGGTTCGGCCTGCGTGTCGCCCGCGGCGACCGCGGACTGTCCGAGCGTAGCGCAGGGAGCGTCAGGCGTGCACGGACGCCATGCGGATCTGGTTGCGCCACGGATCCTCGAAGCGCAGCTCGGCCCCGGTGTGGCGGGTCGCGATGCCGGCCACCTTGAGACGGTCGGCGGCCGCGAGGACGTCGTCCTCCGAACCGACCGTGATGAGGACCTCGCCGAGGCCGAGCGTGTCCTTGCGCGGGCCGGCGCCGCGGGAGTTCCACACGTTCATGGCCATGTGGTGGTGGTAGCGGCCGGCGGAGACGAACAGGGCCTGGCCGTGCCAGCCCGCAGTCTTGGCGAACCCGAGCGTGTCCACATAGAACTTCTGCGCCGTCTCCACGTCGCCGACCTGCAGGTGGACATGGCCGACGCCGGCCTCCGCCTCCCGCTGCCCCTCGACGGACGCTTCGGTCAGGTTCTGGTTCAGGAACGCCTGCGGTGCCAGCGGAAGCGAGTCCATGACCACCTCGCCGCCATTCCACTGCCAGCTCTCACGCGGCTTGTCGAAGTAGAGCTCCACGCCGTTGCCCTCGGGGTCGGTGAAGTAGAACGCCTCCGAGACGAGGTGGTCGGCGCTGCCGGCGAAGAGCCTGGGGTCATACTGCGCCGCGGTGGCGACGGTGGCGGCCAGGTCGGCGCGGCGCTCGAACAGGATGGCGGTGTGGAAGAGGCCGGCCTCGCCACGGCCGGGGATCTGCAGCCCGGCGGCCGGGCTCAGGTGAATGACCGGCCGGCCCTGCCGGCCCAGGTACACCCCGCCGAGGGACTCGCTGACCGGCACGAGCCCCAGGGCGCGCTCGTAGTAGTCGAGCATGAGCTTCATGTCCCCGACCTTGAGCATCACGGTGCCCATCGTCAGGTCGGCGGGAAGCAGGTCGCCGCTGGCGGGGCGGGCGGGGGTGGCGGATGTGCTCACGGTGGGCTCCTTGGCTGTCGAGGTCTGCATCAAGCGTACGATTACTTGAAGCTTCAATCAAGCCCGGATATTCCCCCTACACCGCGGCAGGCTCCGCCGCGCCGGCGATCCGCTGGCCGTCCCGCACCACGTGCAGCGGCGCCGCGAGGGTCCGCACGTCGCGCCGGGGATCCGTCCCCACGACCACGAGGTCCGCAGGGTCGCCCTCGGCGAGGCCGGCGGCGCCCAGCCATCCGCGCGCGGCCCAGCACGCGGCATCGACCGCTTCCGCGGGCCCGATCGCGGCGGCCAGTTCGGCGACCTCGTCCGCGATCCTGCCGTGCGCGATCACGGTTCCGGCGTCGGTACCCGCGAAGATCCGCACCCCGGCGGCGTGGGCAGCGGCGATCCGCTCGTGCCGGCGTTCCCACAGGGCGCGCATGTGCGCGGCGTAGCGAGGGAACTTCGCCTGGCCCTGGGCAGAGATGTCGGGGAAGGTCGCGATGTTGACGAGCGTCGGGACGATCGGGATGCCGGCCTCGGCGAGGCGCGGCAGATGCTGCTCCTGCAGGCCCGTTGCGTGCTCGAGGCAGTCGATCCCCGCATCGATGAGGTGGTCGATGGTCCCTTCGGCGAAGGTGTGCGCGGTGACGCGGGCACCCTCCGCATGCGCGGCGGCGACTGCCTCGCGGATCACGGCCGGCGGGAACGTGGGCGCCAGGTCGCCGGCGCCGCGGTCGATCCAGTCGGCGACGAGCTTGACCCAGCCGTCGCCGGCCCGCGCCTGGGCCACGACCGCCTCCACGAGGTCCTCGGGCTCCACCTCGTGCGCGAGGCCGCGGAGGTAGCGGCGGGACCGGGCGAGGTGGCGGCCCGCGCGCACGAGGCGCGGGACGTCGTCGCGCGCCTGCAGCCAGCGGGTGTCGGTGGGGCTGCCGCAGTCGCGGACCAGGAGGACGCCGGCCGCCGCTTCGGCGCGCGCGTGGGCGAGGGCCGCGGCGTCGTCCGGCGCGCCGCCGGGCACCAGCCCCACGTGGCAGTGCGCGTCCACGAGGCCGGGGAGCACCCACCCGCGCAGGCTCGTGGCCGCCGGCGCCTCGGGGCGGCGGTAGGTGATCCGGCCGTCGGCGATCCACGCCTCCGGCCGCTCGTCGGTGGGGCCGGCGAGGACGGGGCCGCTGAGGTGGACAACGTCATGCATGACGCCAGCCTAGCTGCCGTGCTAGGGTCCAACGCGTCCACACGGGTGCCCTCGCAAGGGCTGAGATCAGGCTGACGCGGCCTGCGACCGTCGAACCTGTCCGGGTCATGCCGGCGTAGGAAGTGAGGGCTCAGCATATGAGCACATCTGAAATGGAACAGCACCCCGCCCACTCGCTCGCGTTCCTCACCGACGACGAGCACGGCATCCGTGTGCCTGTCACCGAGATCGCACTCGACGATTCTCCGGGCGGCGAGGCGAACGCGCCGCTGCGGGTCTACCGGACGTCGGGCCCGGGCAGCGACCCCGTCGTGGGCCTTCCGGCGTACCGGGCCGAGTGGGTCGCCGAGCGGGGTGACGTCGAGCCGTACGCAGGCCGCGAGCGGAACCTGCTCGACGACGGCCGCTCCGCGGTGCGGCGCGGCGAGGCCTCGGCCGAATGGAAGGGCGCCAGGCCCGTGCCGCTGCGGGCCAAGCCCGGCCGGCGCGTCACGCAGATGCACTACGCGCGGGCCGGCGTCGTGACCCCCGAGATGCGCTTCGTGGCGCTGCGGGAGAACTGCGACGTCGAGCTGGTGCGCTCCGAGGTCGCGGCGGGCCGCGCGATCATCCCGAGCAACATCAACCACCCCGAGTCGGAGCCGATGATCATCGGCAAGGCGTTCCTCGTCAAGATCAACGCCAACATCGGCAACTCGGCGGTCACGTCCTCGATCGCCGAGGAGGTCGACAAGCTCCAGTGGGCCACCAAGTGGGGCGCCGACACGGTCATGGACCTCTCCACCGGCGACGACATCCACACCACCCGCGAGTGGATCATCCGCAACTCCCCCGTGCCGATCGGCACGGTGCCGATCTACCAGGCCCTCGAGAAGGTCAACGGCGACGCGTCCAAGCTCACATGGGAGATCTTCCGCGACACCGTGATCGAGCAGTGCGAGCAGGGCGTGGACTACATGACCATCCACGCCGGCGTGCTCCTGCGCTACGTCCCGCTCACCGCCGAGCGGGTCACGGGCATCGTCTCCCGCGGCGGATCGATCATGGCCGGCTGGTGCCTCGCCCACCACGAGGAGAACTTCCTCTACACGCACTTCGACGAGCTCTGCGAGATCTTCGCCCAGTACGACGTCGCGTTCTCGCTCGGCGACGGCCTGCGCCCCGGCTCGACGGCGGACGCGAACGACGCCGCGCAGTTCGCCGAGCTGGACACGCTCGCCGAGCTGACCAAGCGCGCGTGGGAGTACGACGTGCAGGTCATGGTCGAGGGCCCGGGGCACATCCCGTTCCACCTCGTGCGCGAGAACATCGAGCGGCAGCAGGAGCTGTGCGACGGCGCGCCGTTCTACACGCTCGGCCCGCTCGTGACCGACATCGCGCCGGGCTACGACCACATCACCTCGGCGATCGGCGCCACCGAGATCGCCCGGTACGGCACGGCGATGCTGTGCTACGTGACGCCCAAGGAGCACCTCGGGCTGCCGAACAAGGACGATGTGAAGACCGGCGTGATCACCTACAAGATCGCCGCCCACGCGGCCGACCTCGCGAAGGGCCACCCCGGCGCGCACGAGCGCGACGACGCCCTGTCCAAGGCACGGTTCGAGTTCCGCTGGAAGGACCAGTTCTCGCTCTCGCTCGACCCCGCCACGGCCGAGGCCTTCCACGACGAGACGCTCCCGGCCGAGCCCGCGAAGACCGCGCACTTCTGCTCGATGTGCGGGCCGAAGTTCTGCTCGATGCGCATCTCCCAGGACATCCGCAACGAGTTCGGCTCGAAGGAGGCCCAGGAGGCCATCGCGGGCATGCGGGAGAAGAGCCAGGAGTTCCTCGCCGCTGGCGGAAAGGTCTACCTGCCGGAAACGATCGCGGTGGGCTCGCCGGAGTAGCGCCCACGGCCCGGCGGCCTGCCGCCTCGCGCCGGCCACCGGGAACCTGCCACCGGGAAGTTCCGTTCTCGCCCTGGAGTCCACGAGTCGTGGACTCCAGGGCGAAACGCGAACTGCGGCCCACTCCGGTGGCGGGAAGTGCACTTCTCGTCCGAATCCGCAGGCGCCCCACGGGGCGACCTCGTGCACCCGCCGGGCGAGCTCACGAACCCACGGGGCGACCTCGGCGGACGACGCCGAAGGGGCGCCTCCCGCGGGAGGCGCCCCTTCGGCGTCGTGCGTCTGCGTGGCCGGACCGGCCCCGGCGTGGGGCCCGCGGACTACTTGCCGAGGTACTTCTCGAAGCCCTTGGGCAGGTTGAGGGCGGACGGGTCGAACTCGTCGCCCTGCTGGCCGCCGAACGCCGAGCCCTGGCCGCTGAACGCCTTCGAGGCGCCGGCGGCCCGGCGGGCCTCCGCCTCGCGGCGCTCCTGCGCGGCCTTGGCCGGGTTGCCCGACTTCGCCTTCTTCTTGCCCTTGGCGGGCCCCTTCTTGGAGCCGCCGAAGCCGCCCGGGCCGGGCATGCCCGGCATCCCGGGGATGCCGCCGCCGGCAGCCATCTTGCGCATCATCTTCTGGGCCTGGCCGAAGCGCTCCAGCAGGCCGTTGACCTCGGAGACGTGCACGCCCGAGCCGCGGGCGATGCGGGCGCGGCGGGAGCCGTTGATGATCTTGGGCGCGAGGCGCTCGTGCGGGGTCATCGAGCGGACGATCGCCTCGACGCGGTCGATCTCGCGCTCGTCGAACTGCTCGAGCTGCTGCCGGAACTGGGCGGCACCCGGCATCATCATGAGCATCTTCTTCATCGAGCCCATCTTGCGGATCTGCTGCATCTGGGCGAGGAAGTCCTCGAGGGTGAAGTCCTCCTGGTCGGCGAACTTCTTCGCCATCCGGGCGGCCTCGTCCTTGTCCCAGCTCTTCTCGGCCTGCTCGATGAGCGTCAGGACGTCGCCCATGTCGAGGATGCGGGAGGCCATGCGGTCCGGGTGGAACAGCTCGAAGTCGTCCAGGCCCTCGCCGGTGGAGGCGAACATGACGGGCCGGCCGGTCACGGACGCGACGGACAGGGCCGCGCCGCCGCGCGCATCGCCGTCGAGCTTCGAGAGCACGACGCCGGTGAAGTCGACGCCCTCCTCGAAGGCCTTGGCCGTGTTGACCGCGTCCTGGCCGATCATCGCGTCGATGACGAACAGGACCTCGTCCGGGTTGACCGCGGCGCGGATGTCCGCGGCCTGGCGCATGAGCTCGGCATCCAGGCCGAGCCGGCCGGCGGTGTCCACGATCACCACGTCGTGCAGCTTGGCGCGGGCCTCGGCCACGCCGTCGCGCGCCACGGCGACCGGGTCGCCCGTGGGTGCCTCGAACTCGGACTGGATGCCCGGGTGCGGGGCGTAGACGGCCACACCGGCGCGCTGGGCCACCACCTCGAGCTGGGTGACGGCGTTGGGGCGCTGGAGGTCGGCGGCGACGAGGATCGGCGAGTGGCCCTGGCCCTTGAGCCATTTGCCGAGCTTGCCGGCCAGCGTGGTCTTGCCCGCGCCCTGCAGGCCCGCGAGCATGATCACGGTCGGCGGGTTCTTCGCCAGGCGCAGGCGGCGCGTCTCGCCGCCGAGGATCGCCTGGAGCTCCTCGTTGACGATCTTGACGACCTGCTGGCTCGGGTTGAGGGCACCCGAGACCTCGGCGCCGAGCGCTCGTTCGCGGATCCGCGCCGCGAAGTCGCGCACCACCGGGACGGCGACGTCCGCGTCGAGGAGGGCGCGGCGGATCTCGCGGACGGTGGCGTCGACGTCCGCCTCGCTCAGGCGGCCCTTGCCGCGGAGATTCTTGAACGTCGCAGTGAGACGGTCCGAGAGGGAGTTGAACACGTGCCCGAGTCGCTTTCAGTCGTGGTCCAGGGATCTGACGCTGGGTCAGGAGGTCGCGCAGACCCGCCGGAAGCGGATCTGGCCACCCTTAAGGGTACCAACGGACCAGGCAGTGGCATGCTAGGCCTCGTGACGTCGACTCGTGAGACCGCCCCGTCCGTGCGCAGCCTGCTCATCCTCGGCGCCTCCGGGGACCTGACCGGCCGCCTCCTCTTCCCCGGCCTCGCCCGGCTCCTCGCGACCGGGCGGCACGCCGGGCTCACCGTGGTGGGCGCCGGTGCCGAGGACTGGGGCGCCGAGCAGTGGAGCCAGCGCGTGCACGACGCCACCGAGGCGGCCCTGGCGGACGCCACCGACGCCGGCCGCGCCGAGCTCGAACGGATCCGCCGCGACTCCGTCTACGTCCAGCTCGACGTCACGGCGCCCGGGGAGCTCGCGCGCGAGATCGCCGCGCTCCCGGGGCCCGTCGCCGTCTACTTCGCGCTGCCCCCGGCCGTGAGCCAGAAGGCCTGCGGCCTGCTCGGGCCTGCCGACCTGCCCGAGGGCACCCGGCTCGTGCTCGAGAAGCCGTTCGGCTCCTCCGAGGCCTCGGCGGCCGCCCTGAACGAGACCCTGGGCCGGCTGGTCCCGGAGAGCCAGATCCACCGCGTGGACCACTTCCTCGGCAAGGGCACCGTCCTGAACATCCTCGGCCTGCGCTTCGCCAACAACTTCCTCGAGCCCGTGTGGAACCGCGACCACATCGAGAAGGTGGAGATCTTCTTCGACGAGGACCTCGCGCTCGAGGGACGGGCCGGGTACTACGACCGCGCCGGCGCCCTGCGGGACATGATCCAGAGCCATCTCCTGCAGGTCCTGGCCGTGCTCGCGATGGACGCGCCGGCCCGCCTCGACGAGCGCGACGTGCGGGACCGCATCAGCACCGTGCTCCGCTCCGCCCGGGTCCCCGAGCCGTTCACCGAGTCGACGCGCCGGGCCCGGTACACGGCCGGGAGCATCGGGGACCGCCACGTCCCCGACTACACGGCCGAGCCGGGGGTGGACCCGTCCCGCGGCACCGAGACCCTGGCCGAGATCACGGTCATGCTGGCGAGCTGGCGGTGGGCCGGCGTGCCGTTCATCCTCCGCTCCGGCAAGGCCCTCGGCGCCCGGCGCAAGGAAGCCGTGGTGACCTTCCGCCCGGTCCCGCACCTGCCCGAGGGCTTCCGCGGCGTGGACGAGCCGAACCGGCTCCGGATCGGCTTCGGCCCCGATGTGCTCCAGCTCGACGTCGACGTCAACGGTCCCGGGGACGTGCTCACCCTGAACCGCGTGACGCTGGACGCCGACCTCGGCGAGGCGGACCTGCTCCCCTACGGCGAGGTGCTGGAGGGCGTGCTCGACGGCGACCCGCTCCTGTCCGTGCGCGCCGACACGGCCGAGAGCTGCTGGCGGATCGTCGAGCCCGTGCTGGAGGCGTGGGCCGCCGGCGGGGTCCCCCTCCAGACCTACGCCGCGGGCAGCAGGGGCCCGGCGGACTGGGCCACCTCGGCCGCCGGAGAGGACGGCGCCGGCCAGTCCTGAGCCGGCCGGCCGGGGCGTCCGCCCCGGCTCAGATCGCGGAGTCCCCGCGCTCCCCCGTCCGCACCCGCACCGCATCCTGGACCTCGACGACCCAGACCTTGCCGTCGCCCTGGGAGCCCGTCGAGGCGGCGACGACGATCGTCTCGAGGATCTCGTCCGCGTGCTTGTCGGTCGCGAGCACCTCGACGCGGACCTTGGGGATGAGGTCCACGCTGTACTCGGCACCCCGGTACACCTGGACGTAGCCGCGCTGGCGGCCGTAGCCGCTTGCGGCGCTGACGGTCAGGCCCTGGACTCCCTCGGCCTCGAGGTGCTCGCGGATGGAATCGAGCTTCTCGGGCCGGACGATGGCGGTGATGAGCTTCACGAGCCCACAGTACCGGTTGGCGATGTCCCGGCCAGCACCTCCTCGCGCTGGCCGTGCGCGCCGTCCGCACCGGCCTGGCCGAGGCGCCGCTCGAGGTGCTGCTCGAGCAGGGTCTCGACGGTGTGCCGGACGCCGAGCGGGTGGAACCCGCCGCCCGTGGCGGACGGCGACGAGTAGGCGGTCTCGGCGTGGATCACGAGGTCCACGCCGGTCTCCTCGACGTCCCTCGCAACCCGGAAGCCCATCACGGCCTTGATCGCGAGGCCCAGCCCGAGGGCCACGATGAAGGAGTAGCCCAGCACGGCGCCGGTGCCGAGGGCCTGGGTGCCCAGCAGGGCGAGGCCGCCGCCGTAGAACAGGCCCCGGCCGGGCACAGGGGCGGCCGGGTCGGCGGCGAGGCCGATGAAGAGGGTGCCGATGATGCCGCCGACGAGGTGGACGCCCACCACATCGAGCGAGTCGTCGTAGCCGAAGCGGTACTTCAGGCCCACGGCCAGGGCGCACACGGCGCCGGCGAGGATACCGAGGACGATCGCCCAGGCCGGGTCGATGGTGGCGCAGGACGGCGTGATGGCCACGAGCCCGGCGACCGCGCCGGAGGCGGCACCGAACGAGGTCGCGTGGCCGTCGCGGACCTTCTCGACCACGAGCCAGGAGAGGATGGCGGCGCATGGGGCGACGAGGGTGTTGATCCAGGCGAAGCCGGCTTCGCCGTTGGCAGCCAGCGCGGAGCCGGCGTTGAAGCCGAACCAGCCGAACCAGAGCAGGCCGCAGCCGAGCATGACGAGCGGGAGGTTGTGGGGGCGGTGCTCGGGGTCCTTGCCGAACCCGACGCGCTTGCCGAGCACGAGGGCGAGGGCCAGGCCCGCGGCGCCGGCGAGGACCTCGACGGCGGTGCCGCCGGCGAAGTCGATGAGGCCGAGGTGGTTGAGCCAGCCGCCGATGAAGGTCCCGTGCGCGTCCTTCTTCGAGTCGAAGACCCAGTGCGCCACGGGGAAGTACACGAGCACGGCGAACGCGCCGGCGAAGACCATCCAGGAGCCGAACTTGGCCCGGTCGGCGATCGCGCCGGAGACGAGGGCCACGGTCACGGTGGCGAAGACGCCCTGGAATCCCACGAAGACGATCTCGGGGATCGTGCCGACGAGCGGCATCGAGGAACCGGTGGCGAGCAGGTTGTGGAGGCCGAAGTCCTCGAAGGGGTTGCCGAACAGGCCGTCCCCCGCGTCGGTCCCGAAGGCGATCGAGTAGCCGAACAGCACCCAGAGGACACCGACCAGGGCGAGGGCCCCGAAGCTCATCATCATCATGTTGAGCATGGACTTCACGCGGGTCATGCCCCCGTAGAAGATGGCCAGGCCGGGTGACATGAGGAGGACGAGGGCTGCCGAGACGAGGACCCAGGCGGTGTCGCCAGCGTTCATGGGTGAGGCCTTTCGAGGGACGTTCACGGTTCTCGGCCCCCGTCCGCCGTCCCCGGCGGCGGTCTGCGGGACCACCTGAACAAGAATCCCGTGGCGGTGTTTCCGCTCCGCTCCGTCCGTGTTGCCCTCGTGTTACAGGAGTCCCCCCGGCGTTAAGGGTTGGTCACGGCCGTGTTAACGGCATGTTTCGCGCCCGTCCCCGCCCGCCCCGCCTCCGCGCTTTCCGGCGGTGCGGGCCCTCCCGCCGACGTGGGCGGACGACGGCGGGGGGTCCCCGCCGTCGTCCGCACTCCCGGAGCGACCGGTGCGGCTAGATCGCCGCCGCCCCGCGCTCCCCCGTCCGGACGCGGATCGCCTCGTGCACGTCCACCGTCCACACCTTGCCGTCCCCCGCACGGCCGGTGTTCGAGGTGGTGATCAGCACGTCGAGGATGTCGTCCGTCTGGTCGTCGGTGGCGAGCACCTCGATCCTGACCTTCGGGACCAGGTCCACGCTGTACTCGGCGCCGCGGTACACCTCCGTGTACCCGCGCTGGCGGCCGTAGCCACTGGCCGCGCTGACCGTGAGGCCCTGGACCCCGTAGGCCTCGAGCCCCTCACGGATGGAGTCGAGCTTCTCGGGGCGGACGATCGCGGTGATGAGCTTCACGCCTGGACCTTCTTCCGTGCTGCCTCGGTGAGCAGGTCGTCCGCGTTGAACGCCGCGACCTCTGCCTCGCCCTTGGACCCGAGCGGGTGGAACGCCGAACCCGACGAGCCGCCCATGCTGTTGCCGGAGTACGCCGTCTCGGCGTGCAGGGCGATGTCGACGCCGGCCTCCTCGGCCTCGCTCGAGACCCGGAAGCCCATGGTCTTGCTGATGATCCAGCCGATGGCGAGCGAGAGGGCGAACGAGTACACGAGGACCGTGCCGGCGCCGAGGGCCTGCTTGCCCAGGAGCTCGAAGCCGCCGCCGTAGAAGAGGCCCTGGCCGCCCGAGGGCGCGCCGGGGTTGGCCGCGAGGCCGATGAAGAGGGTTCCGATGATGCCGCCGACGAGGTGGACGCCCACCACGTCGAGCGAGTCGTCGTAGCCGAAGCGGTACTTCAGGCCCACGGCCAGGGCGCAGACCGCACCGGCGAGGACGCCGAGGACGATCGCCCACAGCGGCGAGACCGCGGCACAGGCCGGGGTGATGGCGACGAGCCCGGCCACGGCACCCGAGGCGGCGCCGAGCGAGGTCGCGTGGCCGTCGCGCAGCTTCTCGACCACGAGCCAGCCGAGGACCGCGGCGCACGGGGCGACGAGGGTGTTGATCCAGGCGAACGCGGCCACGCCGTTGGCGCCGAGGGCCGAGCCGGCGTTGAAGCCGAACCAGCCGAACCACAGCAGGCCCGCGCCGAGCATGACGAACGGCAGGTTGTGGGGGCGGTGGTTGGGGTCCTTGCCGAAGCCGTTGCGGCGGCCGAGGATGAGCGCGAGGGCCAGGCCCGCGGCGCCGGCGTTGATGTGGACCGCGGTGCCGCCGGCGAAGTCGATCACGCCGAGGCCGTTGAGCCAGCCGCCGATGAAGTTGCCGTTGGCGTCCTTGTTCGCGTCGAAGACCCAGTGGGCGACCGGGAAGTAGACGAGGATCGAGAAGAAGAACGCGAAGACCATCCAGGCGCCGAACTTGGCGCGGTCGGCGATCGAGCCGGAGATGAGCGCGACCGTGATGATCGCGAACACGCCCTGGAAGCCGACGAAGGCGAGCTCGGGGATGGTTCCGGCGAGCTGCATGCCGTTGCCCGTGGCGAGGATGCCGTGGAGGGCGAACTTGTCGAAGTTGCCGACGAGGCCACCGAACCAGTCGGAGCCGAAGGACATCGAGTAGCCGATGAGGGTCCAGAGCACGCCCACGAGGGCGATCGCGCCGAAGCTCATCATCATCATGTTCAGGACCGACTTGGCGCGAGTCATGCCGCCGTAGAAGAACGCGAGCCCGGGCGTCATGAGCAGCACGAGCGCTGCCGAGGCGAGCACCCAGGCGGTGTCTCCCGCGCTGAGGGTGGGGGTCATGGTGTGCCTTTCAGGGATGGAACGGGACCTGCCCGGCCCTGCGCCGTTGCCGGCGCCCGTGGGCCGCTGGAAATAGATTCCTCCCGCGGTGTTTCCACCGGAGGCGGCCCACATTGCACGCCCGTTACATCTTGCTCCTGCGCGTTAAGGCGCCGTCACATGCGCGTTTCCAGCATGTTTCGCCTCCATCCCGGCGGCCGGGCGGCGCCATCGTGCCGCGCCGGTGCACCGTCGCTAAGGTGGTCCCATGCCCCGCACTTCCCCGCGGACGCCGGTGCCCCGCGACGTCTGGGTCCTCGTCGCCGCCGCGTTCGTCATCGCCGTCGGCTTCGGGCTGGTGGCCCCCGTCCTGCCGCAGCTGGCCACGAGCTTCGGCGTCGGGGCGACGGCGGCCTCCGTGATCGTGAGCGCCTTCGCGCTCGCGCGGCTCGTCCTCGCGCCCACCGCGGGCGCCCTCGTCGACAGGCTCGGCGAGCGGCCCGTCTACGTCACGGGCCTGCTCCTCGTCGCGGCCTCGAGCGCGGCGTGCGCGTTCGCCCCCGACTACTGGACCCTGCTGGCCGTGCGCGGGCTGGGCGGCATCGGCTCGACGATGTTCACGATCTCCGCCTCGGGGCTGATCGTGCGCCTCGCGCCGCCCGACGCCCGGGGCAGGGTCTCGGGCCTGTACGCGGCGTCCTTCCTCCTGGGCAACATCGCCGGACCGGTGATTGGCGGACTCCTGGCGTCCTTCGGGCTGCGCGTGCCGTTCCTCGTCTACGCGGGGGCCCTCGTGGTTGCGGCGGCCGTGGTGCACTCGTTCCTCGGGCGCCGCTCTGCCGCGCCCGCGCACACGGGGGCGGCAGCCCGGCCGCAGCTCCTGCTGGCCGACGCGCTCGCGCATGCGCCCTACCGGGCGGCCGTGGGCTCGAACTTCGCCAACGGGTGGGCTGCCCTCGGGATCAGGATGGCCCTCGTGCCCCTCTTCGCCACGGCAGCCCTCGGCGCGGGCCCTCAGGCGGCCGGGCTCGCGCTGGCCCTCTACGCCGGTGGCACCGCGGCGGCGCTCACCTTCTCGGGGCGCCTCGTGGACCGGTGGGGCCGACGTCCCGTGGCCGTGGTCGGACTCGTGGGCACAGCGCTGCCGACGGCGTTCCTCGGCATGAGCGGTTCAGAGCCGGTGTTCCTCGCGCTCTCTGTCGCCGCCGGCTTCGGCGCGGGGTTCCTGGGCCCGTCGCTGCAGGCAACCGTGGCGGACACCATCGGCTCAGGCCGCAGCGGCGGACGCCCGCTGGCCGCGTTCCAGATGGCCTCCGATGTGGGCAGCATCCTCGGCCCGCTGGCCGCCGGCGCGCTGGCGGACGGCATCGGCTACGGGTGGGCGTTCGCCGTCTCGGGTGCGTGCCTGCTCGCCGCGGTGCCGCTGTGGGCCACGCGCACGCCGGCCAGCGCCCCTGCGGCCGGGCCAGTGGAGGGCGGCGTGGAACGTGGTGTGGAAGGCGGCTCCGAGGACGTGGCGGCGGAGCGTCCCGAAGCCCCCTGATGGTACCCCGGACGCGAGGCGCCCGCCCCCCGGAGAGGAGGCGGGCGCCGTCGTGCCCTGGTGTACCCGGAACGGGAGAAACGCGACGAGATGAGTACCCGGAACGGGAAATACGCGACGAGATGAGTACCCGGAACGGGAGAAACGCGACGAGATGAGTACCCGAAACCGAGGGGTGGGCGGGGTGGGGCTGTCAGGCGAGGATGGCGTCCACGAAGCCCTCGGCGTCGAACGGCGCGAGGTCGTCCGGGCCCTCGCCGAGGCCCACGAGCTTGACCGGCACGCCGAGCTGCTTCTGGATCGCGACGACGATGCCGCCCTTCGCGGTGCCGTCGAGCTTGGTCAGCACGATGCCCGTGATGTCGACGACCTCGCCGAAGACCTTGGCCTGGTTCAGCCCGTTCTGCCCCGTGGTCGCATCGAGCACGAGGAGGACCTCGTCAACCTCGGCCTGCTTCTCGATGACGCGCTTGACCTTGCCGAGCTCGTCCATGAGCCCGACCTTGTTCTGCAGGCGCCCGGCGGTGTCGACCATCACGACGTCGACCTCCTGCTCGATGCCGGCCTTGACCGCCTCGAAGGCCACCGAGGCAGGGTCGGCGCCGTCGACGTCCGACTTGACGGTCGGCACGCCCACGCGGGCGCCCCACGTGGCCAGCTGCTGGGCCGCGGCGGCGCGGAAGGTGTCCGCGGCGCCGAGCAGGACGTCCTTGTCCTCGGCCACGAGGACGCGGGCGAGCTTGCCCACCGTGGTGGTCTTGCCCACCCCGTTGACGCCGACCACGAGCACCACGGCGGGCTTGCCGTCGGCCCGGGAGACCTTGAGCGAGCGGTCCATGGAGGGATCGACGAGCTTGATGAGCTCCTCCCGGAGCATGGCCTTGACGTCGTCTGGGCTGCGGGTGCCCATGACCTTCACGCGGTCGCGGAGCGTGTCGACGAGTTCGAGGCTGGGCTCCGTGCCGATGTCCGCGAGCAGGAGGGTCTCCTCGACCTCGTCCCACACGTTCTCGTCGATGCTGTCGCTCGAGAGCAGGGCCAGCAGCCCCTTGCCGAAGAGGCTGTTGCTCTTGACGAGCCGCTCGCGCAGGCGCTGGAGCCGGCCCGCCACCGGAGCGGGCGTCTCGGTCGGGACGCGCTCGATGACGGCCTCGTCGAGGACGTCCTCGGTGGGCGCCTCGCCCTCGGGTTCGGCCGGTGGCGGCAGCGTGCCGGTGCCTCCCGGCGGGGCTTCCTCGGCCGTGGAGGCGCCGGGCCGGGTCGGGGCGATGACCTGATCGTTGGCGTCTCGCGGACCGGTGTAGGTGATCTTCTTCCGGCGGCCGCTCACGAGGCCGATGACGACCCCGGCGACGACGAGGATCACGATCGCGACGATGATGATGACGGGCAGCAGGGCGGAAAGGTCTGTCACGGTTCCTAGCTTCTCACAGGGCGGCCCTCCGGCCGGGGCGGCCGCCGCGCCGCCGCTCCCAGGGCCCCGCGGCCCTAGGCCTGGACGCGGTCGAGCTTCTGGCTGATCACGGTCGAGACGCCGTCGCCGCGCATCGAGACGCCATACAGGGCGTCGGCGACCTCCATGGTGCGCTTCTGGTGCGTGATGACGATGAGCTGGCTCGACTCGCGCAGCTCCTCGAAGATCGTGATGAGCCGGCCGAGGTTCGTGTCGTCGAGCGCGGCCTCGACCTCGTCCATGACGTAGAACGGCGAGGGCCGCGCCTTGAAGATCGCCACGAGGAGGGCCACGGCCGTGAGCGAGCGCTCCCCGCCGGAGAGGAGCGAGAGCCGCTTGATCTTCTTGCCCGCGGGACGTGCCTCGACCTCGATCCCGGTGGTGAGGAGGTCCTCGGGGTCGGTCAGGACCAGCCGGCCCTCACCACCGGGGAAGAGCCGGCCGAAGACCCGCTCGAACTGGACCGCGGTGTCGGAGAAGGCCTCGGCGAAGACCCGCTGCACGCGCTCGTCCACCTCCGCGATGATCTGCAGGAGGTCCTTGCGGCTCTTCTGCAGGTCATCGAGCTGAGCCGCGAGGAAGCGGTGGCGCTCCTCGAGGGCCGCGAACTCCTCGAGGGCCAGCGGGTTGACCTTGCCGAGGGCGGCGAGGTCCCGCTCGGCCTTCTTCAGCCGCTTCTCCTGCTCGGCCCGGACGAACGGGACGCCGTCCTGGACCGCGTTGCCCTCGTCGTCCACCTCGACGCGGAGCGCGGCCCACTTGTCCCCGCCCTCCTCGCGCGGCACGGGGACGGGGCGGTGCGGGCCGAAGTCGCGCACGAGCTCCTCGGCGGCCATGCCCAGCTCGTCCACGACGCGCTCCTCGAGCGCCTCGAGCCGGAGGCGCTGCTCGGCGCGCGCGAGCTCGTCGCGGTGCGCGGCGTCGTTGAGGTCGGCGAGCTCGCGGGCGAGCTCGTCGTTGCGGCGACGCAGGGCACCGAGGCGCTCGTCCAGCTCAGCGCGGTGCGCCTCGGCCGCGTCACGCTCGGCCGCGGCCGCCTCGACCGCGCGGTCCAGCCGGGACAGGCCCTCCCGCGCGGCGGCGGCGACTGCGCCGGCACGGGCGGCCTCGCGGGCGCGGCGCTCGGCCCGGCGGCGTGCCTCCTCGGCGGCCCGCCGCTCCGACTCCGCGGCGCGCTCGAGCGACTGGGCGCGGGCTTCGAGGGTGCGGTGCTGCTCCTCCGCGGCGCGCAGCGCGAGCCTGGCCTCGAGCTCGCGGGCCCGGGCGGCGGCGGCCTCGGCCTGGAGCCGGTCCCGGTCGGAGGAGTCCGGCTCCTCGGCGTCCGGGGCCTCCTCCGCGAGCTCGAGCCGTTCGGCGGCCGCCTCGAGCGCGACCTGCTCGGACTCGAGCTGGGTGAGCGCGGTCCCGAGGGCGGTGCGCTGGCGCTGTTCCTCGGCCTCTGCGCCGCGCAGCTGGGTCCCCAGGGCGGCGAGCTTCTCGGCCACCGCCGCGAAGCGGGCGTCCGAGTCGTGCAGCGCCGCGAGGGCGGCCTCCGCCTGCTCACGGGCCGCGCGCTCGCGCTCCTGCGCTCCGGCCAGGGCGAAGCCGCACCGCTCGTGCTCCGCCTGGGCGGCAGCGAGACGGTCCCGGGCGGCGTCGAGGAGCCCCTGCAGCTCGATGGTCGAGGGCGCCCCGGCTGAACCGCCGAGCAGGCCCGCGGCGGTGACCAGGTCGCCGTCGTGCGTCGCGGCGGCGAGCCCCGGGTGGTCGGCGACGAGCGCGACCGCGGCCTCGAGGGTCGGGACGGCTGCGGCGTCCCGCAGCAGGCTGGACACCGCGGCGGCCACGGCAGGCTCGGGGTCGACGACGTCCTCCAGCCAGCGGGCACCCGCCGGCAGCGCCGGTGTGCCCCCGGCCGCCTCCCCTGCCGCCCCCGCCGCCCCGGCCGCCCCTGGCGAGCCGACCAGCAGGGCCGCCTGCCCGGCGTCGTCCGCCTTGAGCCCTGCCAGGGCCTCGGCTGCCTCAGGGGCGCCCGCCATCGCCAGGCCCTCGGCGAAGGGCCCGAGGACGACCGCGACGGCGGCCTCGAACCCCGGCTCGACGCCGACCAGGTCTGCGACCCGTCCGAGCACCCCGGCCGCGGACGCGGCGACGGAGGCCGTGGCGTCCCGGTCCTTGAACGCCGTCAGGAGTGCCTCGATGCGGGCCTCCTGCGCCTGCCGGTCCGAGGCGGCGCGCCTGCGGCGCTCGAGGAGGGACTCGCGCTCCGCCTCGGCCGCCTCGAGCTCGGCGGCGGCCTCCTCGTAGGCCGTGTCGAGGTCCTCCTCGCCGGCCTCGACCCCGGCAATCTGCGACTCGAGGGCCGTGTACTCGGCCGCGGCGGCGCGCTGCCGCTCGGCGGCGCCGGCCAGGGTCTCCCGGAGCCGCCCGACCTCGCCCTCAGCCGACTCGACGCGGCTGCGGGCTGCCGCCACTTGGCCCGCGAGGCGGGCGAGGCCCTCGCGCCGATCGGCCTGGGCGCGCAGGAGGGCGGTGTGGCGGCGGTCCTCGGCAGAGGCCGCCTCCTCGGCCGACGCCCGCGCGTCCTCGGCCTCGGCAAGGCCCTCCACCCGGACCTCGACGACGTCCGTTACGGCCGCGAGCTCGGCGCGCAGCTGGCGCGCCTGACGTTCGAGCGCCTCCGGGTCGCGGCCGCGCGCCGGAGGCTCCGAGGATCCGAGCAGGCGCCGGCGCTCGTCGGCGAGCGAGGCAAGGGCCCTGAGCCTCTCCCGGCTCTGCGAGAGCCGGTACCACGCGTCGCGGGCGGCATTGACGCGCGGGGTCGCCGCGGCCGCGGACCGCTCGACCTCCCCCTGGGTGCGGCGGCCGGCGTCGAGCCCGCTCTCCACGGCGGCCCGGCGGGCATCGAGCGCTCCCTGGTCCGCCTCCTCCTGCTCCATGGCCGTGCGCAGGGTGGCGATGTCGTCCGCGAGGAGCCGGGCGCGGGCGTCCCGGACATCGGCCTGGATGGTCTGCGCGCGGCGCGCGACCTGCGCCTGCCGGCCCAGCGGCCCGAGCTGCCGGCGCAGCTCCGCGGTGAGGTCGCCGAGCCGGGAGAGGTTCGCCTGCATCGCCTCGAGCTTGCGGACGGTGCGCTCCTTGCGCCGGCGGTGCTTGAGGATGCCGGCGGCCTCCTCGATGAATCCGCGCCGGTCCTCGGGGGTCGCGTGCAGGACGCGGTCGAGCTGGCCCTGCCCGACGATCACGTGCATCTCGCGCCCGAGCCCCGAGTCGGAGAGGAGCTCCTGGATGTCGAGCAGCCGGCACTGGCTGCCGTTGATCGCGTACTCGGACCCGCCCGAGCGGAAGAGCGTCCGCGAGATCGTGACCTCGGCGTACTCGATGGGGAGCGCGCCGTCGGCGTTGTCGATCGTGAGCGAGACGTGGGCGCGGCCGAGGGGCGGCCGCCCGGCCGTGCCGGCGAAGATGACGTCCTCCATCTTGCCGCCGCGCAGGGTCTTGGCGCCCTGCTCCCCCATGACCCACGCGAGGGCGTCGACGACGTTCGACTTGCCCGAGCCGTTGGGCCCGACCACCGCCGTCACGCCGGGCTCGAACTCGAAGGTCGTGGCCGAGGCGAACGACTTGAAGCCTCGGATCGTCAGGGTCTTGAGGTGCAAGGGACTGCGGGTCTCCTCTGGGCTGGCCGGGCGGAAGGGGCGGTTGTCCGTCATTGTGCCACCGGACACCGACGGAACCGGCCTACCAGCGGGCGTTGCGCGGAACCGGCTGGCAGCGGGTGCAGCGGTAGGAGGAGCGGTTCATGAACGGCTCCCGGACGATCATGCCGGCCTCGCCCGCCGCCGCGCACCGCCGGCACGCCCGCCCGGCGCGGCCGTAGGCGTCCAGGGAGCGGGAGAAGTACCCGGACGCGCCGTTGACGTTGACGTAGAGCGAGTCGAAGCTCGTGCCGCCGGCCACGAGGGCCCGGCCCATGACGTCCCGCACGGCATGCACGAGCCGGTCCGTCTCGGGGCGGCGGAGCGTGTCGGTCGGCCTCGCGTAGTGCAGGCGCGCGCCCCAGAGCGCCTCGTCGGCGTAGATGTTCCCGATCCCGGACACGAGGCGCTGGTCCAGGAGGGCGCGCTTGATGCCCGTGCGCCGCGCCCGCAGACGCCGGTGGAACGCCTCCGGGTCGAAGAGCGGATCGAGCGGGTCGCGCCCGATATGGGCCGCCTCCCCCGGGATGAGCGCGAGGGCGGAGTCGCCGCGGCCGCCGGGGCCGCCGTCGTCCGTGGGGACCAGCGGCACGACGGCGAGGGCGCCGAAGATGCGCTGGTCCACGAAGCGCAGCTCGCGGGGCATGCCGGGGGCGTCGCTGAGGGTCAGCCGGACCTTGAGGTGCTTCTCGTCGGGCGCCTCGGGCTCCTCGACGAGGAGCTGGCCGCTCATGCCCAGGTGCGCGAGGAGCGCCGTGTGCGGGCTGGCCCCGGGGTCTGACAGCGGCAGCCAGAGGTACTTGCCGCGGCGCACGGCGTCGAGCACGCGGGCGCCCTTGAGCTGGCCGCGGAAGTCCTCGGGCCCGAGGGTGTGGCGCCGCACGGAGCGGGCGTCCACCACGTCCACCGCCTCGACGGTCCGCCCCGCGACCCAGGAGGCGAGGCCGCGGCGGACCACCTCGACTTCGGGCAGTTCCGGCATCGCCGCTCAGGCCTGCGCGGAAGCGGCGCTGTCGGTCCCGAGGACCTTCCAGGCGTTGGCGGCCGACTGCTGCTCGGCTTCCTTCTTGGAGTTCCCGGTGCCGGTCCCGTACTCGGTGCCGCCGATGAGGAGGGTGGCCGTGTACGTGCGCGCATGGTCCGGGCCGTCCCCGACCACCGCGTAGTGGATCGGGCCGAGCTGCCGGCTCGCGGCGAGCTCCTGGATGTGCGTCTTCCAGTCCGTGCCCGCCCCGAGCACCGCGGCGTCCGCGAGGAGGGGCTCGATGAGGCCGACGACGAACTGGCGCGCCGGCTCGAGCCCGTTGGAGATGTAGGTCGCCCCGATGAGCGCCTCCATCGTGTCCGCGAGGATCGAGGACTTGTTCTTCCCGCCAGTGACCTTCTCGCCCTGGCCGAGGTAGATGAACTCGCCCACGCCGAGGCGCCGGGCAATGGAGGCGAGGGCGCGGGTGCTCACGACGGCGGCACGCCGCTTCGCGAGGTCGCCCTCGCTCAGATCGGGGTACTCCCGGTACAGGTGCTCCGTGACGGAAAAGCCGAGGACCGAGTCGCCGAGGAACTCCAGGCGCTCGTTCGTCGGAATGCCGCCGTTCTCGTAGGCGAAGGAACGGTGGGTGAGGGCAAGACGAAGCGTCTCGGCGTCGATGTCGACGCCGAGACGCTTCAAAAGCTCGTCATGAGGGCTCATGCGCGAGATTCCGCCGGATCAGACGTCGGCGACCTTGCGGCCCTTGTACTCGAGGAACAGCTCGGTCCCGGCCGAGTCGGTGACGACCTTGGCCTGGTGGGGAAGGCTGTACGTCACGCGGCCGTTCTCAACGGTCTTGACCAGCGTGGGAACGGAGGCCTTCCACTGCGAGCGGCGGGCGCGGGTATTCGAGCGAGACATCTTCCGCTTGGGAACAGCCACGGCTAACTCATTTCTCTCTTAGTGCCAACACTTACTCATCGTCGTGCCGGTCTGGCTTCGCCAGATCTGCCAAGGCAGCCCACCGGGGGTCGACGACCTCATGGTGGTGCCCCGGCTCGTCCGCAAGACGCACTCCGCATTCGGAGCACAGGCCCTCGCAGTCTTCCCGGCACACCGGCTGGAACGGCAGCAGCGGTACCACTGCGTCCCGCAACACCGGCTCAAGATCGATGGAATCGTGCTCGACTCGACGTTGCTCTTCATCGTCTTCTCCGTCCGAGAGCCCCGGGCCCTCGAAGAAGAAAAGCTCTTGCACCTCGGCGTCGAGTCCGTACTCGATGGGATCCAGGCAGCGGCCGCACTCGCCCGTTACCGTGACGTGCGCAGTCCCCGAGACCAAGATCCCCTCGTGCACTGACTCGAAGGTCAAGTCCAGGTCCACGGGGGACCCTTCCTTGACGCCGATGAGCGCCACGCCGAGTTCACCCGGCGCGGGTACATGCTCCTCAAGGGTCCGCATACTCCCCGGGCTGCGCCCGAGGTCCTTGACGTCGAACATCAAAGGCGAACGTGCTTCGCGCTTAATGAGAACTCCTGTAGAACATAGACCGACACACTATCCTAGCCGCTGCGGCATCGACGCCCAAAACGAGCAGTGCCGCGGCGCACCGGGACCGTGTCCAGCGTGCGGTGCCCATTCATTCTAGCGGCTCCGGCGGCGTCCTCAGTGCTGCGGACGGGTTTCGGCGAGCCGCGCGAGGACCGACCGGGGCACATAGTCCGCGACGTCCCCGCCGAGATCGTGGACCTCCTTGACGAGCGTCGAGGAGAGGTGGACGTAGTGGGCCTCAGCGGGGAGGAACACGGTCTCGACCCCGGTGAGCTGCCGGTTCATGATGGCCATCGGCAGCTCGTAGTCGAAGTCGGACGACGAACGGAGCCCCTTCACGATCGCGCTCGCGCCCCGTTCCCGGCAGAACTCGGCGAGGAGGCCCTCCCCCATCGGCTCGACGAGGATGCCGCTGATCGCCCCGAGGGTCCGACGGGCCAGGGTGAGCCGCTCCTCGAGGCCGAACCGGTACTTCTTCGCGTAGTTGGTCGACACCGCGACGATGACCTCGTCGAAGAGGTTCGCGGCCCTGGCGATGACCTCGAGATGCCCGTTGTGGATGGGGTCGAAGGAGCCAGGGCACACCGCGCGTCGCATACGGCCAACATACTGCATGGCCCCTCGCCGGCCGCGGGCGCGTGGGGCCACCGGCGTGGCCCGCGCCGATAGCATGGACGGGTGACTTCCGCAGGGCAGGGACCAGCAGGACAGCACGCCTCGGCGTGGCAGCGCACGGCAGCGGGGGCGAACGTCCTCGGCGCCGACGGCAGGCTCGGCGTGACCATCTTCGAGGAGATGACGGGCCTCGCGGTCCGGCACGGCGCGATCAACCTCGGCCAGGGCTTCCCCGACGAGGACGGACCGGCCGAGATGGCAGAGGCCGCCCGGTCCGCGATCCTCTCCGGCGCCAACCAGTACGCCCCCGGGCAGGGCATCCCGCGGCTGCGGGAGGCGGTCGCGGCGCACCAGGAGCGCTTCTACGGGATCGCGCTCGACCCGTGGCGCGAGGTCATCGTCACCACCGGCGCGACGGAGGGCATCGCCGGAGCCATCCTCGCCCTCGCGGGCCCGGGCGACGAGGTCCTCACCTTCGAGCCGTTCTACGACTCCTACGGAGCCATGATCGGCCTCGCCGGCGCCGAGCACGTCACCGTGCCGCTTCGCGCTCCCTCGTTCCAGCCCGACCTGGCCGAGCTCGAGGCAGCGTTCGGCTCGCGCACGCGCGTCGTCGTCGTGAACAACCCCCACAACCCGACCGGGGCCGTGTTCGGCCGCGACGTGCTCGCCCGGATCGTCGCGCTGGCCGCGGAGCACGACGCCGTGATCGTCACCGACGAGGTCTACGAGCACCTCGTGTTCGGCCCCCGCCACGTTCCCGTCGCGTCGCTCCCGGGGGCGGCCGAGCGCACCCTGACGATCTCCTCGGCGGGGAAGACGTTCTCCTTCACCGGCTGGAAGGTCGGCTGGGTCACCGGCCCGGAGGAGCTGGTGGGGCGCGTCCGCACGATCAAGCAGTTCCTCACCTACAGCTCCGGGACCCCGTTCCAGGAGGCGGTCGCGCTCGGCCTGGGCTACCCGGACAGCTTCTTCGAGGGCATCGCCGCGGCGCTGAAGGCCAAGCGGGACATCCTCGCCCAGGGCCTGGAGGCGGCCGGCCTGGACGTCTACCGGCCCGAGGGCACCTACTTCATCACGGCGGACACCGCGGGGCTCGGGTTCGGCAGCGCCGTGGACCTCGCCCGGCGCCTGCCCGAGCTCGTGGGCGTCGCCGCCATCCCTGTCTCCGTCTTCTGCCATCCCGAGGGCGCCGGCCGGACGCGGTCGCTCCTGCGCTTCGCCTTCTGCAAGAAGGAGCCGCTCCTGCACGAGGCTGCCACCCGGCTCTCGCGGCTCGCGGAGCTCGTGTGACGCCGGCCGGGGCCGGCCCGGGCCGGTATCTCCGCGGCATCGGCGCGCACGCTTCCGTGGAACCGGACCCGCTCGTCCCCGGTGCGTACGTGCTCTCGATCGGCGGCGCCGAGCAGTCCCACGTGGACCTCGCCCGCCCGGGCCACGTCTTCTACGCCTACCTGCGCCGGATCGCGAACGTCGTCGACGCTGTGGCCCCCGCCGGGGCCCCGCTCCGGGCGCTCCACCTCGGTGCCGGCGCGCTCACCCTCGCCAGGTACATCGCGGCGACCCGGCCGGGGTCGGTCCAGGCGGCGGTCGAGCTCGAGCGCGAGCTGCTCGACTTCGTGCTCGAGCGCCTCCCCCTGGCTCCGGGGACCGATCTGAGCATCCACCTCGGCGATGCCCGGTGGCAGCTTCCGGAGGCCGCCGCGCGGGGGCCGTTCGACGTGATCGTGCTGGACATCTTCTCAGGGCCCGAGGCACCGGCCCACCTCGCGGAGCCTGCCTTCTACGCCGAGGCCGCGGAGCTCCTGGCCCCGGGCGGCGTGCTGCTGGTGAACATCGGCGACGACCCGCCGCTGACGCTCGTTCGGTCCCAGCTGGGCGCCATGCGGACGGTCTTCCGGGAGGTCGCGGCGCTGTCCGAACCGGAGATGTTCACGGCGAGGTTCCCGGGGAACATCGTGGCGATCGGGCTCACGGGCGCATGGCCCGAGTCCTGGAGCGCGGGCCTCCCGGCGGCAGGGCCGCACCCCACGCGCCTGGTCCGCGGGGTCGATCTCGACCCGCTCGCGGGGTGACCTTCAGCTCGCGAGCTTCTGCTCGGCGAGCCGCTTGACCCACTCGGGGGTCGGGCGGTTGAGCCGTTCATCGAGGACGACGCGCAGCTTCGCCGCGGCAATCTGGACCCGGCGGTCCGAGGCACCC
Organism: Sinomonas sp. RB5; assembly: GCF_054063535.1. Taxonomy (NCBI): domain Bacteria; kingdom Bacillati; phylum Actinomycetota; class Actinomycetes; order Micrococcales; family Micrococcaceae; genus Sinomonas; species Sinomonas sp. RB5. The sequence goes on from NZ_JBSSGJ010000007.1 coordinate 154,626, forward strand.
GGACGCCGCTCTCCGGCCTTCTCGCCGGTGTGCCGCCCCGTGTCCTCGCCGGGGAGCGCCTCGTGCTTGCTCACGGCTCCTCCTTCTCGTGCCTGACCGTCCTGACCGCGGAGGGCCCGCGGATCAGGGCCTGTGCCGCAGGCTCCCTTCCAGTATCGCCTCAGCCGCCCCCGGCCGTCCACGGCCCTCGCCGCAGGCGGCGCGGCCCGTCCACCGCGCGGCCGGTCCGCTGCTCGGCCGGGGCGCGGCGGGGCCGCTGGGGCCTACGTCCGCTCGGGGCCGGGCGCGTCCCCGGAGCCGTCCTCCTCGCCGTCGCCGAGCTCCTCGTCGAGGCCGGCCTCCTCGGCCTCCGCGATGGGGTCGATCCACACGGCATCGAGCAGCTGCAGCTCCTCGTCGCTGGCAATGAGGTCGCTCTTGGCGAGGCTGGCCAGGACCATGGTGCCCATGGCCGCGAGCTGGGGGTCCTGGGATGTCGAGGCCTCGAGGGCCCACTCGGTCCGCCGCCAGAACTCCGCGCGGCGGTCCGAGTAGGAGCGCTGGCGGATGGTCCCGAGTCCGACGATGGCCGCAACCAGCGCGGCGGCGAGCGTGCCCACGGGCGCGAGAGCGGCGACGAGCTCCCACCACTGCGGGGCGGCGGCGAGGTCCGCGGCGGGGACGAGCACCGGCAGGCCGGCCGAGAGCGGGGTCGTCATGAGGGTCGTCATGGCGCCACGGTCTCCGCGGAGCCGGACGGCGCGGGCGCGGCGTCCGGATCCGCGGGCTCCGCGAACCAGAGGCGCGTCTCCCCGTACTTGCGCTCGCCGAAGTGCTGCAGGCCCTGGGGCCAGCCCGGCTCGGGCGAGCGGGCCGAGCGTTCGACGACGATGAGGGCGTCCTCGGCCACGTGGGGCGCGAGCGCCTCGAGGACACGGGAGAGCTGGTCCTCCCCGAGCGGATACGGGGGATCCATGAACACGAGGTCCCAGTGCCGGCCGGCCCCGGTCGTGTCCAGGAACGATCCCACCTTGCCCCGGTGCACGGTGACGGCACGGCGGCCCACGGCGTCGTTGACGAGCCGGGCGTTGCGCTGGCACACGCCCACCGCCTTCGCGTCCGCTTCGACGAGCTCAGCGGTGGAGGCCCCTCGGCTCACGGCCTCCACTCCGAGGGCGCCGGAGCCCGCATAGAGGTCGAGGACCCGGGCCCGCGCGAGGACGCCCAGCGCGTCGAGGCGCGAGAAGAGGGCCTCCTTGACGCGGTCCGTGGTGGGCCGCGTCGCCGATCCGGGCACCGAGGCCAGGGGGGTGCCGCCGATGATGCCCGCGATGATCCTGCTCATCGGGCGGCCCGAGTCGTCTCAGCCACGCTCGAGGAACACCTCCTTCTCCGGTTCCAGGTATGCGTCGATCGCCGTCTTCAGCGCGGGGTGCGCTTCGAGGCCCGGGTCCTCGGCCACGATGCCGAGGGCGTCGGCGCGGGCGCGCTCGATGACGTCGGCGTCCCGCAGGACGCGCAGGAGCCGCAGGGTCGAGCGCCTCCCGGACTGGGACGCGCCGAGGATGTCGCCCTCCCGCCGGTGCTCGAGGTCCTTCTGGGCCAGGACGAACCCGTCGGTGCTCGCGGCCACGGCGTCGAGGCGTTCCCTGCTCGGGTGCCCGGGTTCGAGCGAGGTGACGAGCAGGCACGTGCCCGCGTGGCCGCCGCGGCCCACGCGCCCCCGCAGCTGGTGCAGCTGGGCGATGCCGAAGCGGTCCGCGTCGAGGATCACCATGAGGGTCGCGTTCGGGACGTCGACTCCGACCTCGATGACGGTGGTCGCGACGAGCAGGTCCGTGGTCCCCGCGGCGAAGCCCTCCATCGCCGAGGCCTTCTGGGCGCCGTCGAGCCGGCCATGGAGGGCCGCGATCCGGGTGCCCGCGAGGGCGCTCTCGCCGGCCAGCTGCTCCAGGGTGGCCGCGACCGAGGCGGCGGGGCTGGGCTCCTCGGACGGACCGAGCGCGGTCCCGCCCCAGGTCGCCTCGTCGAGCGCCTCGAGGTCGCCCTCGTCGTCGCCCGACTCTCCGATGGTCGGGCAGACGATGTAGACCTGGCGTCCGGCGTCGATCTCCTCGCGGGCGCGGGCCCAGATGCGCCGCTCCCACGAGGGGTTCTCGGCCAGGCCCACCACGTGGGTCGCGATCGGGGCGCGGCCTGCGGGCAGTTCGCGCAGCATCGAGGTCTCGAGGTCTCCGAACACGGTCATGGCCACGGTCCGCGGGATGGGCGTCGCGGTCATGACGAGCAGGTGCGGGGTGGCGAGGCTCTTGGCGCGCAGGGCGTCGCGCTGCTCGACGCCGAAGCGGTGCTGCTCGTCCACCACGACGAGGCCGAGGTCGGCGAACTGCACCTGCTCCGAGAGCAGGGCGTGGGTTCCCACCACGATCCCCGCCTCCCCGCTCGCCGCCGCGAGGAGGGACCTCTTGCGCTCGGCCCCGCTCTGGCTGCCGGTGAGCAGGACCACCTCGACGCCGTCGGCCGCTCCCAGGATGCCGTCCCGGGCGAGCGGGCCGAGCGTGCGCCGGATCGACTCGTAGTGCTGGGCGGCGAGGACCTCGGTCGGGGCCAGGAGCGCGGCCTGGCCGCCGTCGTCGACCACCTGCAGCATCGCGCGGAGGGCCACGACGGTCTTGCCCGAACCGACCTCGCCCTGCAGGAGCCGGTTCATCGGGTGCCCGGCGGCGAGCTCGTGCGCGAGCACCTCGCCGACCTCCCGCTGGCCCTCGGTGAGGGTGAACGGCAGCCCGGCGTCGAACGCGTCGAGCAGGCCGCCCCGCCGCGTGGGGCTCGGCCGGGACGGGAGCTGGGCGTGCTGGGCCTTGCGCCGCGCGAGGGCGGTCTGCAGGACGAGGGCCTCCTCGTACTGGAACCGCCTCCGGGCGGCGGCCCACTCCTCGGCCGTGGCCGGGACGTGGATCATGCGGTAGGCGTCTGCGATGCCGGGCAGGCGGTACTCGGCGCGCAGCCGCTGCGGGATCGGGTCCTCGAGGCCCTCGAGGTCGACCTGCCCGAGCACCGTCGCGACAGCCTGGGCGATGCGCCAGCTCGGCAGCTTCGCCGTGGCGGGGTACACCGGGATGGGCTTGCCGGCCAGTTCCTCGGCGCTCGCGCCGTCCTCGGCCTCGGCGTCGAGGAGGACGTAGTCGGGGTTGGTCAGCTGGAGGCGTCCCCGGTAGGAGCCCACGCGGCCGGAGAACATCGCCACCGTCCCCGGACGCAGCTGCCGCGAGGCCGCGAAGCTGTTGAAGAAGGTCAGGCTGATCGTGTCGAGGGCGCCCTCGGCGCCGTCGGTCACCACGACGTCGGTGATGGTGCCCTTGCGCGTGGCCATCTTCCTGCTCGTGGCCTTCACCACGCGCGCCAGCAGGGTCACGTCCGAGTCGAGCGGCAGCCCGGCGATGCTGGTCAGCTCCCCGCGTTCGGCGTACCGCCGTGGGAAGTAGTCAAGCAGGTCGCCCGCGGTCACCAGGCCGAGGTGGTCCTTGAGCTTCTTCGCGGAGGCGCCTCCCACGAGCCGGGTGAGGTCCCGATCGCGTTCAGTGGCCACGCCGGCTGCCCTCGGTGATCTGCCCGGCGGAGTCCTCCGTGCTGGTGCCCGGGCCCTGCGAGCGCAGCTCGGTGAACGCGACGCGCTCCGGTTCGCCGATCTGCCGGATGAGGCTGACGGCGGCATCCGGGTCCACGACGTGGACGTGCACGCGCCAGCGGCACAGGCCCGCCTCGTCGTCGAACGCGCCGACCGGGCTCATGATGACCGACTCGCCGATCTCGTCGAGCCGCTGGCGCAGCACCGCGGCGTCGAGCGGGCTGAGCTGGATCGTGCACATGATCTCGACGCCGAGCGCCTCGGGCTGGGCAGCGTGGATGTGGGGGTCCTGGACCCTGAAGCCGTGGAGCGTCTCGAGGGTGTCCTCCGGGATGCCCTCGCCGAGGACCGTGGTGCGCAGCGCGGCGAGGACGAGGAGCAGGCCCACGCCGCCGGCGTCGACCACGCGCGCGCTCGTCAGGACGCCCAGCTGGGCCTCGGTCTCGACGACGGCGCCGAGGGCGGCCTCGACCGCGCCGTCCAGCGCCGCCGCGAGCGCGAGGTTGCTGTCCTCGTGGGCCTCGGCGCTGACGGCCGCGGCAGCGCCCTCGGCGGCGGCCTCGAGGACGCTGAGCATCGTTCCGCCCACGGGCTCGCTGAGCGCGGACCATGCGCGGATCTGGGCACGGTGGAGGGCGCGGGCCAGCAGCGGGGCGCTGAGCCTCGTGTGGCCGGCCAGCGACGCCGCGAAGGCGTCGAGGAAGACGGCGAAGAGGGTGCCGGAGTTGCCCCAGGCCTCCTCCATGGCGGCCTGGCCGGCGGCGCCGAGGAGCAGACCGAGATCGGTGCCCTCGGTCGAGGCCGCGGCAGTGGAGGCCGCACGGACGGTGTGGTACAGGTTCGTGCCGGTGTCGCCGTCGGCCACGGGGAAGATGTTGATCGCGTTGAGCCGGTCGCTGTGGTTGGCGAGCGCGGTCTCCGCGTCGGCGAGCCACCGCCGCATCGCAGCGGCGTTCGAGGCGATCTTAGCGTGCAAAGTGGTCCCATCCGCTCGGTTCCGCGGGGCGCCCGCCGATGGCCACCCCACCCGGCCCGCCGGCCGGAGGCACCACCGAGCCTATCGCAGTGAATCCTTCAGGCAGCTGTGAAGAGGGCGGGAACGCCGCGAGCAGGCCGTGGTCCTCTCCCCCGCCCAGCACCCACCGCAGGGGCTCCGCTCCCACGGCCGCGGCCGGGCCGGCCAGGAGCGCCGCGTGGGCCGCGAGCACGGCCGGGTCGAGGTCGAGCACGACGCCGCTCGCCCGTCCCAGGCGGTCCCCATCCTTGAGCAGGCCGTCGGAGAGGTCCATGAGCGCGGTGGCGCCGGCGCGTGCGGCGGCGGGGCCTGCGGCAAGCGGCGGCTGCGGGCGGCAGAAGGCGCGGATGACGCCGCGGGCCTCCTCGCCGAGGCCGGCGTACCGCGGCCCGTGCTCGAGCAGGGCGAGCCCGGCGGCCGCTGTGCCGAGCTTCCCGGCGACGGCCACGACATCCCCGGGCCGGGCGCCGGAGCGCAGCACGGGGGCGCGCCCCTCGAGGCTTCCGAGGACTGTGACGGTCACCGAGAGCTCGCCGCCGAGGCCGAGGTCGCCGCCGGCGACGGTGCAGCCAGGGGCTCCGAGCCCCACGATGGCCTCGACGAGCCCGTCGGCGAGGCCCTCGACCCAGGCCACCTCGGTCTCCGCCGGCAGGGTCAGGCTCACCACCATGCCGGTCGCGACCGCGCCCATGGCATTGATGTCGCTGAGGTTCTGGGCCGCGGCCTTCCAGCCCACGTCCGCGCCCGCGGTCCGGTACCCGTTGGGCCAGGTGAGCCGGAAGTCCTGTCCCTCGGTCTGCGTGTCCGTGCTGACCACCACCCGGCCGTCCGGGGCCGCGAGCACGGCGGCGTCGTCCCCCGGGCCGAGGATCGGCGATCCGAGGACCGCCAGCCGGGGGAAGATCCGCTCGAGCAGCTCCCGCTCGCTCACCTCGTTCACGCGCGCCGCCAGGCGCTGGGAATCGGTCACGGACCCAGCCTATCGGCGCGGGCGGCGGTAGTCTGGAGGAACCCCCTAGCCCCGCCCGGATGGAGAAGCATGTCCGCACGAAGCCACGCCCGCGCAGCCCGGTACGGCATCCCGGCGGCGCTCGTCGGCCTCGTCGCCGCGCTGGCCGGGTGCTCCGCCCCGGTCTCCGTGCAGCCGGCCGCGGACGCGGCCAACCCTGCGTGCGCCCCGCTCATGCTGGCCCTCCCGGACACGATCGGCGATGCCCAGCTGCGCACCACGACGAGCCAGGCGACAGCGGCGTGGGGCGACCCGGCCGCCGTCGTGCTCCGCTGCGGCGTGCCCTCGCCGGGTCCCACGACGGACCGGTGCGTGAGCGTCAACGGCGTCGACTGGGTGATCAGGCAGGACTCCCCCGCGACGCCAGGCGCGTCCTCGCCGGGAGCGGCGGCGGGCGGCGCGGCCGGGGCCGGCGACGGGGGCACCTACACGCTCACCACATTCGGCCGGGAGCCGGCCACGGAACTGCTGCTCGATGCGAGCCGGGCAAGCTCCGCGACTGTTCTGGCGAGCCTGTCCCCGGCCGTGGCGAAGATCCCGGCCACCCGCCACTGCGTGGGCCAGGAGGACCTGGCCACGCTGCCGGCGAAGGGCTGAGCCGCGCCTGCCGGCGCGGCCGCTACCGCAGGCCGGTGGGACGGTCGAGGGCGAGCTGGATGAGCTCGTCGATCAGCTCCCGGTAGCCCAGCCCCGTCGCCGCCCACATCGCCGGGTACATGCTGATCGGGGTGAACCCGGGCATGGTGTTGATCTCGTTGATGACGAACTCGCCCTCGGGCGTGTAGAAGAAGTCCACGCGGCTGAGGCCCTCGGCGGAGACGGCGTCGAACGCGGTCGCGGCGAGCTCGCGCACCTTCTCGATCGCCTCCGGCGGCAGGTCCGCCGGACATGAGAGCGAGGCCGCGTCGTTCTCGACGTACTTCGCCGCGAAGTCATAGAAGGTGTGCGCACCGCCCTGGACCACGATCTCGCCCGGCAGTGACGTCCGGGGCGCATCGCAGCCGCGGCCCTCGAGCACGCCGCACTCGATCTCCCGGCCCGCGATCGCGGCCTCGATGACGAGGCGGAGGTCGTGCCGGCGCGCCTCGGCGATCGCGGCGTCGAGGTCCTCCGGGCGGTCCACCTTGGAGATGCCCACCGACGAGCCAGCGCGGCAGGGCTTGACGAACACGGGGTAGCCGAGGCGGTCGACGGCGTCGCGCACCTCCTGCGGGTCGCGGCGCCACTGCTTGTCGGTCACCGTCGTGTACGGGCCGACGGCGAGGCCGGCCGCCTCGAAGGCGACCTTCATGAAGTGCTTGTCCATCCCCACGGCGGAGGCGAGGACGCCGGCGCCCACGTACCGCACGTCGGCGAGCTCGAGGAGGCCCTGGATCGTGCCGTCCTCGCCGAAGGCGCCGTGCAGGAGCGGGAAGACGACGTCGACGTCGCCGAGCTCGCGGGGCACCTGGTTGGGCTCGGCGACGATGAGGCGCGCGGAGCCATCGGCCTCGGCGAGCCGGACCGTGGCCGCGCTGGCCTCCACCTCCGGCGGCTGCCCCGCATTGAGCGCCCACTGGTGCCAGTCGCCCTGGGAAAGGACCCACTGCCCCGCCCGGGTGATGCCGACCGGCACCACCTCGTACTTGTCCGTGTCGATCGCACCCATGACGCCCGCCGCGGTCACGCAGCTCACGGCGTGCTCGCTCGAGCGGCCGCCGAAGAGGAGGGCAACGCGGGTCTTCCTGGTCTCTGTCACGCTTAGTCGCCTTCTGATTTGAGCTGCCGCGCGAGCAGCAGCGGTTCGAGCTTCCCCACCGGCAGCTCGCCGCGCAGGACGGCCACGACTCCGGCCGTGATGGGCATGTCCACCCCGAGGCGCTGGGCGAGCTCGAGCACGGCGGGGGCGGACTTGATGCCTTCCGCCACCTGGGTCATGCGGGCGCCGACGGCCTCGGCGTCGAGCCCCTGCCCCAGCAGCCGCCCGGCGGTGTGGTTCCTGGAGAGCTTGGACGAGCAGGTGGCCACGAGGTCGCCCAGCCCGGCGAGCCCGGACATGGTGGTGAGGTCTGCCCCGAGCGCCACGGCGAGCCGGGTGGTCTCGGCCAGGCCCCGGGTGATGACGGTGGCCTTCGTGTTGTCGCCCATCTCCTTGCCCTCGCAGATCCCGACGGCGAGGGCGATCACGTTCTTGACGATGCCGCCGATCTCGACCCCGGTCACGTCCGTGCTCATGTAGGGGCGGAAGTACGGCGCGGTGCAGGCCTCGGCGATCCACTGCGCGGTCCCGTGGTCCGTGCACGCCACGACGGCGCCCGTGGGCTGGGAGCGCGCGATCTCCATGGCGAGGTTGGGCCCGGAGAGCACGGCGATCTGCTCGGCCGGCAGGGACGTGACCTCGGCGATGACCTCGCTCATCCGCTTGTCGGTGCCGAGCTCGAGCCCCTTCATGAGGGACAGGACGACGGCGCCGCGCGGCACGTGCGCGTTCCAGGCGGTGAGCTGGGCGCGCAGGGACTGCGCGGGCACGGCGAGGACCACGAGCTGTGCCCCCTCGAGCGCCTCGGCCGGGTCCAGGGTCGCGGTGATGGCCGCGGGCAGGGCGATGTCCCCGAGGTACCGGGTGTTCCGGTGCCTGGCAACGTCGGCGACCACCTCTGGGCTGCGGCCCCACAGCCGGATCGAGCGCCGGCTGCTGTGGTGTTCCGCGGCGTCGCCGAGGACCTTGGCGAAGGTGGTCCCCCAGCTGCCGGCGCCCATGACCGCGATGCGTTCGAGCGGCTCGCGGCCCTGATGCTCTGCGGCCACCCTCAGGCCCCGCCGCGCTCGACGTCGCGCCCGTGGAGGCTCTGCTGGTGCTGGGCCGGGTCCCACCGCTGGGCCGGGGGCTGCTCGCCGCGGAGCTCCGCGAGCAGTCCGGTGATCGCGTCCATGATGCGCTCGGTGGCCTCGAGGAGGGTGGTCTTGTCCAGCGGTCGCCCGATGAGATCGGACAGGTCCACCGGATCCCCGACGAGGACCACGGCCTTCTTGCGCGGGAAGGGATAGAGCCGCTTGGCGTAGCGCGGGAACAGCTCGTGGTCCCCCCAGTGGGCGATCGGGATCACCGGGGCGCCGGTCTTGAGGGCGAGCCGGGCGGCCCCTGTGTGGCCCTTCATGGGCCACAGCCCGGGATCGCGGGTGAGGGTGCCCTCGGGGTAGACGATGATCGCGCCGCCCTCGTCGATGACCTCGCGGGCGACCTCGAGGGAGGTGCCCGCCCCGGTGCCCCCGCGGTCCACGGGGATCTGCTTGGTGCCCCTCATGATCTGGCCCAGCACCGGCGGCTTGAACAGGCCGGCCTTGGCGAGGAAGTGCGGCGGCCGCCCCTGGTTGTAGAGCATGTGCCCCACGGTGAGCGGATCGATCTCCGTGCAGTGGTTCACGCAGGCGATGAAGCCGCCGCGGCCGGGGAGCCCGACGAGCTTCTCGGTGCCGCGCCACTCCTTGCGCATCAGCAGGTTCAGGAGGGGCCGGACCACGGCGCCGGCGATCGCGAACGCGATGCGCTCGCCGGCACTCTCCCTCAGGGCCGTCTTCGGGGCGCGGCTCACTGGCCCTCCTCGAGGTCGAAGTCGGCGCCCAGTGCGCCGAGCTTCTCGGTGAAGTACTCGTACCCGCGGCGGATGACGCCCACCCCGGTGGCGCGGGAGACGCCGTCGGCCGCGAGCGCGGCGATGAGGTGGCTGAAGCCGCCGCGGAGGTCGGGGACGTCGAAGTCGGCGCCGTGCAGCGGCGTGGCGCCCGAGATGACCGCCGAATGCAGGAAGTTCCGCTGGCCGAAGCGGCAGGGCACGCTCCCGAGGCACTCGCGGTGCAGCTGGATGGTCGCACCCATGCGGCCCAGGGCCTCGGTGAAGCCGAAGCGGTTCTCGTACACGGTCTCGTGCACGATCGACACGCCCTCGGCCTGGGTCAGGGCGACGACGAGCGGCTGCTGCCAGTCGGTCATGAAGCCGGGGTGGACATCGGTCTCGAGCACGAGCGGCGAGAGCTTGCCGCCCGGGTGGAAGAACCGGATGCCCTCGTCCTCGATCGAGAGGCCCCCGCCGAGCTTGCGGTAGACGTTGAGGAAGGTCATCATGTCGCGCTGGCTCGCGCCCTCGACGAAGATGTCGCCGTGGGTCGCCAGGGCGGCCGAGGCCCACGATGCTGCCTCGTTGCGGTCGGAGAGGGCGCGGTGGGTGTAGCCGCCGAGCTCGGGCACGCCCTCGATGCGGATGGTGCGGTCGTTGAGGACGGCGATGATCGCGCCCATCTTCTGCAGCACCGCGACGAGGTCCATGATCTCGGGCTCGATGGCCGCGCCCTTGAGCTCGGTGACGCCCTCGGCGCGCGTCGCGGTGAGGAGCACCTGCTCGGTGGCCCCCACGCTCGGGTACGGGAGGGTGATCTTGGCGCCCCTGAGCCCGCGCGGCGCAGAGATGCTGATGCCGCCGGGGCGCTTGTCGACGACGGCGCCGAACTGGCGCAGGACGTCGAGGTGGTAGTCGATGGGGCGGTCGCCGATCCGGCAGCCGCCGAGGTCGGGGATGAAGGCCTCCCCGATCGAGTGGATGAGCGGCCCGCAGAGCAGGATCGGGATGCGGGAGTCGCCGGCGTGGGCGTCGATGTCGGCGACCCTGGCGGTCTTGGCATTGGTGGGATCGAGGGTGAGGTCCCCCGTCGTGGCGTCCCGCTCGACCGCGACGCCGTGCAGCTGGAGGAGGCTCGTGACGATGTCGACGTCCTGGATCTCCGGCACATTGCGGAGCCTGGACGGCTCGTTGCCCAGCAGCGCCGCCACCATGGCCTTGGGGACGAGGTTCTTCGCGCCCCGGACCGTCACCTTGCCCGTAAGGGGGATGCCGCCCCGGATGGTCAGAACACTGCTCATGCGCACCTTTTCCTCACTGGCCCCCATAGCCCTCCTGCAGCCCCGCCCGTGCGGAGACCCTGCTAAGCATAGAAGCTCGCGCCCGGGGCAGCGAAAACCCCGGGGCGAGCTTCGTGGCGCGTCGGCCCCTCAGGCCTTGGCTGGGAGGGTGGTGGGCTTGAAAGAGGGCCGCTCTGCCTCGTAGGCGGTGATGGCGTCCTCGTGCTGGAGGGTCAGGCCGATGTCGTCGAGGCCCTCGAGCAGCCGCCAGCGCGTGTAGTCGTCGATCTCGAACGGCGCGACGATGGTGGCGCACGTGACGGTCTTGGAGGTGAGGTCGACCGTGATCTGGGTGCCGGGGTGGTTCTCGAGCTCCTTCCAGATGAGCTCGATGTCGTCCTGGGCCACGACGGCGGCCAGGAGGCCCTGCTTGCCCGAGTTGCCGCGGAAGATGTCCGCGAACCGCGAGGAGAGGACCACCTTGAAGCCGTAGTCCTTCAGCGCCCAGACGGCGTGCTCGCGGGAGGAGCCGGTGCCGAAGTCCGGGCCGGCCACGAGCACCGAGCCGGCATCGAAGGGGGCCTGGTTGAGGATGAAGGACTCGTCCTTGCGCCAGGAGGCGAAGAGGGCGTCCTCGAAGCCCGTGCGGGTGATGCGCTTGAGGAACACCGCCGGGATGATCTGGTCGGTGTCGACGTTGGACTGGCGCAGCGGCACGCCGATGCCGGTGTGGGTGGTGAACTTCTCCATGGCTGGTCCTTCCTTAGGCGGCCGCGCCGGCGGCGGTGTCCGCGGGGACGGGGTCGAGGTCCGACGGGGACGAGAGGGTCCCGCGGACCGCGGTGGCGGCCGCGACGACGGGCGAGACGAGGTGGGTGCGCCCGCCCTTGCCCTGGCGGCCCTCGAAGTTGCGGTTCGAGGTGGACGCGCACCGCTCCCCCGGCTGGAGCTGGTCAGGGTTCATGCCCAGGCACATCGAGCAGCCGGCGAAGCGCCACTCGGCCCCGAACTCGGTGAAGACCTTGTCCAGGCCCTCGGCCTCGGCCTCGAGGCGCACCCGGGCAGAGCCGGGGACCACCATCATCCGCACGTTCGGGTCCTTCGTGCGGCCGCGGACGATCTCGGCGGCGGCGCGCAGGTCCTCCAGGCGCGAGTTGGTGCAGGAGCCGAGGAAGACGGTGTCGACCCGGATGTCCTTCATCGGCGTGCCCGCGGCGAGGCCCATGTACTCCAGGGCGCGGCGGGCGTTGGCCTTGGCGTTCTCGTCCGCCATCTTCTCCGGGTCCGGCACGGACTGGGAGAGGGACACGCCCTGGCCGGGATTGGTGCCCCACGTGACGAACGGCTCGAGCTCGTCGGCGTCGAGGAAGACCTCGGCGTCGAACACGGCGTCGTCATCGGTGCGGAGGGTGTCCCAGTACTCGACCGCCGTGTCCCAGTCTGCGCCCTGCGGGGCGTGGGGGCGGCCCTTCATGAAGGCGTAGGTGGTCTCGTCCGGGGCGACCATCCCGGCACGGGCGCCGGCCTCGATCGACATGTTGCAGATCGTCATGCGGGCTTCCATCGACAGCGCGCGGATCGCTGATCCCCGGTATTCGAGGACGTACCCCTGGCCCCCGCCGGTGCCGATCTTGGCGATGACGGCGAGGATGATGTCCTTGCTGCTCACGCCGGGCTTGAGCGTGCCCTCCACCGTGACGGCCATCGTCTTGAACGGCTTCAGCGGCAGCGTCTGGGTCGCCATGACGTGCTCGACCTCGGACGTGCCGATGCCCATCGCGAGGGCGCCGAAAGCGCCGTGGGTGGAGGTGTGCGAGTCGCCGCACACGATGGTCAGGCCCGGCTGCGTGAGCCCGAGCTGGGGCCCGACGACGTGCACGATGCCCTGCTCCTTGTCGCCGAGCGAGTGCAGGCGCACCCCGAACTCGGCGCAGTTGGTCCGCAGCGTCTCGATCTGGGTGCGGCTCGTCGGATCAGCGATCGGCTTGTCGATGTCGATCGTGGGCGTGTTGTGGTCCTCGGTGGCGATCGTCAGGTCCGGGCGGCGCAGACGCCGCCCGGCGAGGCGGAGGCCCTCGAACGCCTGCGGGGACGTGACCTCGTGCACGAGGTGGAGGTCGATGTAGAGCAGATCAGGCTGCCCTTCCTCGCCCTTGCGCACCACGTGCGCGTCCCAGACCTTCTCGGCCAGTGTGCGTCCCACGGCCTGCTCCCTCCGACTCGTGCCAGTGTTGATGACCGGGCACTGGTCCGGCCAGCGCCCGTCTGGCCACCATCCCGGCTGCCTTGTACCCAGTGGACCAGCGGTCGGGCCGCGCTGGCCACCCCGCCGACTTGCATCTCAGATATTGAGACGCCAATATCAACCTATGGACAATACTAGTGGCGTCGGTGTGATCGACAAGGCCGCCCTCGTACTCGATGCGCTCGAGGCGGGCCCCACCACGCTCGCCCAGCTCGTGGCGGCCACGGGCCTGGCCCGTCCGACGGTGCACCGCCTGGCCCTTGCCCTCGTGCACCACCGCCTCGTGGCCCGGGACATGCAGGGCCGGTTCGTGCTCGGGTCCCGCCTCGTCGAGCTCGCCTCCGCCGCCGGGGAGGACCGGCTCATCGCGGCAGCGGGCCCCATCCTGATGCAGCTGCGCGACGCGACGGGCGAGAGCGCGCAGATCTTCCGCCGCCAGGGTGACTGGCGCGTGTGCGTGGCGTCCGCGGAGCGCCCCGTGGGCCTGCGCGACACGATCCCCGTGGGCACGCAGCTGAGCATGAAGGCCGGCTCCGCGGCCCAGATCCTCGTCGCCTGGGAGGACCACGACCGGCTCCTCGAGGGGCTCCACAACGCCCGGTTCAGCCCCACCGTGCTCGCCGGCGTCCGACGCCGGGGCTGGGCCCAGTCGCTCGGCGAACGCGAGCCGGGGGTCGCCTCGGTCTCCGCCCCGGTGCGCGGGCCCTCCGGCAGGGTGATCGCCGCGGTGTCCATCTCCGGCCCGATCGAGCGCTTGACCCGCCAGCCGGGCCGCCAGCATGCTGAGGTCATCTGCAACGCCGGACGGCTGCTGACCGAGGCCCTGCGCAAGGGCAACGACTAGCCGACCCGGATCCACCACCGGAGCGGGCGGAGGGCCTGTGGCCGAATTCGCGGTGTTCCTGCGCGGCGTGAACGTCGGCGGCATCACCATCAGGATGGCCGAGCTGCGCGAGGCCCTCAGCGCCCTGCCGGTGAGCGGCGTGAAGACGCTGCTCGCGAGCGGGAACGCCGTGCTGTCCACCGACCTGGATGGGGCCACGCTCAAAGACCGCATCGAGGAGACCCTGCGCGCGGCCTTCGGGTACGACGCCTGGGTGATCGTGCTCGCGCGGCAGGACGTCGAGGCGCTAGTCCGCTCGTGCCCGTACCCCTCTGACGATCCCGACGTGCACGCGTACGTCACGCTATCCTCGGATCCGGCCGCGCTCGACAGGCTCGTGGCGCTCCTCGATGCCGAGGGCTCCGGCGGAGCGGCCGAGGACGGCGCCCACGTCCGCCTGGGACCGGTGGCCCTCGCGTGGCGCTGCCCCAAGGGTTCGACCCTCGACGCGCCGCTGTCGAAGGCGACGGCCAAGCCCGTCTTCAAGGCCACCACGACCACGCGCAACCTCCGCACCCTCCAGAAGGTCGAGGCCGCGTTCGGCTGACGCCCTTCCGGGGCCTGCAGCAGGCCTGCAGCATTCCGGCCTGCAGATTCGGGAATGCAGTTTCGGGAATGCAGAAAGGGCCCGGTCCGAAGACCGGGCCCTCCTTGAGGTGACCCCAGCGGGATTCGAACCCGCGTTACCGCCGTGAGAGGGCGGCGTACTAGGCCGCTATACGATGGGGCCTCGCACTGCGCCCGCCGAAATGGCGTGCGCTCCGGCCATCCGCAGTGGATGGCATTGTCGAAGGCCCGGCGCTGCCGGACCTTCAGTGACCCCAGCGGGATTCGAACCCGCGTTACCGCCGTGAGAGGGCGGCGTACTAGGCCGCTATACGATGGGGCCGTGGTACTTTACCGTGCTCAGAGATGAGCGATCCTTCGGTCCTGCCGGGCAGGACTTCCAGAGCTGGGATACCAGGACTCGAACCTAGAATGACGGTACCAGAAACCGTAGTGTTGCCAATTACACCATATCCCACCGTGTCTTCCGGGACGTGCTCACCGGATCTCTCCGATTCGCTCCGTGCCCCTCAGCACGAGTAATTACTTTACCCGAAGCTCCCGCACGCCACAAATCGGCGAGCGGCTGGGCCGAGGGCCCGTGCCGGCGTCGTCAGCCGAGGCCCAGGAGCGCCGGAATCTGCCCGAGTCCGGTGACCTGATCCGGCACGGACCGCGCCATGGCCGGGTCCAGGACGGCGGACCGGCGGTTGAGCCAGATCCCCCGCAGGCCCGCCGCGGCAGCGCCGATGACGTCATGCGCAGGGTTGTCTCCGATGTACACGGTCTCGTGCGCGCCGGTCCCCAGCAGGCGCAGTCCCTCGTGGAAGATCGCGGGATCCGGCTTGGCCACCCCGACGGCGTCGATGCCCACGAGGATGCCGATGCGCTGGAGGCCGGCCGTGTCGAGCTTGGCGCGCTGGTAGTCGTGCACGTTGTTGCTCACGGCCCCGTAGGCGATCCCTGCCGCATCGAGGGCGTCGAGGAGGGGCTCCACGTCGTCGAACGCGCGGACGTAGGTGGGCTGGGCGGTCTCGTAGGCCTCGAGCCAGGCCGCGGATTCGGCATCCGAGGCGAAGGCGCGCCCGAACTGGGCGAGGCAGCGCTCGGCGCGCAGCACGCGCTGCTGGGCGAAGGTGATCTCGCGTGCCACGTACCGCTCGTAGATGTCGTCCGAGCCGCGGGTGAAGATCCGGCAGAACGTGGTCCATCCCGCCTCGTCCAGTCCCGGCAGCAGCGCGGCGCTCACCTCGCGCAGCGCACGGTCCATGGCGCCCTCGAGGTCCACGAGCGTCTCGTCGATGTCGAGCAGGACCCCCTTCACGAGGGCGGTGCCCGCCGCGGGAGCCGCACGCACGACGGCGGGTGCGGACCCGCCGTCGTGCGTCGCGGCTGCCTCGTCAGAGGCAGTGACGGTGAGCTCAGCCACGGAAGGCCTTGAGGCGCGCGAGCGAGGAGTCCTTGCCGAGGATGACCATCGACTCGAAGAGCGGCGGGGAGATCCGGCGGCCGGAGATGGCCGTGCGGACCGGACCGAAGGCCAGGCGGGGCTTGATGCCCAGTCCGTCGACGAGGGCGGCGCGGAGGGCGTCCTGGATGGCCTCCGCCGTCCAGTCGGCGAGCGGCTCGAGCGCGGCGAGGGCGGCGTCGAGCACCTCGGGGAGGTTCGCCGGCATGCCCTTGAGCGCGTCGTCGGCGACCGTGATGTCGGAATCTCCGGTGAAGAGGAAGCCGAGCATCTCCGGCGCCTCGCCGAGGAGGGCGATGCGCTCCTGGACCAGGGGGGCGGCCTCGGTGAGGATCTCCTCCTGGCGCGGGGTGAGGGTCTCCCCCACGAGTCCGGCGGCGCGGAGGTAGGGCACGAGGCGGTCGCGGAAGTCGGCGGGCTCGAGCATGCGCACGTGCGTGCCGTTGATGGCCTCGGCCTTCTTCTGGTCGAACCGCGCCGGGTTGGGCAGCACGTCCGCGATGTCGAAGTGCTGCACGAGCTGGTCCACGGTGAAGATGTCCTCGTCGGCGGACAGCGACCAGCCCAGCAGCGCCAGGTAGTTCAGCAGGCCCTCGGGGATGAAGCCGCGGTCACGGTGGTGGAACAGGTTCGACTGCGGGTCGCGCTTGGAGAGCTTCTTGTTGCCCTCCCCCATGACGTAGGGCAGGTGGCCGAAGAGCGGCATGTAGCTCGCCACGCCGACCGCGTGCAGCGCATGGTAGAGGGCGACCTGGCGGGGGGTCGAGGAGAGGAGGTCCTCCCCGCGCAGCACATGGGTGATGCCCATGAGCGCGTCGTCGACCGGGTTCACGAGCGTGTAGAGCGGGGAGCCGTCCGCGCGGACCACCACGAAGTCCGGGACCGAGCCGGCCTTGAAGCGGATCTCCCCGCGGATGAGGTCGTTGAAGACCACGTCCTCGTCCGGCATGCGGAACCGCAGGACGGGCTCGCGGCCGTCGGCGCGGAAGGCCGCCTTCTGCTCGTCGGTGAGGTCGCGGTCCGAGTTGTCGTAGCCGAGCTTGGGGTCGCGGCCGGCGGCCCGGTGGCGGGCCTCGATCTCGTCCGGGGTCGAGAACGACTCGTAGAGGAAGCCGGCGTCCTTGAGCTTGGTCGCCACGTCCGTGTAGAGGTCGAGGCGGTGGGACTGGCGGTACGGCTCGTGCGGGCCGCCCACGTCGATGCCCTCGTCCCACGTGAGGCCCAGCCAGCGCAGCGCCTCGACGATCTGCTGGTAGCTCTCCTCGGTGTCGCGCTGCGCGTCGGTGTCCTCGATGCGGAACACGAACGTGCCGCTCGTGTGGCGGGCATAGGCCCAGTTGAACAGGGCGGTGCGGACCATGCCGACGTGCGGGGTCCCCGTCGGGGACGGGCAGAAGCGCACCCGCACGGGGGTGTCGGGCAGGACGGACGGGATCGAGGCGGGATCGAGCAGGGGCTCAGCGGGCGAGGAAGTCATAGTGCTCCCCATTCTAGGGGCGTCCCGCCGCGGCCTCCTGAGAGGCACCTTCTGAAGGGCACCTTCTGAAGGTCAGGTCCTGAAGGGCACCTCCTGAAGGTCAGATCCTGAGGGTCAGCTTCTGAAGGTCAGGTCCCGCGAGTGGCAGCCCGCAGGAGGTGACCTTCAGAAGGTGACTCCCAGAAGGTGACTTCCAGATCCCGGTCCGGGGCAGCTACCGGCGGACGACGGGGTTGGCGAGCGTGCCCAGGCCCTCGATCTCGACCTCGACGCGGTCGCCGTCGCGCACGAGGCCGACGCCGGCGGGCGTCCCGGTCATGATGACGTCGCCGGGAAGGAGGGTGAACGCGGCGGAGACGGCGGCGACGAGCTCGTTGACCCCGAACACCATGTCGGCGGTGGTGCCGTCCTGCTTGGTCACCCCGTTGAGGGCCGTGGTGAGGCGGAGGTCCTCGACGTCGAGGTCCGTCTCGATCCACGGCCCGAGCGGCTTGGAGGTGTCGAAGGACTTGGCGCGCGCCCACTGGAGGTCCGTGCGCTGCTTGTCCCGGGCCGTGAAGTCGTTGCCCACCGTGTACCCGAAGATGACGTCCGCGGCCTTCTCGGCGGGCACGTCCTTGCAGATCCGGCCGATCACCACGCACAGCTCGCCCTCGTAGGAGACCTCCTCGCTCCACTCGGGCAGCACCACCGGATCGCCGGGGCCCACCACGGCCGTGTTCGCGACGAGGAACATGGACGGCTCGGTGGGCAGGTCGCTGCCCATCTCCTTCGCATGGTCCGCGTAGTTGCGCCCGATCCCGACCACCTTGCTGCGGGGAATGATCGGCGCCAGGAGGCGGACGTCCTCGAGCGGGTGCGTCTCCCCCGTGGGCTCGACGCCGTTGAAGAAGGGGTCACCCTTGATGGCGGCGACCGTCTCGTGGCCGGGCTCTCCCTGGACCACGCCGTAGAAGGGGGCCGCGTCCGCGGCCGAGATGCTGACACAACGGGCAATGCGCATGGGCCTTACCCTATCGCGGCGCCCCGGGCGGGAGGCCGCGGCTTGGGCCGCCCGCCGCCGCTCCCCTACAGTCTCAGGAGTGGCATCCCCGACTGACGTACCCTTCCTGACCGCCGACTCCCTCGGGAAGGAGATCGCGGGCGAGCCGCTCCTGGAGCCGGTGAGCTTCACGGTCGGGGCCGGCGAGTGCGTCGCCGTGGAGGGCCCGACCGGCTCGGGGAAGACCACCCTCCTGCGCCTGATCCTCGGCCGGGACACTCCCACGACCGGCTCGCTCACCTACGGCGGCCCGCTGGCCAGGCGGCGCCACCTCCACATCGGATCGGCGCTCGGCGCCCCCGGGTTCTACGAGGACCTCACGATCGAGGAGCATCTGACGCTCCTGACGGTGAGCTGGGGCGGCGAAGCCGTCGCGGGCCGGTTCGCCCCGGTCCTCGAGGCGCTGCGCCTGACCCGCATCCTGCACCGCTTCCCCTCGGAGCTCCTCCGGGGAGCGCCAGGCCGCGGGGATCACCTTCGCCCTCGTGCAGCCGGCCTCGCTGCTCGTCCTGGACGAGCCAGAGCAGAGGCTCGACGCCGAGCGGACGCGCGCGCTCGGCTCACTCCTCGCGCGCCGGCGAGAGTCCGGCACCGCGATCGTCATGGCCTCCCACGACGCCGGTCTGGTCGCCGCGACCGCGGGCGCCACCTTGACGCTCGCCGACGGCTGACGGGCAACCGCCGCCCGCTGCCGCCTCGCGAGGAGCCGCGGCGCCCCCACGAAGAGCGGCGCGCCCCCGCCTGGGCGGGGACGCGCCGTCGTGCGCCGCGCGGAGCCCGGGACGGGCCCCGCAGGCTCAGGCGAGCTGCGTCAGCCAGCCGTGCAGGTCCTCGACCGCGCCCGTCTGGATGCCGAGCAGCTGCTCGCGGATGCCCATGGCCACCGAGTCCGGGACCAGCTCGGGGGTGACCAGCGAGCCCTGGGCCGTCTTGAGCTCCCCGATCGGCGTGATGACCGCGGCGGTCCCGCACGCGAAGACCTCGGCGAGGGTCCCGTCGGCGACGGCCTGGCGCCACTCGTCGATCGTGATCTTGCGCTCCTCGACGGTGAGCCCGCGGTCGGCGGCGAGCTGGAGCACGGAGTCGCGGGTCACGCCGTGGAGGATGTTGCCGTTGAGCGCGGGGGTGACGAGGGTGCCGTCCTTGAAGACGAAGAAGATGTTCATCCCGCCGAGCTCTTCCACCGCGAAGTCGTCGGTCGGGTCGAGGAAGAGCACCTGCTTGCAGCCGTTCGCCTCGGCCTCGAGCTGAGCCGCGAGCGAGGCCGCGTAGTTGCCGCCGCACTTGGCCTCGCCGGTGCCGCCGTGGCCCGCGCGGGCGTAGTTCTCGGACAGCCAGATGGAGACGGGCTTGAGCTCGCCGCCGAAGTAGTTGCCGGCCGGCGAGGCGATGACGCGGTAGGACACCTCGCGGGCCGGGCGGACGCCGAGGAACGCCTCGGTGGCGATCATGAAGGGACGCAGGTAGAGGGACTCGCCGTCACCGGAAGGAACCCACTCGCGGTCCACGGAGACCAGCTGGCGCAGGGACTCGATGAAGACCTCGGCCGGGAGCTCGGGCAGGGCCAGGCGGCGGGCCGACTTGTTGAAGCGGCGAGCGTTGGCCTCCGGCCGGAAGGTCCAGACCGTGCCGTCGGCGTGCCGGTAGGCCTTGAGGCCCTCGAAGATCTCCTGGCCGTAGTGCAGCACGGCGGCAGCGGGGTCCATGGCGATCGGGCCGTAGGGCTCGATGCGCGCGTTCTGCCAGCCGCCGTTGCCCTCGGCATCGACCTTCCAGTCGATGACTGCCGTGTGGTCGGTGAAGTGGTCGCCGAAGCCCGGGTTCGCCAGGACAGCCGCGCGCTCCTCGGCGCTCTTCGGGGTCTCCGAGAGCCGCCGTTCGAATTCAACGCCCAGGGCGTTCTGAGTCATGATTCCTCCACATCAGTCGGGCAGATGGCGTCGCTGCCGGGGCCCGGGGCCTGTCAGTCCCACCAGCTTACGCCTGCGCAGTAGGCGCCACGGTGGGCGGACGACGGCGGGTGGGCGCCCGCCGGCGTCCGCCCCGGTGGGCGCCCGGTCGGCGCCCGGTTCGGCAGTCGTTCGGCAGTCGTTGTTCAGAGGCGCGCGGCGATCGCGTCGCCGATCTGGGCCGTGGTGCGGGTCCCGGCCTGGGCGCGGGACTCGACGTCGGCGCGGACCGCGGACTGGATGCGCGCGGCCGCCTCGGCCTGGCCGATGTTCTCGAGCAGGAGCGCGGCCGAAAGGATCGCGGCTGTGGGGTCCGCCTTCTGCTGGCCCGCGATGTCCGGGGCCGAGCCGTGGACGGGCTCGAACATGCTCGGCGCCGTGCCGTCGAGGTTGATGTTGCCCGAGGCGGCGAGCCCGATGCCGCCGGTGACGGCGCCCGCGAGGTCGGTGAGGATGTCGCCGAAGAGGTTGTCCGTGACGATGACGTCGAAGCGGGACGGGTCCGTGACCAGGAAGATCGTCGCGGCATCGACGTGCAGGTAGTCGTGCTCGACGCCGGGGAACTCGGCCGCGACGGCCTCGACCGTGCGCTTCCAGAGGTGGCCCGCGTGGACCAGGACGTTGTGCTTGTGGACGAGGGTGACCTTGTTGCGGCGCGTGGTCGCGCGGCGGAAGGCGTCGCGGACGACCCGCTCGACCCCGTAGGCGGTGTTGACGGACACCTCGGTGGCGATCTCGTGCGGGGTGCCGACGCGCAGGGCGCCGCCGTTGCCGGTGTACGGGCCCTCTGTGCCCTCGCGGACCACGACGAAGTCGATCGTCCCCGGCGCCGCGAGGGGGCTGGGCACCCCGGCGTACAGGGTGGACGGGCGGAGGTTGACGCAGTGGTCCAGGCTGAACCGCAGCTTGAGCAGGACCTCGCGCTCGAGGATGCCCGAGGGGATGCGGGCGTCGCCGGGGGCCGCGCCGACGGCGCCGAACAGGATCGCGTCGCGGCCGCGGATGTCGGCGAGCGTCTCGTCGGAGAGGGTCTCGCCGGTCTCGAGCCAGTGCTGAGCGCCGAGGCTGTAGTGCGTCTCCTTGACCTCCAGCCCGCTGCCCTCGAGGGCGCGGTGGAGGACCTTGAGCGCCTCGGCCGTCACTTCGGGGCCGATGCCGTCTCCGGGGATCACTGCGAGGTCGAGCTGCGTCTGCGTCATGGTGCCAGCGTAGCGAAACCATCCACATGCTGGGCATGCGGTCTCGCAGTTCGGACACCCCGGCTCGACGTCACCCCGAACCTCGCGGCCCCACGCGGTGACCCGCGGACCCCGCGCACCGGGTTAGCTGGGAAGGGCCGCCGCCAGGTAGTCGGCGAAGCCGCCGGGGGCCCTACCGCGCAGCCGGCCCGAGGTGACCACCCTGCAGGCGTCGGT
Organism: Sinomonas sp. RB5; assembly: GCF_054063535.1. Classification (NCBI taxonomy): domain Bacteria; kingdom Bacillati; phylum Actinomycetota; class Actinomycetes; order Micrococcales; family Micrococcaceae; genus Sinomonas; species Sinomonas sp. RB5. Next base: position 176,155 of record NZ_JBSSGJ010000007.1, read on the forward strand.
GGCGCGCCACCGCACGCCGAGGGCCTTCGCGGCCAGGACGAGCGCCTCATCCTCGCCGGAGGTCCGGGCGGGGAACCCCCCGGCCGCACCGTAGACGTCGGCCCGCACGCCGAGGTTGGCCCCGAACACGTGCCCGTGGCCGTCGGCGAGCCGGTGGGCGCCGTACCAGGCCGCGAGTCGCTCCGGATCGAGGTCCGCCGGGTCGGGCACGACCGTGCCGAGCACGAGCCCGACCCCGGACTCAGCGAGGGCCAGGTGCTCCACGAGCCAGTCCCGCGGGACCCTGCTGTCCGCATCGGTCGAGGCGATCCAGATCCGTTCCCTGTGCGCCGCCGCCCGTGCGAGGGCATGCCGCACCCCGAGGCGCCGCGCCGCGCCGGCGCTCCCGGCCTGGCCCACCACCGTGTGCACCTGCGGCCACTGGGCCACGACGTCCGCCGATCCGTCGCGGCAGCCGTCCAGGACCACCGTCACCCCCACGCGGACCCGCGGGGCCGCCGCGGCGAGCTCGCACGCGGCCGCCTGCACCGAGCGGAGGCACCCCGGAAGGAGCTCCTCCTCGTCCTTGGCAGGAATGACCACGACGACGTCCGAGACCGCGTGCCTGCCGCTCATGCAAGGCCCTCGCGCTGGGCAACGGACAGGGCGGGCGGCTTCGCGAACACCTCGAGCAGGAAGTCCCGCTCGCGGTGCTGCACCACGGTCTCGAGCCCGCGCTCGGCCCGCAGCCGCGCGTGCACGTCCTCGCCCGTGAGCTGCCACCCCTCGATGGTGCCGAGCCAGTGGCAGGCGAGGAGCGCGCCGTCGTCGGTGAGGCTGCCGAGGCACCGCCGCACGAACTCGTCCAGCTCCGCTGGGCCGAAGTAGTAGCCGACCTCCGAGACGACGATGAGGTCGAAGGCGCCCTCGGGCCATTCCTGCGGCAGCCGGCGGTGCTCCCAGCTGATGCTGGAGGCATCGGGCAGCCGTTCAGCCGCCCGCTCGAGGGCGAGCGGACTGACATCGGTGGCCACGACCTGGTCGGCGCGCTCGGCGAGCTCGCCGGTGAGGACGCCGATCGAGCAGCCGACCTCGAGCGCGCGCCGGTACCGCGCGGCCGGAAGCGCCGAGAGGGTGACGGCCCGTTTGCGCCGCTCGTACCAGCTCGTCGTGAAGTTCCAGGGGTCCGGGCTCGCGGCGTGCACCGCGTCGAAGGTCGCCCGGGCGTCGCGCGGCGGCGAGGCGAAGTAGAGCTCGAAGCCGCGCTCGAAGTGCTCCTGCATCCCGGGGCTGAGCAGCGCCTCGTCGCCGGGGTGGGCGGACAGCGGTGCGGTCTGGGTGAGGTGCAGCGCGAGGGCGTGCTCCTTGGCGCCCTTCGCGGCGGGGGCGAGCTCGAGCCTGCGCGCATCGGCCCACGGGACCCGCGGGTTCCCGGGCGCGGCCCAGTGCCACATCCACACGGGGTACTCCAAGAGCGCCACACCGGCGCCGGCCGCCACCCGCGCGGCCGCGGCGCCGGCGGCGTCGTGGTCGGTGTGCGCGTCGTGCCGCCAGGGTGCCGCGAGCACGACGCCGGCCCCGGCACCTCCGTCCTCGGCCTCGCCGAGGGCGTCGCGGACGGCCTCCTCCAGCGTCCGCTCGAGAGCCGGTCCCCGGTCTGCGAGGGCGCCGTCGGGGAGGCCGAGGCACCGGAGGGTGGCCGAGGGGGCCAACGCGGCGACCGCTGCCCCGACCTCGCGCCGCCGCACCTCGGCGAGCCGGGCAGGGGTGAGCGTTGGCGAGTCGGGGTGGGAGGCCTCCCCGTCCGTCGCGACGATCACGTGCACCGCGGCGCCGGCACGGGCGGCGTGGGCGATGAGGCCGCCCGCGCCGAGCGTCTCGTCGTCGGGATGGGCGGCAAGGACGATGAGGGCGCGGAGCCCGGCGAGGTCCAGCGGGGGCGCTGCCGCCAGGGCCGCGTCGCGGCGCCAGAGGTCCTCGGGGGTGCCCTCGTCGAGGTGGCTGAAGGTCACCACGGCCGCTCCCGCGCCTCGAGCAGGGACCGGCCCAGGGCTGCGCTGTCGCGTTCGGCGTGGTGCTGGCGGAGGTAGAGCCGCAGGTCCGCGACCCGCTGGGCGTGCTCGGCCTCGAAGGCGAGCGGGGCGGGCCCGAGGGCGTGGTCGACGACTGCCAGGACCGTCTCGGCGGCGGCCGCGACGGTCCCCCTTGCACGCAGCGCCAGGAGCGCGCCGGCGGCTCCCTCGGCCTGGCCCGCGTCCACGGCCGCCGCGGCGCCGGCCAGCGCCGCCCGGGCGGTGCCGAGCGCGAGGTCGGCCGAGCCGAGGTGCGCGAGGGCGATCTGGTCCGGGGTCCGCTCGGTGGCCGCGGCCCACAGCCGCCGGGCCACCCCGAGGGCGCCGCCGTGCCAGACGGCCGCGACGCCGATCCCGCCCCACGCGAAGCCGGGCCGCTCGAGGTACCAGCCGTCCGGGCCCACGGGCTCGGCCGGCACGGCGTCGAACTCGACCGGGCCGCTGGGGATGCCGGGGAGGCCGAGGGCCTGCCAGCCGCCCTCGCGGACGGCCACCCCGGGGTGCCCGAGCCGGACGGCGAACGCGCGTCTCGTCTCCGAACCGGTGTGCGCCGTCACGACCGCGTGGCTCAGGGCCCCGGCGAGCGAGCACCAGGGCTTGGTGCCGTGCAGGCGCCAGCCTTCGGCGCTCCGGCGGGCCTCGAGCCTCGCCCCGGCCCCCTCGGCCGCGAAGACTCCCCAGACGCTCCCCTCCTCCGGCTGGCCGAGGCCGGCCTGCCGGAGGATGGCGAGGGCATCGAGGTGGGGCTCGACCACCCGGGCCACCGACAGGTCGGCGGCGCCGAGGCGGGTCAGCAGCTCCCACAGCTCGGCCGTGCGGCCCTCCCCGGGGAACGGGGCGGCCGTGCCCAGCCGGCGGGCGAGCCCGAGCGCCCGGTCCGGCCACTCCCCCGACGCGCTGCGGACGGCCTCCGCGAGGTCATCCCCTGCCGCGGGTTCCGCGGCCGCGTCCGCTGACAGTCCCCTGGCGGGCCCGATTGACACCATGTCAGGACCGTACCCGGCCGGGACTGGTGTGAATCGGCGGTACGGGACCGCCCGCGTGTCAGGCGCCGGCGGGCTCCTCGTAGCGCGGGAAGACGGGTGCCGGGGCGGGCAGCGCGGCCCCCGGGGCGATCGGCGTTCCGAGCGCGGCGAACAGGCGCGCCTCGCCCTCGGGCTGGCCGAGGACGTCGAGCAGCCGGGCCGCGGAGGACGGCATGACGGGCTGGACGAGGATGCCGACCTGGCGCACCACCTCGAGCGTGACGTAGAGGACCGTGGCCATCCGCGCCGGGTCGGTCTTGCGCAGCACCCAGGGGGCCTGCTCGGCGAAGTAGGCGTTCGTGTCGCCCAGGACCGCCCAGATCGCCTCGAGGGCGCGGGAGAATTCCTGCCGGTCGAAGGCCGCGCGGACCGCCGGGAGCAGGGCGGCCGCGGCGTCGAGGACCTCGCGGTCCGCGGCGGTGAACTCCCCGGGTTCGGGCACCACGCCGTCGAGGTTCTTCGCCACCATGGACAGGGAGCGCTGGGCGAGGTTGCCGAGGTTGTTGGCGAGGTCCGCGTTCATGCGCCCCACGATCGCCTCGTGGCTGTAGCTGCCGTCGGCCCCGTAGGGCACCTCGCGCAGGAAGAAGTAGCGGACCGCGTCGAGGCCGTACTGGGCGATCATGTCCGCGGGCGCCACGACGTTGCCCAGGGACTTGGACATCTTCACGCCGTTGTTCTGCAGGAAGCCGTGGATCATCACGCGCCGGGGCAGCTCGAGGCCCGCGCTCATGAGGAACGCCGGCCAGTAGATCGCGTGGAAGCGCGAGATGTCCTTGCCGATGATGTGCACGTCCGCGGGCCAGAACTTCTCGAACTGCTCGGAGGCGACGTCCGGGTAGCCCACGCCCGTGAGGTAGTTGGTGAGCGCGTCGACCCACACGTACATGACGTGGCCCGGCGCATCGGGGACGGGGACGCCCCAGTCGAACGAGGTCCGGGAGATGGAGAGGTCCTCGAGCCCGTGCTTGACGAAGGAGATGACCTCGTTGAAGCGGTACTGCGGCGCCCCGAACTCGGGGTGCGACTCGTAGTACGCGAGGAGCCGGTCCTGGTAGGCGGAGAGCCGGAAGAAGTAGCTCTCCTCGGCCGTCCAGGTGACCTCGGTGTCCGTCTCCTTCGAGTACCGGACGCCGTCGCGCACCTCGGTCTCGTCCTCGGTGTAGAACGCCTCGTCGCGCACCGAGTACCAGCCCTCGTACTTGTCGAGGTAGATGTCCCCGGCGTCCGCCATGCGCTTCCAGATGGACTGGGCGGCGCCGTAGTGGTCAGGGTCGGTGGTGCGGATCAGGCGGTCGTAGCTCGTGCCGAGGAGCTCGTGGACCTCGCGGTACACCTCGGCCTGGCGGTCGACGAATTCCTGCGGGGTGAGGCCCTCCCGCTCGGCGGTCTGGGCGATCTTGAGCCCGTGCTCGTCCGTGCCGGTGAGGAAGAAGACGTCGAAGCCGTCGAGCCGCTTGAAGCGGGCCATGGCGTCCGCCGAGATGTACTCGTAGGCGTGCCCGATGTGCGGGGCGCCGTTCGGGTACGTGATGGCAGTGGTGATGTAGAAGGGCGTCTTCGAAGATGCGGGGCTCACCCTAAGAAATTACCGGATCGGCTTCACAGGAGGCGAAACGGGCCGAAAGTGACCACGGACGACGGCGACCCCCACCGCGGGCGGTGAGGGTCGCCGTCGTGCGTCCGGCCGGACGAGCCGGAGGGCGGGGTCAGTCCTCGAGGTCGACCTCGCGCAGGACGGTCGCGCCGATCTCGCCCTTGACCGTCTCGAGGACGGTGGCGGGGATCGCCGAGTCGACGGTGAGCAGGGCCATGGCCTGGCCCGCCACGTCGGCGCGGGCGACCTGCATGCCGGCGATGTTGATCTGGTTCATGCCGAGGATGTGGCCGATCGTGCCGATGACGCCCGGGCGGTCCGAGTAGAACATGACCACGAGGTGCTCGGAGATCGGGATCTCGACGTCGTAGCCGTTGATGCCCACGAGCTTCTGGACCTGCTTCGGCCCGGTGAGCGTGCCCGCCACCGAGACCTGGGTGCCGTCCTGGAGGAGGCCGCGGATGGTCAGGACGTTGCGGTAGTCCTCCGCCTCGGTGGTGGTGAGCAGGCGCACGGCCACGCCGCGCTGCTCGGCGAGCACCGGGGCGTTGACGTAGGAGACCTTCTCGGAGACGACGTCCGTGAAGACGCCCTTGAGGGCCGCGAGCTCGAGCGACTTGACGTCCAGGTTCGCGATCTCGCCGGCCACCTCGACGTCGATCTGGGTGACCGAGTCCTGCGCGAGGGCGGTGAAGATGCGGCCGAGCTTTTCCATGAGCGGGATGCCTGGCCGCACGTCGGGAGCGATGACGCCGCCCGCGACGTTCACAGCATCCGGCACGAGCTCGCCGGCGAGGGCGAGGCGGACGCTCTTGGCGACCGAGATGCCCGCCTTCTCCTGGGCCTCGTCGGTCGAGGCGCCGAGGTGGGGGGTGACGACGACGTTCTCGTGGCCGAAGAACGGCAGGTCGGTGCTCGGCTCCTTGGCGAACACGTCGATGCCGGCGCCGCCGATCTGGCCGTCCTCGAGCGCCTGGGCGAGGGCCTCCTCGTCGACGAGGCCGCCGCGGGCGACGTTGACGACGTACGCGGTGCTCTTCATCTTCGCGAACGCGTCCTTGCCGAGCATGCCGACCGTCTCGGGGGTCTTGGGCATGTGGATGGTGATGAAGTCGCTCTGGGCGAGGAGCTCGTCCAAGGTCACGAGCTTGACGCCGAGCTGGGCGGCGCGCGCGGCCGTGACGTACGGGTCGTAGGCCAGGACGTCCATCTCGAACGCCTGCATGCGCGCGGCCACGAGGGCGCCGATGCGGCCGAGGCCGATCACGCCGAGCTTCTTGTCCAGCAGCTCGGTGCCGGCGTACTTGGAGCGCTTCCACTCCCCGCCCTTGAGGGAGACGTTCGCCGCCGGGATGTTGCGCGCGAGCGAGAGGATGTGCCCGCACGTGAGCTCGGCGGCCGAGACGATGTTCGACGTCGGGGCGTTCACGACCATGACGCCGGCCCGGGTGGCGGCCTTGATGTCCACGTTGTCGAGGCCGACGCCCGCGCGGGCGATGACCTTGAGCTTCTTCGCGGCGGCGATCGCCTCGGCGTCCACCTGGGTGGCGGAGCGGACGAGGATCGCATCGACATCGGCGATGGCGGGCAGGAGCTGGGCGCGGTCGGCACCGTCGGTGTAGCGGATCTCGAAGTCCGGTCCGAGGGCGGCGACAGTGGCGGGAGAGAGTTCTTCGGCGAGGAGGACGACAGGCTTGGTGGTCACGGGGCGGGGGCCTCTCCAGATCAGGCAGGGGTGGGGCAGTTCGGGCGGAGCGGGTGGAGTCTCTGGGGCCGGGTGCCACGCCCAGAGAGGAGCAGCGGCGGGCGAGGGCTCGCCCGCCGCTGCGGTGCGGGGGTCAGCGCGCGGCCGAGCCCTCGGTGTAGTCGGCGTCCTGCTGCTGCCACGAGAAGTGGGCCCGCAGGGCCTTGCCGGTCGCCTCGATCGGGTGACCGGCCTCCTTCTCGCGCAGGGCCTTGAACTCGACCGCGCCGTTGTCCTGGTCGTCGATGAAGCGCTTGGCGAAGGCGCCGGACTGGATGTCCGCGAGGACCTCCTTCATGGACTCCTTCACGGCCGGGGAGATCACGCGCGGACCCGAGACGTAGTCGCCGTACTCGGCGGTGTCGGAGATGCTCCAGCGCTGCTTGGCGATGCCGCCCTCCCACATGAGGTCCACGATGAGCTTGAGCTCGTGGAGCACCTCGAAGTAGGCGATCTCCGGCTGGTAGCCGGCCTCGGTCAGGGTCTCGAAGCCGGCCTGGACGAGGTGCGAGACGCCGCCGCAGAGCACGGCCTGCTCGCCGAAGAGGTCGGTCTCGGTCTCCTCGGTGAACGTGGTCTTGATCACGCCGGCGCGGGTGCCGCCGATGCCCTTGGCGTAGGACTTGGCGAGGTCCCAGGCCTTGCCCGACGCGTCCTGCTCGACCGCGATGATGTCCGGGATGCCACGGCCCGCGACGAACTCGCGGCGCACGGTGTGGCCCGGCGCCTTCGGCGCGACGAGGATGACGTCGACGCCGGCCGGCGGCTGGATGTAGCCGAAGCGGATGTTGAAGCCGTGGCCGAAGACGAGGGCGTCGCCCTCCTTCAGCGCCGGGGCGATGTCCTCGGCGTAGAGGTGGCGCTGCACCTGGTCGGGGGCGAGGATGACGACGACGTCGGCCTCCTCCGCGGCCTCGCGCGGGGTCAGGACACGCAGGCCCTGCTCCTCGGCCTTGGCGCGGCTCTTGCTGCCCTCCTTGAGGCCGACGCGGACGTCGACGCCGGAGTCACGGAGGTTGAGGGCGTGCGCGTGGCCCTGGCTGCCGTAGCCGATCACGGCGACCTTGCGGCCCTGGATGATCGAGAGGTCTGCGTCGTCGTCGTAGTACAGCTCTGTCACTTGGTTCTCCTTGATTGCGTTTGTGGGGTGTGGGGCGGCCGCGGGGCCGGAGCCCGCGGCGCGGGTCAGCTCGCGCGGAGTGCGCGGTCGCTCATGGACCGGGAGCCGCGGCCGACCGCAAGCGTGCCGGACTGGACAATCTCGCGGATCCCGAAGGGCTCGAGGACGGCGAGGAGGGCCTGGATCTTCTCCGAGGTGCCCGTGGCCTCGACGACGAGGGAATCGGTCGAGACGTCCACGATCGAGGCCCGGAACAGGTCCACGGCCTGGGTCACCTGCAGGCGCGTGACGGCGTCTGCCCGCACCTTGATCAGCAGGTGGTCGCGCTGGACCGAGTTCTCCGGCTGCAGTTCGACGATCTTGATGACGTTCACGAGCTTGTTCAGCTGCTTGGTGACCTGCTCGAGCAGATCGCCCTCGGCGTCGACGACCACCGTCACGCGCGAGACGCCGTCGACCTCCGTGGGTCCCACGGCGAGCGAGTGGATGTTGAACGCGCGGCGTGCGAAGAGGCCGGCGACGCGGGTCAGCACGCCGGGCTTGTCCTCGACCAGAACAGACAGGGTGTGGCGCGACATGCTCAGTCCTCCTCTTCCCAATCGGGGGTGGAATTGCGGGCCACCTGGATCAGGTCATTGCTGACCCCGGAGGGCACCATGGGCCAGACCATCGCGTTCGGGCTCACCACGAAGTCGATGACCACGGGGCGGTCGTTGATCTCGAGCGCCTGGGCGATGACCGAATCGATGTCCTCCTCGCGCTCCACGCGGAAGGAGGCGCACCCGTAGGCCTCGCCGAGCTTGACGAAGTCCGGGATGCGCACGGTCTCCGCGCCGGTGTGCAGGTCGGTGTTGGAGTAGCGCCCGTCGTAGAAGAGGGTCTGCCACTGGCGCACCATGCCCAGGGAGGAGTTGTTGATGACCGCGACCTTGATCGGGATGTTGTTCAGCGCGCAGGTCGCGAGCTCCTGGTTGGTCATCTGGAAGCAGCCGTCGCCGTCGATCGCCCACACGACCCGGTCCGGGTTGCCCACCTTGGCGCCCATCGCGGCGGGCACCGAGTAGCCCATGGTGCCGAGGCCGGCGGAGTTGAGCCACGCGTGCGGGCGCTCGTACTTGATGAACTGCGCCGCCCACATCTGGTGCTGTCCGACGCCCGCCACGTAGACGCCCTCCGGGCCCGTGAGCTCGCCGATGCGGGAGATGACGCGCTGCGGGGAGAGGAGGCCGTCCTCGGGCTCGGTCCACCCGAGCGGGTAGTCCTCGCGGAGCCGGTCCAAGAAGGACCACCAGGCGGTGATGTCCGGGGCACCGTCCTTGGCGTAGAGCCCGGCGACGGCCTCGGTGAGCTCGGGCAGGATCTCCTTCACCGAGCCGACGATGGGGACGTCCGCCGTGCGGTTCTTGGAGATTTCGGCAGGGTCGATGTCGGCGTGGATGACCTTCGCGTTCGGCGCGAACGTGCTGAGGACGCCCGTGACGCGGTCGTCGAAGCGCGCACCGAGCGTGATCAGCAGGTCGGCCTGCTGCAGGGCGGTGACCGCGGCGACCGAACCGTGCATGCCGGGCATCCCGAGGTGCTGGCGGTGCGAGTCCGGGAAGGCCCCGCGGGCCGTGAGCGTCGTGACCACGGGAGCGCCGGTGGCCTCGGCGAGGGCGAGGAGCTCGGCCGAGGCATGGGCCTTGATGACGCCGCCGCCGACGTAGAGGACGGGCTTGGAAGCGCCGGCGATGAGGCGGGCGGCCTCCCGCACCTGCTTGCTGTGTCCGCGGGTCACGGGGCGGTAGCCAGGCAGGTCGATCCGGGGCGGCCAGCTGAACATGGTCTTGGACTGCTGGGCGTCCTTGGTCACGTCCACGAGGACGGGGCCGGGGCGCCCGGTCGAGGCGAGGTGGAACGCCTCGGCGAGGGTGCGCGGGATGTCCTCGGCCTTCGTCACCAGGAAGGAGTGCTTCGTGATCGGCATGGTGATGCCCACGATGTCCGCTTCCTGGAACGCGTCCGAGCCGATGACCGAGCTCGAGACCTGCCCGGTGATGGCGACGAGGGGAACGGAGTCCATGTGCGCATCGGCGATCGCGGTCACCAGATTGGTGGCTCCCGGACCCGACGTCGCGATGCAGACTCCCACACGGCCGGTGACCATCGCGTACCCCTGGGCAGCGTGGCCGGCGCCCTGCTCATGGCGCACCAGCACGTGGTTGATCTTCGAAGCCATCAGAGGGTCGTAGGTCGGCAGGATCGCGCCGCCCGGGAGACCAAAGACATCGTCCACGCCCAGTTCCTCGAGCGAGCGGACGATTGCTTCAGATCCAGTCATCTCTGTGGGCTCAACCACACGGTTGGGCCCCAGGACGGCAGAGGCAGAGTCGACGGTGTCGACAGAATCCGCGGCCTTGGCCGCGGACGGCTTCGAAGCCATCAGCGATGGGCTGATCGGCGTTCCTTTGCTCATCAGTCTCTTCCTTAGGATCTTCGTGGCGAAGGTGTGCTCCAACGAAAACAACCCCTCGGCCGCCTGGCGTTTCGAGGGGTTGCGCGTGACAGATCGTGCCAGACGGACTCAGTGAGCCACGCGCTGGTCAAGGACGACGACATCGAGCACCATGCTCGCCGAGACGATCTGCATGCCCACAGTCTCCCGAATTGAGCTTTTGAGTGTCAATTTGGTCAAACGCCGTCTCACGATGCGGACTTCCATCCACAGCGTGAGACGGCGGATCCACGGCTGCCGTGTGCCGGGTGGGGCTCACCCGAGGACGGCTCCCTCGCTCGCGGAGTGCACGAGCTTGGCGTACTTGGCCAGCACGCCGCGCGTGAACTTCGCCGGGATCGGCGCCCAGCCTTCGCGGCGCGCGTCGAGCTCGGCCTCGTCCACGAGCAGGTCGAGGCGGCGGTGGGGGATGTCCACGCGGATCCGGTCGCCGTCGCGCACGAAGGCGACCGGGCCGGCGTCGACCGCCTCCGGCGCCACGTGGCCGATGCACAGCCCGGTGGTGCCGCCCGAGAAGCGCCCGTCGGTGAGCAGGAGCACCTCCTTGCCGAGCCCGGCCCCCTTGATCGCGCCGGTGATCGCCAGCATCTCGCGCATGCCGGGGCCGCCCTTGGGCCCCTCGTAGCGGATGACGACGACGTCCCCGGGCGCGATCTGGCCACGGTCGAGCGCCTCGAGCGCTGCCTGCTCGCGCTCGAACACGCGGGCGGTGCCCTCGAAGACTTCCGCGTCGAACCCGGCCGTCTTGACCACGGCGCCCTGGGGCGCGAGCGATCCGTGCAGGATCGACAGGCCGCCGGTGGCGTGGATCGGGTTGTCCATGGCGCGCACGATCTTCCCGTCCAGGTCCGGCGGGGAGATCTCGGCGAGGTTCTCCGCGACCGTCCTGCCGGTGACGGTCAGCGCGTCGCCGTGCAGCAGCCCGGCATCGAGGAGCGCGCGCATGACGACGGGCACTCCCCCGACGCGGTCGAGGTCGTACATGACGTAGCGGCCGAACGGCTTGAGGTCTCCCAGGTGCGGGACCCGGTCCCCGATCCGGTTGAAGTCCTCGAGCTCGAGCCGCACCTCGGCCTCGCGCGCGATCGCGAGCAGGTGGAGCACGGAGTTGGTCGAGCCGCCGAAGGCCATGACCACCGCAATCGCGTTCTCGAACGCCTCGCGGGTGAGGATGTCCCGCGCCGTGATGCCGCGCCGGAGCAGGTTGACCACGGCCTCCCCGGAGCGGTGGGCGAACATGTCGCGGCGCCGGTCCGCGGACGGCGGCGCCGCGGAACCGGGCAGCGACATGCCCAGGGCCTCGGCCGCAGACGCCATGGTGTTGGCCGTGTACATCCCGCCGCAGGCGCCCTCGCCCGGGCAGATGGCCCGCTCGATCCGGTCCAGGTCGCCGTGGGACATCTTCCCGGCGGCGCAGGCCCCGACGGCCTCGAAGGCGTCGATGAGCGTGACGTCCTTCTCGGTGCCGTCCTCGAGCTTGACCCACCCCGGCATGATCGAGCCGGCGTAGAGGAACACGCTCGCGACGTCGAGGCGGGCCGCGGCCATGAGCATCCCGGGCAGCGACTTGTCGCAGCCCGCGAGGAGGACCTGGCCGTCCATCCGCTCGGCCTGCATGACGGTCTCGACCGAGTCGGCGATGATCTCGCGGGAGACGAGCGAGAAGTGCATGCCCTCGTGGCCCATGGAGATCCCGTCGGAGACCGAGATGGTGCCGAACTGCATCGGGAAGCCGCCGGCCGCATGGACCCCTTCCTTGGCCGCCTTCGCGAGGCGGTCCAGCGAGAGGTTGCACGGGGTGATCTCGTTCCACGAGCTCGCGATGCCGACCTGCGGCTTGGCGAAGTCCTCGTCGCCGAATCCGACCGCGCGGAGCATTCCGCGGGCGGGGGCCGCATGGATGCCGTCCGTCACGACCCGGCTGCGGGGCTTGGCGTCCGCGCCCGTGTGCGCCGCGCCGGTGTGGACCTGCTGAGGGAGGCTCTGCTCAGTCATGGGCCACAGTCTAGGGCGCAGGTGTGGCCGGGATCACGCCTCCGCGCCGTCATCGCGGACGATCCTGGCGGCCTCCGCGTGGACCATGTCCATGACGTCGCGGACCGTGGGCCGGGCCGCGACGTCGGCGCGGGCGAGCAGCACCACGCTCCGGCATGCCTGCACGCCCGCGAGCGGGCGCAGGACCAGGCCGCTGCGGAGGGCCCCCCGCGCGGTGAAGCGCGGCAGGAGGCTCAGTCCGTGGCCGCCGCGGACGAGTGCCTCCATGGCCCGCAGGTCCGGCATGAGCTGGACCCGTTCGACCACGCGGCCGGCCTGCAGCTCGATCTGGCGCAGGACCGTGTCGAAGGGGAAGCCCGCCGGGACGCCGATCCACGGCCACGGCGCCACGTCGTCGGGCTCGAGGACCTCCCTTGCGGCCAGCGGGTGGTCGCCCGGCAGCACGACGTCGAGCGGCTCCTCGAGCAGGGGCTCGACCACGAGCCCGGAGCGGAGGAACTCCTCCGGACCGTTGACGGAGTGGCCCAGGACGAGGTCGGCGTCCGCCGCGAGATCCACGAATCCCTGCGCGTTCGGGTCCTCGAGGCGCGCTTCGAGGCGCAGTCCCTTGCGCTCGGCCACGCGGTCGAGCAGGCCGGGGAGGAACATCTCGGCCGCGCTGGGGAAGAACACCGCGCGGACCCGCGCCTGCTCGCCCCGGCGGTAGCCGTCCGCGGTGGCTTCGGCGCGGGCCATGGCCACGGCGACGCCGGCGGCCGCCGCCGCCATCGCCTCGCCGGCCTCGGTGAGGCGCACGCCCCTCCCCTGCCGCTCGATGAGGACGACGCCGATCTCCTCCTGCAGGAGCTTGAGCTGCTGGGAGACGGCCGAGGCGGTGATGCCGAGCGCCTCGGCTGTTGCACCGACTGTGCGACGGTCGGCAAGCTCCCTCAGGAGCAGCAGTCGGCGGAAGTCCATGCGCACAGGGTACTGGCGCTCCGGCTCCGGCGGCTCCCGAGTACGTAGACTGGCCTTCGGCGAGAGGAGAACCGTGAGCAGCACTGCCCCGACGGGGCGGGCCCCCGAGCCCGACGACGCGCTGAAGGCCGCGCTACATTACGTCTTCGACAGCCAGATCCCCAACTACGGCGACTACAACCTGGTGTGCGTCACCGAGTGCGGCGGCTCGGTCTCCGGGCCCCGGCCCGGCACCCCGGCCCCCACCGGCATGGTCCTCGGCTACCGGCGTCGGCCGGTCGAGCTCGTCCTGGCGCCGTTCGACCGCCGGACCCTCGAGGGAACCGCGCAGCCGATGACGATCGACCTCACCAACCTCGCCTATGTCTCCGAGCCGGCCTCCGGCGCCTTCGACGTCGCGACGAGCACCGGCCGCGTGGTCACGTTCACGCTCCGCCCGGAGTGCACCCTGGGGACGGGCTCCGCTGTCACGCTCGCCCAGGAGGACGACGCCGCAGACCTCACGGCCTTCCTGCGCGATCTGGTCGGCCTATAGATCTGGTCAGCCTGTAGATCTGGTCGGCCCGTAGGGGTCACCGGCCCGCAGCGTGGACGCGGGCGCGAAGACGCGTCGGGGGACTCTGGACGGGCGGGGTGCCGCGGGGTACTAATGGCCTCAGCGTCGTCGTCGACGTCTCATGCAGGGAGGCTGCCGTGGACTGGGTGATCATCGTCATCTCCGGCGCGATCATGCTCGCACTCGCCGTCTGGACCGTCCTCCGTGAGGACCGTTCGACGGCCCGCCGCGGACGCCACCGCGGCCGCTCCGTCATGGTCCGTGTGGAGCCGGGACCCGGCGCCACCGCAGGACCGCCGCGCCCGGCCGCGGGCGCCTGACCGCATGCGGTCGCTGCAGCGGAGGCTGGCCGGGGCCGCGGCGGCCGCGGTGCTGCTTGCTGGGACCAGCTGCTCCGGTTCCCCCGGGCCCGGTCCCACCCCTGAGTCCGGATCCCCCTCCCCACCTCCGGCGAGCGCAGCGCCGCCGCCCCAGGAATCCGGCAAGGTCATCGCCACCGCGTACACGACCGGGTACGGCTACTGGGACAACACCCCGCCCGGCTCCACGGTCATCTCCAACCCAGTCCTGCACCAGAGCGCGGGCGGGACCGGGACGTGGGCCGACCCCGTCACCGTCGCCGTCGGCCATTCGATCAGCAACGGTGCGGACACCCTCGATTTCCCGGCCGGCACGCGCATGTACATCCCCAACCTCCAGAAGTACTTCATCGTCGAGGACGCGTGCGGCGACGGGGCCACTCCGCAGGACATCCCGTGCCACAACATCTCGCGGGGCGCCGCCCGCGGCACTACCGTGTGGTTCGACATCTGGATCGGCGGCTCTTCCAGCAGCAACAGTGACTCGCGACGCTGTGAGGCCACCTTGACGGCCCTGCACACCGTCATCCTGGAGCCCAGCGTCCGTGACTACCGGGTGACCCCCGGGGACGTCCTCTCGGGCCAGGCGTGCCATGCCAATTACGGGGAGACCCCCCTCCTGCGATGACCGCCGGGGGCGCGCTCTCGGTTTCGCCCTGCGGAGCTGTCCGACTACGCTCGTTGACTTGGCGCACCGGGGGGCTGCGCCGACGTCGAGTACAAGAGCCAGAAAGAACCCCTGTATGAAGCACGCCAGAACACTGTCCACCGCCGCGGCCGCCCTGCTGCTCACCCTGACCGGGTGCGCTGGTGCCGCCCAGCACGGGACCGCCGCGCCGAGTGCCGCCGGAGCGACTGCCACCCCTGACGCGACCCCGACGGCGACCAAGTCCCCCGCCGCTGCGCACACTGCCCCCGCCACGCCGTCCCCGAGCGCCACCGCTTCCAAGGCCGCCGCGCCAGCAGCCCAGGCGGCCCCCAGCGCCGTGAACCGCCCTGTGGCCCCGCCTCCCGCGGCCGTCCCGGCGGCCCAGATCCCCGCCCCCCAGGCCCCGAAGGCCCCGGCCGCCGTCCAGGAGACGGGGACGCTCGTCACCACCGCGTACACGACCGGCTACGGGTACTGGGACAACACCCCTGCGGGCTCCGCGACGGTGTCCCACCCCATCCTGCACCAGCAGGCGGGCGGCACCGGCACCTGGGCGGACCCGGTCACGGTCGCCGTCGGCCACTCCATCACGGGCGGCGTCGACACGCTCGACTACCCCGCCGGGACGCGCTTCTATGTCCCCAATCTGCAGAAGTACCTCATCGTCGAGGACACTTGCGGCGATGGGAACACTCCCCAGGACGGCCCCTGCCACACCGGTGCACCCGCAGGCACCACCGTCTGGCTCGATGTGTGGATCGGGGGTTCCTCGGGGTCCCAGGCTGCCGCCGACGCCTGCGGTTCGACGCTGACCGACGCCAACGGCGCCGCGCACACCGTCATCGTCAACCCGTCGGTGCGCACGTACAAGGTCACCCCGGGAGACATCGTCTCGGGCGGTGCGTGCCACGCCAACTACGGCAACACGCCCCTGACCCAGTAGCCCCGCCGGCGGCCTCGGCCACCGCGCGAGAGGAGGGCCCCCGCCCAGCGCTTCCGCTGGCCGGGGGCCCTCGCGCAAAGTGCCCGCGGCCGCGAGGTGTTCCCGGCGCAAGACGGCGGCACGACACGATGGCGGGAGCGTCCCTCCCCGCCCGGGCCACCCTAGAGTGTGATCCATGCCATGCACCCCCTGTGGCATCACCGCGCGCCCACACCAGGGGCCCCGTGGACGACCAGACGGAATGGACACCACCGTGACGGAATCACCGACGATCCCGGAGACCCAGCGCTGCAGCTACCAGGCGGAGCTGAATCTGCACCAGACCAGCTTCATGTCGAGGTGCGAGCTCGGCGCAGGACATCGGGGAGGCCATCTGGCAGAGCTGCCCACGGTGCCGGGCCTCGCCGTTCCCGCGCCGAAGCCTTCCGGCCCGTCGTCCGTCCCGTCTCCGCGCTGAACGAGCCCGGGTCGGCTGCAGCCGAGGCGCTCAGGAGCGCGCCCCGCTCTGTGCCAGGCCCACGAGAGGAAAGAAACCGTTGATGACCATCGTCAAGGCCATCGCCGGTGCTGCCGCCGGTGCGATCCTGGTGGGCGCCACGCTCGTGTGGCCGCTTCTCATCGTCGCCTATCACCTCTGGAGGGGGCAGTGAGGTCCGGCGGCAGGTTCCCCTCAGGGATCCTCGCCGAATCGCCCATCGGGGGCGAGGCGACAGCGCCGGCCTGAACACCCCCGGGCACGCGACGGAAAGACCCCGACCCGTGGGCCCTCGCGTCATGCGGTCTGGTCGGCTGCGCGGCTGCGGGCCAGGGCGCCGTCGAGCCACGAGCGGAGCGCTGCTGCCGGTGCCGCCCCGGCCCGCTCTGCGACCACCTTGCCCCCAATATCACCAACAGCGTCGGCACGGCCTGGATCCCGAACCGCCGTGCGAGGCCGGGGGCGTGGTCGATGTCGACCTTGACGAGCTTCACCTTCCCCGCCCGTTCGCGGGCCAACTGGTCCAGAACCGGGCTGACCATCCGGCAGGGCCCGCACCACGGGGCCCAGAAGTCCACGATGACCGGAACGGTGGCCTGCTCGGCCACCACGGAGAAGTCGCTGTCCCCCGCATCCACGACCCAGGGGAGCTCACGCCGGCAGCTCCCGCAGCGGGGCGTTCCCTGCGCGCTGTCGGGGACCCTGTTGGGCTTGCCGCAGTGCGGGCAGACCGTGATGACCTTCTTCATCTGCGGCCGCCCCTTTCACGAACCGACTGGTCAGCCGGGCCCCGTGCGGGCAGCCATCCGGCCGTCGACGTTCGCTTCGGGGGCCCAGGCTCACCCCGCACGGGGATCAATCGTGCTCCCCGCCCGAACGCTCTGGCAATGGGCCGAAATGCCCGTGTCGACCGCCCGAGGACTTGCCAGCGCCGCTGCTCCTTCCTGCGGCAGCGGTAGGGGCCGACCGGGACACCCGGAGCGTCGACTCTTACGTCACGTCAGGCTCCTGACAGCAGGCCGGCAAGCCCAGAACCGTGGCGCGAGAGGCGAAGGGCGTGGGAGCCCGACACCCGCTAGGGCCAAGGAAGAGAGGGTCCCGCGCCGCGGAGGGGCCCCATTCGCTGGGCCCCTCCGTCCGGCGCAGCGGGTTACCAGCCCGCCGAGCCCCGTGATGGGAGAGGAACTCACCCGTCCCCTTGCCCGGCCGCTCCTCCGTCCAAACCGCGGACCTGCAGGACTCGCGGCGCACGTGTTCTCGCGCCAATGCCGGGGGTGGACACCCGGTGAGCAGAGGGGACAGGATGGCTGCGCTCAGTGCTGCCGCAGCCGTCACCACGCTCCGGCCAGGGGACTCCGTGGTGCTCACCGCTCGCACCGATACCCGCGAAGGGACCCTGGTCTCCGTCTGACACCGGCCCCGGGCCCGCGTACATCCCGCGACGCACCTGTCCAGAACCCACAGGCCCCCGGCGGCGACCACCGTCACCGCTGCTGATCCGTTCGGCGGCGTCCCGGCCACCGTCACCGTCCCCGACACCTACGGCCAGTACACCGGGACGCTCGGCTCCTACATCACCCTGCCACTCCCGCCCTTCGTCACGAGCCTGGGAACCGGCCGGGCCGCCTGCACCCAGCACTGACCGCCATCCCTCAGACAGGGTGCCCTTGGACTCTTGGGCCCCGGCACGGCGGAATCGACACTGGGTCCATGAGTGGCCTGTCGGCGGCGCATCCACCGGTCGGACGCAGCCTTGGATTCAACTACGCCCTCCACCCGGACCGCCCCTGGGTCCGCCTCGTACGAGCGGCGATGGGGACGGCCATGCTCGCAGCCTTGGCCCAAGAGACCTACGACGCGACGCAGCCCGGCAACTCCGTGGACATCCCCCAGCTCTTCTCGCAGTTCACGTTCCATTCGAACCTCGTCCTGGGACTGGTGCTCCTCGTCTCCGCCGCACGCCCACGGGCGTCGCTGCCGCACTGGTGGGACCACCTGTTCGGAGCCCTCGCGTTCTACCTGGTCATGACGGGCATCGTCTACGCGGTGCTCGTGGCCCCGCCCGATGAGCCATGGTGGACGCTGGACCTGTACTGGCCCTGGATGATCACCCACCGCATCGCCCCTCTGGTCGCCGGGCTCGACTGGCTCACCGTCACCCGCACCGTCCACGGCTCCTGGCTGCGGCCACTCGCCTGGCTCTGCTACCCGGCGGCGTTCGTTGCCTTCTCGTGGGTGCGCGGCGCCCTCGACGGCTGGTACCCCTACGACTTCCTCGACCCCAGGCACGACGGCGGGTGGCCGGCGGTGCTGGTCACCAGCGGCGAGGTGCTGGCCGCCTTCCTCGTGGTCGGCACGCTGGTCCACCTCGCAGGCAACGCACGGGTGGCGCTCTCGACACGGAGTGCCTGACCCCGCCCGGCCGCCAAGGAGCACAGCCCGCGAGGAGGATGTCGATGCGCCGAGAACGAGCCCGACCGGACCCGAAGCGCTCCCGCTCCGGACGGCTCCGGACGGCCGCCGTGGCGGCCGCGGCGCTCCTGTCCCTGGCAGGGTGCGGGTCCGGCAGCCCGGCTGGGACTCCTTCGGCAACCAGCGCCGCCCCATCGGGGACGGCCAGCACCGCCCCGGTTCAGAGGGTCTTCACCGACCAGGAGCTCATGGCGATCACCAGCAGCGTCCTCGGAGCCCACGGCGGAAGGGGCGAGGACACCGCACAGGTGCGCAAGTCCTACGCCCTGCTGTCCTCGCCGCCGTCGGGGTTCGTAGCGTACGCAGCGGAGCCCAGCGAATGCGGCGCGTTCCACACCCCTTGGCAGCACGAGGCCCAGCTGGAACCGTCGATGGGCTTCGCCCTCGGCGAGGTGTTCAACGCCGGCCCGCGGCGTGCCGCGATGATCCTCGTCGACGTCCGCAGCGCCCCCTGGGGGGCCCTCGCCAAGGCCGACTTCGACTACACGCCGGAGCTCATGGGCCGCTGCGCCACGTTCGAGCAGACCCCGTGGTCGCCCCAAGGGGCCGAGAAGTGGACGATCCGCGTCCGCCCCGGCCCGGACATCGGAGAGAAGTCCTATGTGACCGAGTCGGCCGTCGGCGGGGCCCAGGTCGGCGTCGGGCTGAGGGTCCTCGCCGGGACGGTCTCCCTCGATTTCGGATTCAATCTGGGCGCGATGAGCGAGGAAGAGGGCCTCGGCGTGATGACGCAGATCGCGCAGGAGTTCGTCGACCAGGCGAAGAAGGCGGCCTCGTAACACCCGGCCCTCCTGAGCAGCTGTCCCCCTTAGCTCAGCTCAGTGGTCTGCCTGGGTGGTGTACTCGAGCGCGACCTCGGCGAGCCTCGTCGCTGCCCTCCGCCCCCTGGGCGCCACAGTCGCCCGCCCAGGTGACGTCGGCTTCGTCGCGGGGCAGGAGCCGGCACGAGACAGTCGCGCCACTGCGCATGATCATGGCCGCGCGGCCGCAACGGCGCCGTGCTGGCTCTCTCGCGCGCGTCGGGGAACGGTCATGTCCAGGTGGAACACCGGGATCTGCGGCAGCCTCGGGCAGCGGAAGGCCCATCGCCCCTATCGCCCCATGGAGCGCGCTCCTACCGTCAGTCCCAGATGCCTCTCCAACATCGAGGCCGTCTGAAGGGGAAGAGGACCATGGGCTCGCACAGGATCATCCCCAGTGCAGCAGGCCTCGCCCAGGCGGCGGCCCTCGCGCTTCTCCTCACGGCCTGCGCGCAAGGGGCCGCCCCTCGTCGAGCCAGTCCCCGGCGGCCTCCGCGCCGCGCTCGTCCAGTTCCGGCAGCCCGGCCTGCGACCTCATCACCCCCGACATCGCCGCCAAGGTCGACCCCGACCTCGGACAGTCCGGGACAGGAGGCAGGCCCCCCGGGAGCCCGGCCTACCTCTGCAGCTACATGACCAAATCCCAGAAGGGCTTCGGCACCCTGTCCGTGGAACTGACGTCGCCCGCCTCACCGGCGGACATCGCCGAGGCGAAGAAGACCCCGGACTGCTCCCCCGTGGCCGGCATCGGCGACTTCGCGTGCTTCCAGTGGAGCGGCTGGTTCCGGGAAGAGCCCGGCGGCGCGTCCGCCAACACGATCCTCAAAGCGGTCCGCGGCAGCGAATCCCTCGACCTGCGCTACCTGGCAGCCCCGCCGGAGATGTCCGGAGCCCCCGTCCCGGATGGGAACGCCACAGCCCGCGCCCTCGCCCAGGCGCTCGTCGACGCCGGATGGGGCAACGGGACCCCGCTGAGCGTTCCCTCCGCCCCGCCCGTCGGCCCCCAGGCCACAACCAACAACCCCGTCTGCGCGCTCGTGAGCGCCGATGCCGTCAAGCAGGCATTCGGCGCCACCACCCAGCCACAGATCCTCCCGGGCGAGACCAACTGCCGATACACCTTCGGCGACCTCGGCACGCCCGGACCCGACTCTCTCATCTTCTCCACCGAACTCACCCCCGGAGGCGCCTCACTGCTCTCCAGGCAGCTGCCGCCCGACGGGCAGGTCCTCGACGGCGTCGCAGACAAGGCGGTCCTCGTCGTCCGCTCGGAACCCACCGGCCCGAAGTCCCTCCGCCCGGCAGGGAACGTGCCCACCACCATCCTGTCCATCATGGCCGCCAGGGGCCAGAACCTGGCCATCTTCACCGCCCAGATCCTCATCTCCCCCAGCGGGCCGAGCCTGGAGCAGACCAAGGACCAGCTCATCACCCTCGTCAAAGGGACCAACTTCTGACCGCCGGCATCTCCCGCCACGGCCACTCCTGAGCCGACCGCCCCATCAAAGGTCTTCACCGACCAGCAGCTCAGAGACATCGGCGGCGCGATGCTCTGGCAGCGGGGGCAGAGGCCGGACCTCATGGACGACAGCAACATCACCCGGCCCGGGTGATCGACCGCTTTCCGCACGGCCGCGCCCCGTAGTCCGAGTTCGCCGATCTCCCCACCCCTCTGCACGGGTTGGTGTAGGGGTTCTGTGGACCGTGTGGCACTTCTTCGTCGTCTACTGGGGAGGCGGAGGCACGAACGGCGGGATCGGCTTGGACGTCTTCATCCCGTGGTGGCTCGGCAGCCTCGTGGCAGGGCAGCTCACCGCGGTCTCTTCACCAGAACCGGCCCAACCGTTACGCGGGAGGGTGTGCTGTCCCCGCCCCAGCCTGGGCCGCGCTACCAAAGAAGACATTGATAGTGGGGGAATGTGCAGGCCGCGGACCTGTTGGGCACAAAGAAAACCCCTCTCTGATCTGCGTTTCGGCAATTCAGAGAGGGGTTGTGGTGCGCCCCCCGGGACTCGAACCCGGAACCCATTGATTAAGAGTCAATTGCTCTGCCAGTTGAGCTAGAGGCGCATCTTCGCTGCGGTTCGACCGACCGTTTCTGGCCCGTCTCCGTGCCCCGCAACGACATGAAACTCTACAGGACGTCTTTCGAAAAGCGAAATCGGCCGGCGCTCCGCCCGAGTGAGGTGCCCCACACTCCCTCCGCGGCCCACGGAGGGGCAGTACGGGGGCGCGCGCACTGGCGCTAGGCTCGGTCCGTGACCACGACTGGACCCTCCCACCGCCTCTCGGCGGGCGACGCCGCCCCCGCCTTCTCGCTGCCCGATTCCGAGGGCGGGACCACGTCCCTCGCCGACTTCGCCGGCCAGCGGACCGTCCTCTACTTCTATCCCCAGGCCGGCACGCCGGCGTGCACGCAGCAGGCGTGCGACTTCCGCGACAGCCTGGCGGCGATCTCGGGGGCCGGCCTCGCCGTGGTGGGCATCTCTCCGGATCCGGCCGACGCTGTGCGCCGGTTCGCCGCAGAGCAGCACCTCGGGTTCCGGCTCGTGGCCGACGAGGACCACAGCGTCGCCGAGGCGTACGGCGCGTGGGGCGAGAAGGTCAACTACGGCCGGACCTATCAGGGCCTCATCCGGTCCACCTTCGTCATCGGCGCCGACGGGCGGATCGAGCTCGCGCAGTACAACGTGAGGGCCAAGGGCCACGTGGCCAAGCTCCAGCGGGACCTGAAGATCGTCCCGGTACACTGATCGAGTTGCCCCGCCAGAGGCGGGGTGCCGCGCGAGTGGTGGAATTGGCAGACACGCAGGATTTAGGTTCCTGTGTCTTCGGACGTGAGGGTTCAAGTCCCTCCTCGCGCACCGCCTCCGGCTCCAGTCCGCCCTCCTCAGGGCCGGCCCGGCCGAGCAGGTCGACACCCAGGGACACAAGGGCGCCGGGCATGCGGCGGGAGCGAAAGGCGTGAGACAGGTCGTGAGTGGCGCGCGGACCATGAGGCGGAGGGAGCTCCTCCAGGCAGCGGCGGCGGCGGTCCTCCTGACCGGGTGCACGGCGTCGCCCATCCCCCGGCCGTCTCCGACCCCGAGCGGATCGACCGCGCCCAGTGCCTCGTTCACCTTCGCCACCCCCGCCCCACCGATCGCGCTCGATCCCGCCGTCACCGCCGACATCGAGTCCTGGCGCGTCACACGCCAGGTCCTCGAATGCCTCGTGACGAGCGACCCCGACACGGGGGCCCCCGCGCCGGCCCTCGCCACCGCGTGGACGCAGAGCGCGGACCTCCTCTCGTGGACCTTCACCCTCCGGGAGGGCGTCACCTTCCATGACGGGACCCCGTTCAACGCCGCCGCCGTGAAGGCCAACTTCGACCGCTGGTACGCGTTCTCACCGCAGTTCCGCTCGAACCACACCGGGCTCGCCTTCACCGCGGTGTTCAAAGCCCACGCCGACCAGGCGTCCCTCTCGCTCTACAAGCGGTGCACGGTCCTCGGCGAGCACGAGGTGCGCATCGAGCTCATGCAGCCGCTCACGAGCTTCCTCGCGGCGATGACCACCCCCGCCTTCGCGATCTCCTCCCCCGCGGCCCTCAAGGCCGGCACCGCCGACGTCGAGGACCAGCCCTCGTCGGGGACGAAGATCTCCCGCTACGCCCAGCACCCGGTGGGCACCGGCCCGTTCCGGTTCCGCGAGTGGACCAAGGACTCGGTGGTCCTGGAGTCCTCGCCCACCTACTGGGGACCCCGGGGGCAGATCTCGAAGCTCACCCTCGTCGTGTACGACACGCCGCAGTCCCGGCTCCAGGCGCTCCTCGCCGGGACGATCGACGGCTACGACGCGGTGACCGTCGAGAACATCGAGACCCTCGTGCGCAAGGGCCTGCAGGTGGTGCGGCGCGACCCGTTCTCGGTCATGTACCTCGGGATGAACCAGGCCGTGCCGCTCCTGCAGAACGACAAGGTGCGCCAGGCGATCGCGATGGGCATCAACAAGGACGCGGTCATCAAGCCGTTCTTCCTCGAGGACACGAAGGCCGCCTCGCAGTTCGTCCCTCCGAAGCTCAGCGGCTTCAATGCCGCCGGCGGCTTCCCCTCCTACGACCCCGAGAAGGCCAAGCGGCTGCTCAGCGAGGCCGGCTACAAGGGCGAGGAACTCCCCTTCTACTATCCGCTCAATGTCACACGGCTCTACCTGCCGGACCCCGAGAAGGTCTACGCGGAGCTCTCCGCCCAGCTGACGCTGCTGGGCCTGAACATCAAGCCCGTCCCGGTGGACTGGGAGGACGGGTACCTGCAGAAGGTCACCACGGCCGGGGACCACGCCTTCCATCTGCTGGGCCGCTACGGGAGCTACAGCGACCCCGACGACTTCCTGGCGCCCCTCTTCGGCGCCAAGAACGGGGAGTTCGGTTTCTTCGACGCCCAGATCTTCAGCAAGATCGAACGCGCCCGCGGGCTGCCGGACGGCAACGACCGCACCCAGGCCTACCAGAACATCAACGGCCAGATCGGCTCGACGGCCCCCGCAGTGCCCATTGCCTACCCGATCTCCGCGGTGGCGGTCTCCTCGCGGGTGGCGACCTACCCGGCGTCGCCCGTCCTCAACGAGACGTTCAACCATGTGACGCTCGCCGCAGGCGCTTAGGCAGACCGAAAAAATCCTGCGGAAGGGGCTTGACTGCAACCCTTCGAGGATTTAGCGATCCGGCCGGGCGGGGGATATTCTGCCACTGGTCCATTTGTGCAGGGAGACTTCAGTGACCTTCATTTCCACCACCCGATCTGCCGATGTCGTTCTGGTCGGCGGGGGCATCATGAGCGCCACCCTCGGCGCTTTCCTCAAGAAGCTCGAGCCGAGCTGGAGCATCGTGCTCTTCGAGCGCCTCGACGAAGCGGGGCTCGAGAGCTCGGACCCCTGGAACAACGCCGGGACCGGCCACGCCGCGTACTGCGAGCTCAACTACACCCCGCAGGCCAATGACGGCTCGGTGAACCCGGCGAAGGCGCTGGGGATCAACGAGGGCTTCCAGCTCTCGCGCCAGTTCTGGGCCCACCTCGTGGGCGACGGCAGCATCTCGGACCCGTCCGGGTTCATCCACAACGTTCCGCACATGAGCTTCGTCATCGGCGACGCCCACGCGGACTTCCTCCGTACGCGCTACGAGGCGCTCCACCCCAACCCCCTCTTCTCCACGATGGAGTACAGCGAGGACCCGGCGCAGATCGCCGCGTGGGCCCCGCTCGTCATGGAGGGCCGCGGCGCCGGGCGCGTGGCGGCGACCCGGGTGGCCGAGGGCACGGATGTGGACTTCGGCCAGCTCACCCGTGAGCTCGTCGGCTACCTCGCGGGCAACGGCGTCGAGGTGAACTACGACACCGATGTGAGCGGGCTCGAGCGTGCGCGGGGCGGCTGGAACGTCTCGACGCGGCACAAGTCCTCGGGCGAGCGCGGCAGCATCCACGCCAAGTTCGTCTTCGTCGGCGCCGGCGGCGGAGCGCTGCACCTCCTCCAGGACTCCGGCATCGCCGAGAGCAAGGGCTACGGCGGCTTCCCCGTCTCCGGCCAGTTCCTGCGCAGCACGGACGAGTCGGTCGCGCTGCGGCACAATGCCAAGGTCTACGGCCAGGCCTCCGTCGGGGCGCCGCCGATGTCGGTCCCGCACCTGGACACGCGCTACGTCAACGGCAAGCGCTCGCTGCTGTTCGGCCCGTACGCGGGCTTCTCCACGAACTTCCTCAAGAACGGCTCCCTCTGGGACCTCCCGCTCTCCATCCGGCCCGGCAACATCATCCCGATGCTCGCGGTCGCGAAGGACAACATGGACCTCACGGCCTACCTCGTCAAGGAGGTCGCCAAGGGCCACGAGAAGAAGATCGAGGCGCTGCGGGAGTACTACCCCGACGCCTCGGGCGGGGGCTGGGAGCTCATCACGGCCGGCCAGCGCGTGCAGATCATCAAGAAGGACCAGGCCAAGGGCGGCGTCCTCCAGTTCGGCACCGAGGTCATCACCTCGCGTGACGGCTCGATCGGCGCCCTCCTCGGCGCCTCGCCCGGCGCGTCCACGGCCGTGCCGATCATGCTCGAGCTCATGCGGCGCGCGTTCCCGAAGAACTTCAAGGGCTGGGAGCCGAAGCTGAGCGAGATGATGCCCGGGTACGGCATCAAGCTCAACGACCATCCGGACCTTGCCGCCGAGATCGCCGCGAACACCTCGGCCGTGCTCGGACTCGCGGCCGCGGCCCACTAGGCCAGCGTCCGTTTCCGGCCCGCGTCCTCCTGCCCGAGGACGCGGGCCATTTCGCTACCAGTCCACGACTCCCGGCCACACCGTCCCCGGAACGGCCGGCCTCACGCGAAAGGGCCACCGATGTTCCGGCTCGCCCGCCTGTCCATGGCGAACAGGGCGCTCATCGCGCTCATCATGGTCTTCGCCTCGGTCTTCGGGGTCATCACGGCGACGAGCCTCAAACAGGAGCTCATCCCGTCCATCGAGTTCCCCCAGCTCACCGTGGTCACCTCGATGCCCGGCGCGTCGCCGGACGTCGTGGACAAGCAGATCGGCCAGCCGCTGGAGAAGTCGCTCCAGGCCGTCGAGGGGCTCGAGAGCAGCGCCTCGACCTCCCGCACCGGGGTCTCGACGATCCGGCTCTCGTTCCAGTACGGAACCAATCTGGACCGGGCCCGGAACCAGATCGACCGCGCGGTCTCCAACGTCAAGTCCCAGCTGCCCGCCGACGCCTCCCCCAACACTCTCGCCGGCAGCATCAGCGACTTCCCGATCGTCTTCATCGCCGCCTCCTCGGACAAGCCGCTCAGCCAGCTGGACACCCAGCTCATCCAGCAGGCCGTTCCGAAGCTCACGAAGATCGACGGCGTGCGCAGCGTGGACGTGACCGGAGGCGCGACGCAGCACCTCCAGATCCAGCCGGACCCCGCCGCGATGGCGGGCCGCGGCGTCGACATCGGCTCCATCCGCACGGCCCTGCAGAACAACGGCGCGCTCGTGCCGATCGGGACGGTCACGGACCAGGGGAAGTCGCTCTCGCTCCAGGCCGGCAGCCCGGTGGACTCCACCGATGCGGTCAAGGCGCTGCCGCTCACGGGGGCCAAGCAGCCGACGACGATCGGCGACGTCGCCAGCGTGACGATCGAGGACGATGCCGCGACGTCGATCACCCGGACCGACGGCAAGCCGACCCTCGCCCTGTCCGTGACGAAGAAGCCCGAGGGCGACACGGTCGCCATCTCGCACGCCGTGCGGGACGCGCTCCCCCAGCTGGCCTCGGACCTCGGCTCGAACGCGAAGCTCACCACGGTGTTCGACCAGGCGCCGTTCATCGAGAAGTCCATCCGGGACCTCACCACCGAGGGAGCGCTCGGCCTCGGCTTCGCGGTCCTGACGATCCTCGTGTTCCTGCTCTCGGTCCGCTCGACCCTCGTCACGGCGGTCTCGATCCCGCTCTCGCTCCTCATCACGTTCATCGGGCTGTTCGCCGCGGGCTACTCGCTGAACATCCTCACGCTCGGCGCGCTCACGATCGCGATCGGCCGCGTCGTGGACGACTCGATCGTGGTCATCGAGAACATCAAGAGGCACTTGAGCTACGGCGAGGAGAAGACGACGGCGATCCTCAACGCGGTGCGCGAGGTCGCCGCCGCGGTGACGGCCTCCACGCTCACGACCGTCGCCGTGTTCCTGCCGATCGCCTTCGTGGGGAACCTCGCCGGCGAGCTGTTCCGGCCGTTCGCGCTCACCGTCACGATGGCGCTGCTCGCCTCGCTCGTCGTCGCCCTCACGATCGTGCCCGTGCTCGCGTACTGGTTCCTCGGCCACCGGTCACCGGGTGCGGCGAACCGGGCCGAGGTCGAGGCCGAAGCGCACGAGAAGGAGCGCCGCAGCCCGCTGCAGCGAGGCTACCTGCCGATCCTGAAGAGCACGCAGAAGCACCCGGCGATCACGCTCGTCGCCGGAGCGATCATCCTCGTCGGCACGTTCGCCCTCGCGCCGCTCCTGCCCACCAACCTGCTCGGGAACACGGGCCAGAACAACTTCACCGTCACCCAGAAGCTCCCCCCGGGCACGAGCCTGGACGCGACGAGCACGGCGGCGGCCAAGGTCGAGGACGTGCTCAAGGGCGTGAACGGCGTCCAGACCGTCCAGGTGACGATCGGAAACTCGACCACAGGCTTCAGCGCCTTCCTGTCCTCGGGCGCCTCGAACGCCACGTTCACCGTCATCACGGACGAGTCGAAGGACCAGGCGGCGCTCCAGCAGCAGGTGCGCGACGCCGTCGGCCGCCTCTCCGGGGTGGGGACCGTCTCCGTGGGGAGCCAGCAGAGCGGGTTCGGCACGGCGTCGACCGTGGACGTGACCGTCAAGGCGCCCGACTCGGCCTCGCTCGCGAAGGCCAACGACGCGGTAGTCGCGGCGCTCAAGGACGTCCCCGGCGCGACGGACGTCACGAGCAACCTCGCGGCCGCCCAGCCTGTGGTCCAGGTCAAGGTGGACCGCGCGAAGGCCGCCGCCGCGGGGCTGAACGAGCAGCAGATCAGCAACGCGCTGGCCGCGACGGTGAGCCCGATCCCGGCCGGGACCGTCCGCATCGACACGACCGACTACCCGGTGCGGATCGGCAAGGGCACGCAGTTCCAGAGCATCGGAGCCGTCCGGGCCATCCCGATCCCGGGCGCTCCGGGCGGGCTCACGCTCGGGCAGATCGCCTCTGTGGAGGCCGTGGACGTCCCGGTGACCGTCACCAGCACCGCGGGGCAGCGCACCGCGACCGTCTCGGTGACACCGGGTGACGCTAACCTCGGCTCGGTGAGCGGCGAGGTCAGCAAGCGGGTGGCCGCGCTGGCGCTCGACGGCGGCGCGACGGCGTCGGTGGGCGGCGCGGCGAGCCAGCAGGCGCAGTCGTTCCAGCAGCTCGGCCTCGCGCTGCTCGCCGCGATCGCGATCGTGTACGTGATCATGGTCGCCGCGTTCAAGAGCCTGCTCCAGCCGCTCGTGCTCCTGGTGTCGGTGCCGTTCGCCGCAACCGGGGCGATCCTGCTGCTGCTCGCGACCCGGATCCCCCTCGGCCTGCCCTCCCTCATCGGCCTGCTCATGCTCGTGGGCATCGTGGTGACGAACGCCATCGTGCTCATCGACCTCATCAACCAGTACCGCCGCCCGCACGGGGGGCGCCCGGCCCTGCCGCTCGCGGAGGCGATCGAGCAGGGTGCGCGCCAGCGGCTGCGCCCGATCCTCATGACGGCCCTCGCGACCATCTTCGCCCTCACGCCCATGGCGCTGGGCCTCACGGGCGGCGGCGGGTTCATCGCCCAGCCGCTCGCCGTCGTCGTGATCGGCGGACTCGTCTCCTCCACGGCGCTCACCCTCGTGCTGGTCCCGGTCCTCTACCGGCTCGTCGAGGGCGGGCTCGAGCGCCGGAGGCTGCTGCGCGACCTCAAGCGCACCCCCGTGGCCGAGGCGGCCGACGAGGGGGACGGCGAGGGCGACTGGACCACCGGAGCCGTTCCCCGGGTGAGCGGGCGCCGCGCCGCGAAGGACTGACGGGCGCCGGCGGGAATGTCCGGCGGCGGTCCCCCGTTGAGATAGATGCAAATGCATTTATCTCCCCGGGCGACCGCCGCCCGGGCCCGATGAAAGGTCGTTTCATGCAGTTCGGCATCTTCAGCGTCGGCGACGTCACCCTCGACCCCACGACGGGCCACCTGCCCACCGAGGGCGAGCGGATCCAGGCGATCGTCACGATCGCCAAGCACGCAGAGGAGGTGGGCCTCGACGTCTTCGCGACCGGCGAGCACCACAACCCGCCGTTCTACCCGAGCTCCCCCACCACGCTGCTGGCCTACATCGGCGCGCAGACCGAGAAGCTCATCCTCTCGACCACGACGACGCTCATCACCACCAATGACCCGGTGAAGATCGCCGAGGACTTCGGCATGCTCCAGCACCTCGTGGGCGGCCGGACCGACCTCGTGCTGGGCCGCGGCAACACCGCCCCGGTCTACCCCTGGTTCGGTAAGAACCCCCAGGACTCCCTCGAGCTCACGGTCGAGAACTACGCGCTCCTTCGCCGCCTCTGGGACGAGGAGGTGGTGACGTGGAGCGGGAAGTTCCGCACCCCGCTGCACGGCTTCACGGTCACCCCTCGCCCTCTGGACGGCGTCGCGCCCTTCGTGTGGCACGGCTCCATCCGCACCCCGCAGATCGCCGAGCTCGCCGCGTACTACGGGGACGGGTTCTTCGCGAACAACATCTTCTGGCCGAAGGAGCACTACATCCGGCTCATCAACCTGTACCGGGAGCGGTTCGAGCACTACGGGCACGGCAAGGCGCACCAGGCGATGGTGGGCCTTGGCGGGCAGTTCTTCATCCGGCCGAACTCCCAGGACGCCAAGCGCGAGTTCCGGCCCTACTTCGACAACGCCCCGGTGTACGGCCACGGCCCCTCCATGGAGGACTTCACCGCCCAGACACCGCTGACCGTGGGCAGCCCGGCCGAGTTCGTCGAGAAGACCCTGGCCTTCCGCGACTACTTCGGGGACTACCAGCGCCAGCTGTTCCTGGTGGACCACGCCGGCCTGCCGCTCAAGACCGTCCTCGAGCAGCTCGACCTGCTCGGCGAGGTGCTCCCTGAGCTCCGGGCCGGCTTCGCCGAGGGTCGCCCCGCGGACGTCCCGGAGGCTCCGACCCACGCGGCGCGGGTCGCCGCGCGGCGCGCCGCGGAGGGGGCAGCGGAGGAGGCCGTGGCCGAGGAGGCGGCCCAATGACGGAGACGACGCCGGCGCCCCACGCGGGCCCGTCCGTCCGGGAGGTGTCCGAGGCGTGGGAGTCCCTCTTCCGCGCGCAGGTCGCCGTGATGCGCCGGCTGCAGCGCGACCCGGCCTTCCGCACCCTCGGCATCAACAGCTATGACGTGCTCTTCACCCTGAGCCGGTGCGAGGGGCGGGGGCTGCGGCTCAACGAGCTCAACGACCACGTCCTGCTCGCCCAGTCGAGCCTGTCCCGGCTCGTGGAGCGGCTCGAGCGGCAGGGACTGGTGGCCCGGGAGAGCGCCCCCGCGGACGGCCGCGGCGTCGTCGTCCGCCTCACCGAGGAGGGCGCGCGCGTCCAGCGGGAGGTGGGCCGCGCCCACGTGCGCGAGATCAACCGGATCATGGGCGGGGCGCTCGACGCCGGTGACCTCGCCGCGCTGCGCGACCTCGCCGCGCGCCTGCGCGAGCACGTGGTGGCGGACCACCCGCTCTGAGCGCGCCTGGGGCGGCCGGCCCGATCAGCCGAGGGCCACGAGCGCGGCCGGGTCCTCGGCGGGAAGATCGGCGGCCTCGGCCGTCACGGTGAGCCGCTTGAGCGTGAGCCGTCCTCCGACGGTCGAGAGGAAGGCCGTGTCCGAGGAGTCCCGCCCGGCCGTGATCCGCAGCATCGAGGCCCGCGGGGCGAGCCCCGTGGGGTCCAGCACGTGCCACGCACCGTCCACGAACGCCTCCGCGACGGCATGGAAGTCCATGGGCCGCAGGCCCGGCGCGTAGACGGCGGCCAGCCGGGCGGGGACGTCCTTGGCCCGCAGGAGCGCGATGGCCAGGTGCGCGAAGTCGCGGCAGACGCCGCG
This sequence comes from Sinomonas sp. RB5, assembly GCF_054063535.1. NCBI lineage: Bacteria > Bacillati > Actinomycetota > Actinomycetes > Micrococcales > Micrococcaceae > Sinomonas > Sinomonas sp. RB5. The sequence goes on from NZ_JBSSGJ010000007.1 coordinate 207,010, forward strand.
GCGGTGCAGCAGGGTCTCGACGGCCCCGTCCGTCCCGCGCGAGGATCCGCTGACGTAGGCGAGCTGGGCGCTGACCCAGTCCCGGACGGCCTGGACGAGCTCGAGCCCGGCAAGCGAGCCGAAGTGGGCGTACGAGGTGGGGAGCAGGCGGTCGCTCTCCGCGTAGCGGCTGGGCCGGACGTAGCGGATGAGCTCCATCTCGTCGACGGGCTCCGGCTCGCCGGTCCCCTCGACGACCGCCCGGTAGGCGACCTCGACCTCGGTGGGCTCCGCGAGCTCGAGGACGTGGAAGCGGCCGCCGTGCCCGTCGAGGAGCTCGCGCGGTGCCACCGTCCTGTCGCCGGCGGTCACCACGAGCTCCTCCTCGAACGAGGTGTACCCGGGGACGCGGGCCACGGCGATGGCCATGGCCAGCTTGGTGTGCGGCGCGGTCGTGAACTTCAGGTGGGCACCGACGGTGCGCTGCATGGGGCTCCAGGAGGACTAGTTCTGCGTGAAGGCCAGCGACATGATCATGCGCTGCGCGTCGGCGAAGTCGCCCGAGTCGCGGACATAGGCCGATGCCTGAGCAAGGGTATCGAATGAGGACAGCGGCGCAACCTGGGCCTGGGGGGAGGGCGGGACGACCTCGACGGAGTCCGCGAACGAGTACCCCCCGATCCCGGCCGGACCTGGGACGATGTTGAGGAGCCTGCACGCCTTGCCGTCCTGGGCGGAGGTGGCCAGCGCCGTGAGCCCGAACGATCCGAAGTACTTGTAGCCCTGGATCACCCGGAACACGAAGCGCGGGGTGATGACCGACGGGCCGTCCGCGAACGGCACGGTGACCGGGACACTGTTGAGCACCGAGTAGGGCTTGGCCTGCGCAGGGTCGCAGGGCGCGGACGTCGGGACCGGCAGGCCGGTCTGGAGTGCTGCGACGAACGTCCCGTCCGCCTTCTTGACCTCGAGGTGCAGCGAACCGGGCGCGGCACCGGCAGCCGGGTCGGTGCTCTGGACGATCCAGTCCGCGGGCAGGTCGAACCTGACCTTCTTCGCCGGATCGGTGTAGGTCTTCCAGGTGGCGCTCGTGGCCCCCGGCGACGGCGTGCCTCCGCTGGCCGAGCCGCTCGCGGTCGGTGCGCCCGAGCTCGAGGCGCCCGCGCTCGGACCGCCGGGCGCGGCGGATGCAGTCCCTGCGCTCGGCACCGGCGTCCAGGTGGGTGCGGCCGAGCCGGCCCCGCAGCCGGCGACGGCCAGGGCGAGGGCGAGGGCTGCGGCCGCTCGGACGGCACTGCGCCCGCGTGCTGCGCGGGCGTGGTGCTGGGGAGTGCGCGGCGGCTCGGTGCTGCTGGCGGCGACCATGGTCCAACCCTAGCGAAGCAGCCCTCCCGTAGGCTGTTGCCATGCCCGACGAGCAGCATCCCGCCGAGTCGCAGGACCCCGCGGACTCCCGGCCTGGGGACGCCCGGCCTGCCGCCGCGCCGCTCGCCACCGCCCCGCTGCCCCACGAGGTGGCCGACTGGCGGCTGCGCGTCTTCTCCCTCTACGAGCGCGTGCGGGCAGCGCCGACGCCCCGGGAGGGCCACGAGCTGTGGCGGCGCGGGCGGGACGCCCTCTTCGCCGCGCACCCCGCCTCTCCCCTGCCGCCCCGCGACCGCGCACGCTTCCGCGGGCTGCCTGTCGCCCCGTACGACCCCGCCTACCGCTTCGACGTCCCGCTCACTGACGAGGGCGCCGGCCAGGAGCGGCGTGTCGCCACCGGGACCGACGGGGTCGTGGTCTTCGTCCGGCTCGGCACCTTCGAACTGCCCGGCCTCGGCCGCCTCGCAGCGTGGGAGCACGCCGGCTACGGAGGCGGGATCTTCGTGCCCTTCCGCGACGGCACGGCGGGGCGCCCGGGACCGGGCGGCTCCTACGGGGCCGGCCGGTACCTCCTCGACTCCATCAAGGGCGCCTTCCTCGGCACCCGTTCCGACGCCGCGGGGGTGCGGTACATCCTGGACTTCAACTTCGCCTACAACCCGAGCTGCGCCTACGACGAGGCCTGGGCGTGCCCCCTCCCGGGCCCCGAGAACCGGCTCTCGGTGGACGTCTCGGCAGGAGAGCTCGCACCGCCGGGCGCCTGAGGGCGCGGCGGATTCTCGGGCACGCAAGCCCGTGGGAGCGGGGCCCCGAGCGGACCGGCGCAGGGCGGCGGCACCTTAGCACCACCCGCGGACGCTGCCGTTGTTTGACACCCGGCTGTGACGCCTGCCATAGTGTGTGGCGTGAACCTGTCAGACAGCCCTACACGTGGACAGCAGGACAGCGCAACGCCGCGCCGCCCCCTCGTCCGCGTGAGTGCGGCGGAGGCCGTCCTGGCGGACCTCCGCGCCGACATCGAGGCAGGGTCGGTCCCCGTCGGCGGGAAGCTGCCCTCCGAGGCAGCGCTCGCCGCGCGCTACGGTGTGAGCCGGTCGGTGGTCCGCGAGGCGCTTCGCTCGTGCGCGGCCCTCGGGCTCACCCAGACGCAGACCGGCAAGGGAACGTTCGTCGTCTCCGCCCGCGCCACCGGGGACCTCGTGCTGGGCCGCTACTCGGCCCGGGACCTCACGGAGGCGCGCCCGCACGTCGAGGTGCCCGCCGCCGGCCTGGCCGCGCTCCGGCGCACCGAGGAGGACCTCGCCACGCTCAAGGGCATCGTCGCCGAGACCGCCGCCGAGGACGACCCGGCCGCCCGGGTGGCCCTCGAGGCGGTCTTCCACGGGACCATCGCCAAGGCGAGCGGGAACCGCGTGTTCGAGGATGTGCTCTCCGACCTGCGGGAGGCCCTGGCCCACCAGTCCGAGACGCTCAACCTCCTCGCGGACCGCCAGGCGGCCTCCGACCGCGAACACGAGGAGATCCTCGAGGCCATCGAGGCCGGCTCGGCCGAACGGGCCGAGGCCGCGATGGCCAGACACCTCGCAGCCGTCGACGAGGCCGTCGAACGGCTCGGCCAGCGGTGACGGGCACGCCCGCCGCCGGCCGTACCGGCACCGACCGCCCCTGACAGTCCCATCCACCCCGAACCCAAGCGAGCCATGACCTCTTCTGCCGCCTCGTCCACGCACAGCCCTGCCGCCTCTGGCAGCGCCTCGCCCGCGCTTCCCGCCCACGTTCCGCTCGCCGTCCAGATCCGTGGCGGAGCGGTCGAGGGCGTGCACTACGGCACCGTCGCCGCCACGGATGCCGACGGCGCGCTGCTGTGGGGCGCGGGCAGCCCCGAGGCCCTGTTCTTCCCCCGCTCCGCCCTCAAGCCGCTCCAGGCCGTGGCGCTGGTCCGCGCCGGGCTCTCCCTGCCCGCCGAGCTGCTGGCGCTCGCCGCCGCGAGCCACTCCGGCGGCCCCGCGCACCGCGAGGGCACGCGCCGGATTCTCTCGCTCCACGGCCTCGACGAGGCGGTGCTCGCGAACACCACCGACCTGCCCTACGGGGTCCGAGAGCGCCGTGAGTGGATCGCCGCAGGAGGCCGCGCGGACCGCGTGTGCCAGAACTGCTCGGGCAAGCACGCGGCCATGGCCGCCGTCTGCACCCTCAATGACTGGCCGACCGCCGGTTACCTCGCGCCCACCCACCCGCTCCAGCGGCTCGTCGCCGCCACGGTGGCGGAGCTGACGGGCGAAGAGCCCGCGAGCTGCACCACCGACGGCTGCGGCACCCCGCTGCCCGCACTCAGCCCGGTCGGCATGGCTCGCGCCTACGGCAGGATCGCCCGCGCCGCGGCAGAAGGGAGCGGGAGCCCGGAGGCCGCCGTCGGCCGCGCCATGGGCCTCCACCCCGACATGGTCGCCGGCGAGGGCAGGGATGTCACCGCCCTCATGCGCGCCGTCCCGGGGGCCGTCGCCAAGGACGGCTTCGAGGGCGTCCAGCTCGTGGGCCTGCCCGATGGGAGAGCTGTCGCCGTCAAGGTCTCCGACGGCGGGGACCGGGCCCGCATGCCGGTCACTGTGCGCGCGCTCGCCGCACTCGGGCTCCCGGAGGCGGCCGAGGACGGCCCCCTCGCGGCCCTCGCGGCGCAGCCCGTGCTCGGCGGCGGCCGTCCGGTCGGCCTGCTCACCGCGCTCGACGACGCCTTCCCGCCCGCCGCGGCCTAGTCACCGCGGCGCGCCGCGCCGCAGCCGCCCCACGCCTCCCCCGACACCGCTCCGCCAGAAAGGCACCACCATGGCCTCCACCACCACCGCCGCAGAAGACGCCGCCGTCGCACGCGACGACCAGTCGGGCCCCACCGGCGCCGAGCTCGGCGCCGACGTCCCCGAAGGCTACCGCTCCGAGCACGACCTGCTCGGCGACCGGCTCGTCCCGGACCGGGCGTACTGGGGTGTGCATACCCTCCGCGCCGTGGAGAACTTCCCCATCACGGGGCGCCGCCTCTCCACCAACCCGCACCTCGTGCGGGGGCTGGCCGCGGTCAAGCTCGCCGCCGCCCGGGCCAACCGCGAACTCGGCCTGCTCGACGGCGAGCGGTCCGACGCGATCGAGGCCGCATGCCGGGAGATCCTCGCGGGCGGCCTCCTCGACGAGTTCGTCGTCGACGTCATCCAGGGCGGCGCCGGCACGTCGTCGAACATGAACGCCAACGAGGTCATCGCCAACCGCGCCCTCGAGGTCCTCGGACGGCGCAAGGGCGACTACGCGGCGCTGCATCCCAACGACCACGTCAACCTCAGCCAGTCGACCAACGACGTCTACCCCACCGCGGTGCGCGTCGCGACCGTGTTCGGCATCGAGGACCTCCTCGCCGCACTCGTTGCGCTCGAGGACGCGTTCGCCGCGAAGGCGAGCGAGTTCCGCACGGTGGTGAAGATGGGGCGCACGCAGCTCCAGGACGCGGTGCCCATGACCCTGGGCCAGGAGTTCGGGACCTACGCCGTCACGATCGGCGAGGACCGGGAGCGCCTCCGCGAGGCCTCCGGCCTCATCCACGAGATCAACCTCGGCGCCACCGCCATCGGCACCGGCCTCAACGCCCCCGGCGGCTACGCCGAGAGCGCCTGCCGGCACCTCGGCGAGGTCACGGGCCTTCCGCTCGTGACCGCAGCCGACCTCATCGAGGCCACCCAGGACATGGGCGCGTTCGTCCACCTCTCCGGCGTGCTCAAGCGCGTGGCGGTCAAGCTCTCCAAGATCTGCAACGATCTGAGGCTGCTCTCCTCGGGGCCGCGCGCCGGGCTCGCGGAGATCACCCTGCCGGCGGTCCAGTCGGGGTCCTCGATCATGCCGGGCAAGATCAACCCGGTGATCCCCGAGGTCGTCAACCAGGTCGCCTTCGAGGTGATCGGCAACGACGTCACGATCACGATGGCCGCAGAGGGCGGCCAGCTGCAGCTGAATGCCTTCGAGCCGATCATCGTGCACAGCCTGCACGAGAGCATCACGCACCTCACCGCCGCCTGCCACACGCTCGCCGAGCGCTGCGTGAGCGGGATCACGGCGAACGTCGAGCGCCTGCGCAGCACCGTCGAGCAGTCGATCGGACTCGTCACGGCACTCAACCCGTATCTCGGGTACGCCCAGGCGACCGCGATCGCCCAGGAGGCCCTGGCGAGCGGGCGCGGCGTCGCCGAGCTCGTCCTGGAGCGCGGACTCCTTACAGGGGACCGCCTCGATGAGCTCCTCCGTCCGGAGCGGCTCGCCAACCTCGGCGCCTGACGCGCCCACCGCCTGCCCCACCCATCCAGACTCCCCTCGCACCCCTCCCACCCTCCCATCACGGAACGTCCCCCTGACACCGAAAGGGACCCATGTCCTCCTCACAGCCCCAGCCTCAGAGCACCACGGAAGTCGCCGATCATCGTGAGGACCACGGTCATGCCCATGCGGCCGACCATGTGATCCATGCCGAGGACGCCGGCTACCACAAGGGCC
>NZ_JBSSGJ010000008.1:0-210964 GCF_054063535.1 Sinomonas sp. RB5
CTTGGTCGGCTCGAAGCGGTCCAGCGGGGAGGGCCTGCCGGTGTCGATCTGGCAGAAGTCGCAGCGGCGGGTGCACTCGGAGCCGCCGATGAGGAGGGTGGCCTCCTTGTCCTCCCAGCACTCGAAGATGTTCGGGCAGCCGGCCTCCTCGCACACGGTGTGGAGGCCCTCCTTCTTCACCTGCTTCTTCAGCTGGACGAACTCCGGGCCCATCTGGACCTTGGCCTTGATCCAGTCCGGCTTGCGCTCGACCGGCACGGCCGCGTTGCGCTGCTCGATCCGCAGCATCCGCCGGCCCTCGGGGGCGATCGTCATGCCAGGACTCCTTCCGTGGTGTGGTGGTGAAGGTGTACTGCCGGAGGTTCCGTCACCGGCGCGCCCCTGTCGCGTGGAACGGGACCGAGACGAGCATCCCGGTGGCCGGGGCCAGGACGTGCTGCAGCTCGGCGGCAAGCAGGTGCCCGAGCTCTTCGGCGGTGACCCCCGGCGCGGAGTCCGCGACGCAGCCCACGCTGGCCGGCGAGAACTCGAGGCCCAGCAGCCCGTAGGCCTCCTGCAGGGCGGCGCGCGCCGGCCCGGCCTCCTCCACCATGACCACCGCGCTGAAGAGGTAGCCGTGCTTGGTGATCCGCTGGCCGGTACCGGCCAGCTTCGCGGTGCCGGCCTCATTGATGCTGTACTCGCCGCTGCAGTACTCGCCGGGGACCGACCCGATGCGCGCGTCGATGCCCAGCGCCCGCAGCGCCCGCGCCGTCCCGTGGCCGAAGAGCTCGAAACGCTCGCGGATGTGCAGGCGGGAGACCGGGTGGGGCGCCCACAGGTGGACCACGAGGTCCCCCGGGCCGTAGACGGCGAGGTGGCCGCCGACCGGGCGGATGACGGACGCGTAACCCCGTTCGGCGAGCGCCGCCCGGGCCTGCCCGTAGCCCGCGAGGCGGGTGTCGAGACGTCCGAAGGCCGCGGTCTGCTGCGGGATCGAGATGTCGATCCCAGCGTGGCCCCCGCGGGCGAGGGCGGCGAGACGGCTGGCGGCCAGCTCCATGTCCTCGTCTCCCGACCGGCGGCCCATCCCGTAGTCGAGGATCATCGGGCCGGTGCCGAACGGGCCCGGCACGCTCACGGAGCGGCCTTGGCTGCGGGGTGGCGGCCGAGGACACTCTGGACGGCGTCCTGCCACCCCGCATACAGGGCCTCGCGGCGGTCCTCGGACATCTGGGGTTCGAACACCCGGTCCAGCCGCCATCCGGTCGCGAGGTCGTCCTGCTCCCAGAGGCCGACCCCCATGCCGGCCAGGTGGGCGATGCCGAGGGCCGTCCTCTCGAGCTCCGCGGGCCGGCGCACCGGGATGCCGAGGATGTCGGACTGGAACTGGCAGAGCAGGTCGCTGCGGGCTGCGCCGCCGTCGACCTTGAGCTCGGGAACGGCCAGGCCCGAGGCGCACAGGACGTCGACGTTGTCGCGGGTCTGGTAGGCCATGGCCTCCACCCCGGCGCGGACCACGTGCTCGGCACCGCTCTCGAGGGTCAGCCCGACGATGCTGGCCCGGCTGTCCCGCGACCAGTGGGGCGCGCACAGCCCGGCGAAGGCGGGCACCACGTAGACGCCGCCCGTGTCCGGCACGCGCGAGGCGACCTCCTCGATCTGCTCCTCGGGCTTGAGCACCCCGAGGCGCTCGCGCATCCACTGGAGCGTCTGGCCGCAGTGGAACACGACGCCCTCGAGCTCGTACGCCGTGGTGCCGGCCACCGTCCAGCCGACGCTGGCCGTCAGCCCGTCCACGACGACCGGCGTGGAGCCGGTGTTGGCGGTGAGCACGCCCGCCGTGCCGTAGGTGTTCTTGACCGAGCCGGACTCGAAGCAGGCCTGCCCGAACATCCCCGCCTGCTGGTCGGCCATGATGGCCATGATGGGGACCGAGGCGGTCCCCGGCAGCCCCACGTCCTGCGGCCGCATCTCGCCGAAGTGCGAGTCTGAGGCGAGGGCCGGGGGCAGCAGGCGCAGCGGGATGCCGCACGCTTCGGCGAGCTTCTCGTCCCAGTCGAGCGCGTCGAGCGAGAAGAGGGCCGTCCGGGACGCCTCGCTGTGGTCCGTGAAGTGCGATCTGCCGCCGGTGAGCTGCCAGAGGAGCCACGTGTCCACGGTGCCGGCCGCGAGCTCGCCCCGCTCCGCGCGGGCGCGCGCACCCGGGACGTTCTCCAGGATCCAGGCGAGCTTCGCCGCGCTGAAGAAGGAGTCGTTGAAGAGGCCCGTCCTGCTCCTGAACTCGGCGTCCAGGCCGTCCAGGCGCCAGCCGTCGATGATTGCGTCGGTCTGCTTCGACATCCACATCAGGGCCGGGTGGACGGGTTCGCCGGTGCGCCTGTCCCAGACCAGGCACGTCTCGCGGTGGGTGGTGATCCCCACCGCCGCGAGATCGTCCGTGGTCGCGCCGACCTTGGCCATGGCCGCCTGCATGCTCCGGCGCTGGGTCTCCCAGAGGGCCATCGGATCGAGCTCCACCCAGCGGGGCCGCGGGAACGTCGGGACCACGGGATTGCGTGCCTCGGCGACGATCTCGCCCTCGAGGCTGACCAGGACTGCCCTGGCGCTCGTGGAGCCCTCGTCCAGCGCGAGGACGTACCGCGCAGTCACCGGACCGGTCCCCCCAGGGCGCTGTCCGCCTGCGCTCCGGCGCGGCCGGGAACGGCGAGGCGGGACAGCCAGTCGAAGTACGCGGCGATCTCGCTGGCCTTCCTTTCCGCGTCCCAGCCGAGGTGCGAGGCCAGGATGGCGGCGGCCTCCTGGACGGCCGGGACCCCGTGGTCGGGTTCGAAGGCGAGGAGCATGCGCCGGGCCAGGACGTCGGTGAGCGTCTTGGCGAACTCGTGCCGCACGGCGAACAGCAGCTCGGCGGCGATGGCTCCCGTTCCCGGGTCCAGCACGGCGAGGAGGCTGCTGTCGCCCTCGGCCTCGCGGACGACGTCGAGTGCCCGGCTTCCGTAGAGGGCCACGAGCCGGTCTGCGGTCGCCGCCGGCAGGCCACCGGCCAGGAGGTGCCCTCGGGCCTCCTCGAGGTTCCCCGCGGCCCCGGGAAGCGGGAGGTTGGCCGTGACGCAGGCGGGGCTCTTGCGGCCCAGCCGCTTGAACACGTCGTCGACCGCGTCCTGGGCGAGCTGGCGATACGTCGTCAGCTTCCCGCCGACCACGGTCACCAGGCCGGGGAGGTCGGGGGCGTGGTCGTGGAGGATATGGCTGCGCGGCACCCGCCACTCGGGCACCCCCGGGGCGTACGGCAGCGGCCGGACCCCGGAGTAGGTGAACAGCACGTCGTCCGGCGTCAGGTGCGCCTCGGGGATCAGCTCGTTCACCTCGCCGAGCAGGTACGCCATCTCGTCGGCGTCGCACCTGGCCTCGCCCGGATCGGCGTCGAAGCGGAGGTCGGTGGTGCCGATCAGGTAGCGGCCCATCCAGGGGATCACGAGGACCAGGCGGCCGTCGGTCTTGGACTCGTAGTAGACCACGTCGGAGGGCGCCCCGGGGAACGGGTCCACCACGAGGTGGCTCCCCTTCGTCCCGCCGTTGAGCCGTGGCTGCTCGGGCGCCCCGCGCCGGAAGATGCGGTCGATCCACGGACCGGCGACGTTGAAGACGACCGGCGCGAGGGCCTCGTGCATCTCTCCCGTGAGCATGTCGCGGAACCGGACGCCCGCCACCCGCCCGGCCTTCATGACGGGCTCCTCCACCCGGGCCTTGGTCCGGATCACGGCCCCGGCGCCGGCCGCGGCGACGGCCACCTCGGCGCACAGCCGCTCGGCGTACTCGACCTGCCCGTCGGTGAACACGACCGCGCCCCGGAGGCCGTCGTCGGCGATGCCGGGGAACCGCCTGCGTGTCGCCTCGGCACTGAGGACCTCGTGGCCCTCGGTCTTCTTGTCGAACGAGAGCGCGTCGTAGAGGTACATCCCCACCCGGATCAGCCACGCCGGACGCCTGCTGTGGGAGTACATTGGCATGAGGAGGCGCAGCGGCTTCACGAGGTGCGGGGCAAGGCGGAAGAGCCGTTCGCGTTCGCGCAGCGACTCCCGCACGAGGGGGAAGTCGCGATGCTCGAGGTAGCGGAGGCCACCGTGGACGAGGCGGCCCGACCAGGCCGACACCCCGCTGCACAGGTCGTCCTGCTCCAGCAGGATCACCCGCAGGCCGCGCACCGCGGCGTCGCGGGCGATTCCGAGCCCGTTGATGCCCCCGCCTACGACGATGAGGTCGAACGGGGCAGCCAGCTCCTCCATTGCAGTTTCCTTCCTGCCGGAACATCGCTAGAATAAATATTTAGCAGTCGCATGGACATTTACGAGTGTCTGCTGCGGCGATCCCGGTGTCAAGGGTCGGGGGTTCCGGTGACGGCGCCCGCCGCGCGATACTCCTCCCTGACAGGCAAGAAACGGAGCACCATGGCTGACAATGACACCCAGCGCCTCATGATCAAAGTGGCGCGGCTCTACCACACGCACGGCGTGCGCCAGACGGAGATCGCCAAGCGTCTCCAGATCTCCCAGTCGCGCGTCTCCCGGCTGCTCGCCCAGGCCGAAGAGGCCTCGATCGTCCGGACCGTCGTCGCCGTGCCCCAGCACATCCATGCCGAGCTCGAGGAGCAGATCGAGGCGCGCTACGGACTCAGCGAGGTGCACGTGGTCGACACGGTCAGCCACGACGAGTCCGAGGTCAACAAGGACCTCGCCCACACCATGGCCTCCCTCCTCTACGAGCTGGCGTTCGAGGTGAAGACGATCGCCTTCACCTCGTGGAGCAAGACGCTGCGGCTCATGGTCGATGCCCTCCTGCCCCTGCGGACGCGCGGCGAGTACGTGGTGGAGACCCTCGGTGACCTCGGGCCGCCCGAGCTGCAGCACGATGCGGCCCGCTCCACCCAGCAGTTCGCCACGCTGACCGGCGCCCAGCCGGTCTTCCTCCGGACCCCGGGAGTCGTGCCCAGCCGCGAGATCAAGGAGCTCCTCATCGCGCGGGACCCCTACGTGCGCATGGCCATGGAGATGCTGGACTCCATCGACGTCGCGCTCGTCGGCATCGGCACGTGCGAGCGGGACCCCGAGCTGCGCTCCGGAGACAACTTCTTCACGGATGAGCAGTTCGAGCACGTCCGGGAGCGGGGCGCGGTCGGCGAGGTATGCCTGCACTTCATCGATGCGGAGGGGAAGCCGATCGACTCCGAGCTCGAAGACCTCGTGGTCGGAGTGACGCTCGACCAGCTCCGGAACGCCCGCCACCGGTGGGCCGTGGCCGGTGGGGAACGCAAGCACCAGGCCATCCGCGCCGCGGTGGCCGGAGGCTGGGTGGACACCCTCGTCACTGATGCGGGAACCGCGGCCTTCCTCCTGAGCGAGCCGGCCGGCTCAGCCGCCGAGGCCGCACGGGCAGGGGCCCGCACCGCCCCCTGACGGCGCGGAGGGCATCGATTCCGCACGGACCGTTGACAGCAGTGTGATCCGCATCGCACCATGAGTGCATATTGATTGGATCTACGAATATCAATTCACAGCTGTCATCGGGCCGCTCGGTCCGTCGCTCTTGGAGGTAGCCGTGCCTACTGCACTGGACAAGTACGCGGACATGGAACCGCAGTGGGACTATCCGGTGGTCATCGAGTCCCACATCAACGGGGTCCGCACCAAAGAGATGAACCCGAACACCCCGATCACCTACGAGGAGATCGCCGAGGATGCCATCCGGTGCTGGGAGGCCGGCGCGGGCGCCATCCACGCCCACAATACGAGCTTCGACCTGCTCGGCGAGAACGCCTACAAGGACTACATGCGCACGTGGGAGAGCGTTCTTGCCAAGTACCCGGACATCACCTGGTACCCCACGACCTGCAACAACCTCCGGCTGCAGCCCGAGGAGAACGGCCTGGAGCATGTGCCGTTCCTCTACGAGGGCGCGAACGTGCGGATCGGCTGCGTCGACACCGGCCTGACGCTCTTCGCAGTGGACACCGACGAGGAGGGGTACCTCTCGGGGCCGGAGTTCGGGTTCAACTTCAAGCGGGTCGCCAGCCAGGTCAAGATGTTCCGAGAACGCGATCTTGCCATGGTCTTCGGCATCTACGAGCCCGGACATCTGCGCCACGCGATGCACTACGTGAACCGCGGGCTCTCGACACCCGGTTCGATGTGGGACTTCTACCTCATCGGCGACTACGGCCTCACGGCCACCGAGCCCATCGGCACCAACGGCATGAAGCCGAGCCTCGAAAGCCTCTACTACTACCTCTGGATGATCGAGGAGGCCAAGGTCAAGCATCCGTGGTACGTCTCGGTCTGGGGCCAGGGTGCACTGGACGACACCGGGATCCTGCGCAGGGCCATCGAGCTGGGCGGCCACGTCAAGACCGGCCTGGAGCTCTTCTACGACCCGGCGCGCAACCCGACCAACCTCGAGCTCCTCCAGCAGGTGCAGGAGATCGCCCGCGAAGTGGGCCGCCCCATCGCCACCCAGCAGGAAGCACGGGCCCTCTACAACATCGCCTGAACGGCGCCCGGCGCCCCCTGGGCGCCCACGAACTTCATCCTCCGACCCCACCCATCTCACGAGGAGGCGCAATGGCTGCGCACCACGAAGGCGAGATCCGTCCCTTCACGATCTCCATCCCCGAAGAAGACCTCAAGGACATGTACGAGCGGCTCCGCAAGACCCGCTATCCCCAGGACTTCGCCAACGACGACTGGCGGTACGGCTACAACACGGCGTACCACAAGCAGCTCGTCGACTACTGGATCAACGAATACGACTGGCGGGACGTGGAGCGGCGGATGAATGAGCTGCCCCACTTCAAGACGGACCTGATGGGCGTGCCGCTCCACTTCATCCATGCCAAGGGGAAGGGGCCCAACCCGATGCCCCTCCTCATCCACCATGGGTGGCCCTGGACGTTCTGGGACCTGCGCAAGGTGATCGGCCCCCTGACCGATCCCGCCAGCTACGGCGGCGACCCTGCGGACTCCTTCGACGTCGTCCTCATCTCCCTCCCCGGCTACGGGTTCTCCTCTCCGCTCACGGAGCCGGGATGGAACTGGTGGCGGACTGCCGACCTCGAGAACACCCTCATGAAGAAGGTGCTCGGGTACGAGAAGTACGCCACCGCGGGAGGGGACTGGGGCGCCCTCGTGGCCCAGCAGCACGGCCACAAGTACGAGAAGGATGTCTTCGGCGTCTACACGCACTTCCCGGCCCAGATGAGCCACTACCTCGCCGAGCACCCCGACGCCCCTCCGGGGGTCAAGTTCGACCCCGTCCTGGGCCTTCCGGCCGCGGAGGAGTACGACGACTCGACCGAGAAGGGGTGGTTCGAACGCGGCAAGCTCTTCGTGCAGAACGAGAGCGGCTACGGGGAGATCCAGCTGACCAAGCCGCAGACGCTCGCGGCCCTGGTCGCCGACTCGCCCGCCGGCCAGCTGGCCTGGATCACCGAGAAGCGCTACTTCTGGGGACTCGAGGAGCGCGGCGTCGGCACCGAGCCCTTCGAGCGGGTGTGGCCCAAGGAGGATCTCGTCACGACCGCGGCCGTCTACTTCCTCACCAACACCGGCGGGACCTCCTCGCGCTACTACTGGGAATGCCGCGGGAACCCGTGGCGCCCGAGCCACGACGGGCTGCCCGTGGTGGGTGCCCCCACCGCGGTGTCCATCTACCCGGGGGAGATCTACAAGCCCCCGCGCACGTGGACCGAGAAGTACTTCAATCTCCAGCAGTACCGCGTCCATGACGAGGGCGGCCACTTCGCCCCCCTCGAGGTGCCGGACACGTACGTCGACGACGTGAGGACCTTCTTCCGCGCCTTCCGCTGACGGCTCGCCGCCGTCCGAAGAGGGAGGACCCTGCCCCGCAGGGTCCTCCCTCTTTCCGCGCCGCGGGCGTCTTCTGGCCGCGCGGGAATTTGATCCCTTGACACGCAGAAGTGACGTGCCGCACACTCGAAGAATCCAAATGCAGCCACTGAATTGTTATTCATCGATCTGCAGGAACCCCGGGCCATCTCTTACGAAGGAGTCACTGATGCCCCTCCGGAACAGCATTCGACAGCGGCTGGCGGCCGGCGTGGCCGCAGTCGGCCTGCTGGCGGCGATGACAGCGTGCACCTCGACGAACGCCGCGTCGTCGCAGCCGATCGACAAGAAGGACATCGTCCTCGTCGCGTCCGTCATCAACACCACCAACCCGTACATGGCGTCGATGATCCAGGGCGCGCAGGCCCTGTCGAAGAAGCTCGGCGTCCCGCTGCAGATCGTCGACTCCCAGGGCAGCTCGCAGACGGAGATCTCGAAGATCCAGGCCATCCTCGCCCAGGGCAAGAAGGTCGCGCTGATGGTCAACACGGTCGCGAGCTCGGATGCGGCGCCGATCGTCAACGCGGTCAAGGCCGCCGGCGGCTACGTGAGCGTCTGGTGGAACAAGCCGGACAACTACGAGCCCTGGAATGTCGGCGACAACTTCGTTGCCTTCCAGAAGTACTCCGGCGTCCAGAGCGGGCAGTGCACGGCCGATGCGCTCGCGAAGAGCATCGGCGGCAAGGGGAACATCGTCGCCCTCGGCGGCGTGCAGGACAGCACCACGAGCCAGACCCGCGTGGCGGGCATGCAGCAGGCCCTGAAGGCCTACCCGAACGTGCACCTGCTCGACACGCAGCCGGCCAACTGGGATCCCCAGCAGGCCCTCCAGGTCACCCAGAACCTCATGGCGAAGTACGGCAACCAGATCAACGGTATCTGGTCGGCCGACGACGGCATGACGATCGGCGCGATCCAGGCTGTGCAGAACGCCGGGCGGATCAACGACGTCAAGTTCGCCACGGATGGCCTCTACCCGCAGGAGGTCGCCGACATGCAGAACCACATGGGCAATGACGCGATCGTCGGCGAGACCTTCCACCGCGGCTTCATGGCCGCAGCGATCGGCCTGTACACCGCCTACCAGGCGGCGACCGGCGCGATCAAGCCCTCGGAGCTGCCCCACGAGAAGCGGGACAGCCTCTTCAAGCTCAGCTGCGTGACCCCGCAGAACCTCTCTGAGTTCACCAAGTACGACAGCAACATCGACGGCTGGATCGACGACCTGGTGAAGAACGGGCCGTGGGACACCCAGCCCACCCCCCTCGTCGGCGGCGGTCCGGAGAAGCTGCCCTGACGGCCCCGTGCGGCGGCTCCGTCCGGACTCCTGACGGAGCCGCCGCGCACCCGAACAACAGCAGGTGAGAGAGCAATGACAGCAAAGGACAGCGGCACGGGGCTTCTGAACCCGACACCCGCTCAGCACAAACCCACCCCGAGCCGGCACCGCTTCGAGCTCAGGAATCTCGGCGAGGTTGCCGCCCTGATCGCCCTCATCGCGGTGTTCGCGGCACTCAACCCCTCCTCCTTCCTCAGCCCGGACAACGCCCGGACGATCCTGGACCACGCCGCGCTTCCCCTGATCATCGGGGTCGGGTCGACGCTCGTCATCCTGACCGGCTCCATCGACCTCTCGGTCGAGGGCCTCATGGGGGCCGCCGGGATGACCTTCGTCCTCCTCTCGGCCAACAGCCGCGGCACCGCCGACCTCGGGTTCTGGGCCATCCCGGTCGCGCTGGCGGTCGGCGCAGGGCTCGGCCTGGTCAACGGCCTCGTGCACACCCAGCTGAAGGTGCCGTCCTTCATCGTCACCCTCGGCGTCTGGTTCGTCGGGCTCGGCATCGCCACGCTGCTGTTCGGCCAGGCGTCCATCCCGTTCCTCTCCGACCAGGGCCTCAAGTCCTGGCCCACGAGCCTCACCCTCGGCCTGCCGAACTCGTTCCTCCTAGCCGCCGTGGTGGCCCTGGTCGGCATCGGCGTCACCAGGTTCACCCGCCTCGGCCGCTTCGCCTACGCGATCGGCAACAACGAGGAGATCGCCCGGGCCAACGGCGTGCCCGTCGGCAGGTACAAGGTCTACGTCTTCGTGGCGGCAGGCGCCTGCAGTGCCGGCGCGGGGATCCTCGCCAGCCTGCAGCTCGGCGCAGGCTCGGCCACGGTCGGAACCGGCAACCTCTTCCTCACCATCGCCGCCGTCGTGATCGGCGGAACCTCCCTCGCAGGAGGGAAGGGCGGAATCCTCCGCACCGCAGTCGGGGTGCTGATGCTCACCGTCCTGAACAACGGGCTCATCCTCAGCGGCGTCAGCCCGAACCTCCAGTCCGCGGTGTCCGGAGCAGTCCTCATCGCGGCTGTCCTCGCCGCAGCCTGGCCCCATCGCAGCAGATTGAGGATCGTCAAATGACCCACGCATCCGTGGCACCCGCCACAGCAGCGCTCCACAGCCCCGCCCTGAAGCTCACCCGCGTCTCGAAGTCCTTCGGCCCCGTCCAGGCCGTGAAGGACATCTCCCTGGAGATCCCGAGGCACGAGGTCGTCGGCCTGATCGGCGAGAACGGTGCCGGCAAGTCCACGCTCCTGAAGATCCTCACGGGCCTCCACCAGCCCGACTCCGGGGTGATCGAGGCAGACGGCCGCGAGGTGAAGTTCCGCCGGCCGCAGGACGCAGTGGCAGCAGGGATCGGCGTCGTCCACCAGGAGCAGTCACTCCTGACGAACCTCTCCGTGGCCGAGAACATCGCGATGAACGCCCTCTCCTCGAAGGATGCGGCCACCCGGTACGGCTTCTACCGCTGGAACCGCCTCAACCAGGAGGCCGCGAAGGTCCTCGAGCGCGTCGGCTCCACGATCGATCCCCGCGCGACCGTCGGCGATCTCTCCTTCGTGGACCGCCAGATGGTGGAGATCGCCCGCGCGCTGCGCGTCGACGAGGCAGTCCACGCCGCGCCCCTGGTCATCCTGGACGAGCCCACGGCCGTCCTGGAACGCAACGAGACGGAGATCCTCGAGCGCGAGATCCGCGCCCTCAAGCGCATCGGCTCGGTGCTCTTCGTCTCCCACCGCCTCGACGAGATCCTCAGGATCTGCGACCGCGTGATCGTCATGCGGCACGGCCAGGTCGTTGCCGACCGGCGGCGGGAATCCGTGACCGAGGATGACCTCTTCCGACTCATGATCGGCCACGAGGCCAAGGCCGCCCCGAAGCAGCGGGCCGAGCGGACCGCGCCCGAGCCTGCCGTGCTGGAGGTGAAGGACCTGAAGAAGAAGGGCCAGTTCAAGGACATCTCCTTCTCCCTCGCCCCGGGCCGCTGCACCGCCATCGTCGGCGCCCTCGGCTCAGGACGCGAATCCCTCAGCCGGGCGATCTTCGGCGCCGAGACCTTCGATTCGGGCACGATCGCC
This sequence comes from Sinomonas sp. RB5, assembly GCF_054063535.1. Taxonomy (NCBI): domain Bacteria; kingdom Bacillati; phylum Actinomycetota; class Actinomycetes; order Micrococcales; family Micrococcaceae; genus Sinomonas; species Sinomonas sp. RB5. Next base: position 11,283 of record NZ_JBSSGJ010000008.1, read on the forward strand.
GTCGCCGGCGGTCCCGTCCGCTCATGGTCCATCCGGGCGGCCGTGCGCTCCGGAATCGCCTACATCCCCGCCGAACGGAAGGTCGAAGGGATGGTCGGAGGCTTCAGCGCCGCCGAGAACCTCACCCTCGCCCACCCCGGGAAGGCCGCGTGGGGCCCGTTCCTGAAGCGGCGCACCCAGGCGAAGGCGGCAGCCGACTGGTTCGAGCGGCTCGACATCCGCCCGCGCAACCCGCGCCTCCGCCTCGCGAGCTTCTCCGGCGGCAACCAGCAGAAGGTGGTCCTCGCCAAGTGGCTCGCCTCGGACGAGCTGAAGATCCTCCTCCTCGACCACCCCCTCAGGGGCCTCGACCCCGGAGCTGCCCAGACGGTGAACGAACAGATCCGTGCCGCCCAGAGTGCCGGAGCCGCCGTCGTCCTCCTCCCCGACACGCTCGAGGAGGCGCTCGAGATGGGCGACGACGTCCTCGTGATGCGCGACGGCGAGATCACCGGCAGCTTCGACCTCTCCGTCGAGTCCCCCACAGCCCTAGACCTCCTGGAAAAGATGGTGTGATCCCATGACACACAACGCCGTTCTCCGACCGGAGCCGCTCTCCGCCCCCTCCTCGGGCAAGCAGAAGCGGGTGACCCTGCGCCCCGCCGGCCTGTGGCAGACCGTGGGCCCGGTCGCCGTCTTCATCGCCCTGTTCGCCCTGGTGGCCGTCCTGACTCCGACCTTCGTCACAGGCGGCGGCCTCGGCATCCTGACGGTGCAGGCAGCGCCCATCCTGCTCGTGGCCCTGGGCCAGGCGATGGTGCTCAACGTCGGCTCCATCGACCTCTCCAACGCCGCCACCGTGGTGCTCTCGGCGATGATCCTCGCGCAGGCGCTGGAGCCCCTCGGGCCGGCGGCCCCCCTGCTCACGCTCGTCGTGGTGACCCTGATCGGCGCCGTGAACGGGTTCCTGATCGCCTTCGGCCAGATCCCCTCGTTCGCCCTCACGCTCGGCACGCTCGGCATCGTGCAGGCCGCATCGCTCGAGGTCAGCCACGCGACGACCGTCTACGCCACCGCCAACACGGATCTGCTCGCCCCGCTGTTCGGCACCGCGCTCGTGGGCCTGCCCCTGGCGTTCTGGGTCGGCGTCGTGTGCGCCGTCGTCCTGTGGGCCGTGCTCCGGTTCACCCGATCCGGGCAGGGGATGACCGCCGTGGGCCTGAACGAGAGCGGCGCCCTCTTCTCCGGCCTGCGGACACGCTGGCTGAAGGTGGCAGCCTTCGCCCTCTCGGGCCTGCTGTCCGGGCTGGCCGGCGTGCTCGTCATCGCCCAGGCGGGCGCAGCCTCCTCCTTCGGGCTCGGCAGCGACCTGCTGCTCCCGGGCATCACCGCAGCGATCGTGGGCGGCACGGCCATCACCGGCGGTGTCACGAATCCCGTCAACATCGTGTTCGGCGCCCTCACCGTGGGCCTCGTGCCCATCGGCGCGACCTCGGTGGGCATCAGCCCCCAGGCCCAGAGCCTCGTCTACGGGCTCGTCATCATCGTCGCCGTCGCCCTGACCATGGGCAGGAAGCGCCAGGGCGTGGTGAAGTAGCCCCAGGCCGCTCCCCCAGCCTCCACGACCACCATCCGGGGCCGCCCCTCGCAGGCGGCCCGGGCAGCCAGAGAAGGAACAGCCCGATGCCCACCCTCACATCGATCCAGCCCCAAGAGGTGTTCTCGTTCTTCGAGAGCCTGTCCAACATCCCCCGCGGTTCCGGCAACGAGAAGGAGGTCGCCGACTGGGTCGTCGACTTCGCCCGCGAGCGCGGCCTCGAGGCGACGCAGGACGATCTGCACTGTGTCCTCGTGAAGAAGCCCGGCCAGCATGGCCTGGAGGGCGCACCGCCGCTGATCCTCCACGGGCACCTGGACATGGTGTGCGAGAAGGAGGACGGCGTCACCCACGACTTCGAACAGGATCCGATCGAGCTCCTCATCGACGGTGACTTCGTCACCGCGAACGGGACCTCCCTCGGGGCCGACAACGGCATCGGCGTCTCCTACATCCTGGCGCTCCTCGACTCGAAGGACATCCCGCACCCGCCCCTCGAGGCGGTCCTGACCGCCATGGAGGAGAAGGGGAAGGTGGGAGCCGCCCAGTTCGACACGTCGAAGCTGTCCGGGAAGCGGATGATCGACTTCAACTGGATCACCGACAAGGAGATCCTCGCCGGCTGCAGCGGCGACGTGACCTTCACCGTCGACGTGCCCGCAGAGTGGGAGCCGGTGCCCGGCACGCATACCGAGACGCGTCTGCTCAAGGTCCGCGGCCTGGCCGGCGGGCACTGCGAATTCGACATCCACCTGGAGCGTGCGAACGCCGTCCTCGTCCTGGCGCGGGCGCTCACGACCCTGATGGACCGGTTCGACGTCAGGATCAGCGATCCCCACGGCGGAGCGCAGAACAACGCCATCCCGGCGGACGCCCAGGTGGTGCTGTCGCTGCGGCCGGAGGACGTCCCCGCCGTGGCCGACGCCGTCTCCGAGCTCGAGCGCACGCTGCTCAACGAGTACCGCAAGGCCGATCCGGGCATCCGGCTCGAGCTCGACTCGGCGGAGCGCCCGGAGCACGTCTTCTCGGCGGCCGCGGGGGCGCGCTTCGCGCGGCTCACCGCGCTGATCCCGAACGGCGTCCTGAGCTGGAGCCTCACGGTGCCGGGCATCGTGGAGAGTTCGAACAACCTCGGGACGGTCCGCACCACCGCGGACGGCGCACGGCTCATGTCGACCATCACGGCGGCCGTCACCTCGCGCAAGCACGAGATCCTGGACAGGGTGCGCTCGTTGGTCGCCCTTGCGGGCGGCGGCGCGTCGGTCGAGCAGTACGGGCTCGACGCGCCGGAGTTCCCCTACCGGCCGGACTCGAAGCTGCTCGACGTCGCCCGGAAGGCCTACTCGGAGGTCATGGGCACCGATCCCGAGGTCCACGTCTCCCAGTGCAGCCTCGAGCTGGGCATGTTCAGCCAGAAGCTGCCAGGCCTCGACATCATCTCGATCGGCACGGAGCTCCACGACCTCCACTCCCCCAAGGAGTCGGTGAACTTCACCTCGGTGGCGCGCGTGTGGCCCCTCATCCGCGAGGTGGTGAGCCGCCTCCACTGACGGCGACCCGCTCGTCCAGCTCGGCCGCGGCACACCAGCATCCGCGCCGCACTGCAGGGCTCCCCGGGCACGGGGCTGAAGTACTTTCGGCCTCATGCCCGGGGAGCCCTTCTGCACGTCCCGCGGGCAGGCGAGGTCCCACGCCACGGCACTCGGCGCAGCGGATCTACGGCTTCTCCATGACGGCCCGAACCGCCCGCATGATCTCGTCCGTGTCCATGAAGTTGGCGATCACTGCGACCGGGCTCGCAAGGTCGCCGAGCAGCCGGGCCATCTCGGCGTTGGTCATGATGATGTCCGCAGACTGGGAATCGGCACGTCAATCCTGCTGAAGATGAATACCGAGTCCGCCCTCGGCAAGCTGAATGTCCCCGGCACGGTGACGACGGCCGACATCAGTGCCGCCCGCGGTGCTGCGCAAGGGGTCGACCTGGTGCTGACCTCGGCCGAGCTGGCGGACAAGCTGGCCGACATCCCTGCGCCCGTCGCCGTGGTCAACAACTTCATGGACGCCCAGGAGATCGAGTCCGCGCTCTCCGGCCATCTCCCCCGGGCCTGAGTTCACGGCTTTCGTGGAGAGAGGTACTACAATGCCGTGGTTCATTTCGATTCTGCACTTCATCAGCGTCCAGATTCTCAACGTCCCCGCCTACCTGATGGGGATCGTGGCGGCCGTAGGGCTGATCGCCATGAAGAAGAAACCGGGGGAAGTGGTCGCCGGGGCCCTCAAGGCCGCGATGGGCTACCTGATCCTCGGCGCCGGCGCCACCGTCGTGATCAACTCCCTGTCGCCCTTCGGGCATCTCATCCTCAAGGACACCGGGGCCCACGGTGTGGTCCCGACCAATGAGGTGATCACCGCCCAGGCAGCGAGCCAGTTCGGAGCCCAGTCGGCGTACATCATCGTCTTCGGATTCATCATCATGCTGCTGCTGGCGAGGTTCACCCCCCTGAGGTATGTCTTCCTCACGGGACACCACATGGTCTTCATGTCGACGCTCCTCGCCGTCGTCCTGTCCGTCGGATTCGGCGCCCACCAGGACTTCTGGGTCATCGCAGTCGGGTCCGTGCTCATGGGCGCCATCATGGTCGTCATGCCGACCTTCGCCCAGCCGTTCATGAACCGCATTGTCGGGTCGCGGGACGGCAACCTGGCCATCGGCCACTTCAATACCCTGGGCTACATCATCGCCGGAGCCGCGGGGGCCGCGGTCGGGAAGCGCTCGAGGTCCGCCGAGGAAGTGAAGTTCTCCCATGGGCTCAGCTTCCTCAGGGACTCCATGGTCTCGACCACCGTGCTGATGATGGTGCTCTACATGGTCTTCGCCGTCTGGGGCATCATCGCGATTCCGCACGACGCGCTCCTGAAGGTCTTCGCGGACTCCACGTCGGGCGCTTCCGCAGACATCGGCGCCTACGTCATGGCGGCGTTCGCCCAGGCGCTGCAGTTCGGGATCGGCGTCAGCATCATCCTCTACGGCGTCCGGATCATCCTCGGTGAGCTCGTTCCGGCGTTCCAGGGGATCGCCCAGCGCGTGGTGCCGGGCGCCAAGCCCGCGCTGGACGTGCCGATCGTCTTCCCCTTCGGACCCAACGCGTCGCTCATCGGGTTCCTCGCGTCCTTCACCGGCGGCCTCGTGGCCCTGACCCTGATCGCCGTCTGGCTCGGCCCGCAGTTCGGGCTGGCGCTCATCCTTCCCGGGATGGTCCCGCACTTCTTCGACGGCGGAGGGGCCGGGGTGTTCGGCAACGCCACGGGAGGCCGGCGGGGCGCGATCGTGGGCGGCTTCCTCAACGGCGTCCTGATCACGCTCCTGCCCGCGTTCCTGCTCACCGTGCTCGGCTCGCTCGGCATGGCCAACAGCACGTTCGGCGACGCCGACTTCGGGTGGTTCGGCACCGTGGACGGGCTGATCGCGCGGACGGGCATGCCGCTCGCCCCGGTGAGCATGATTGCACTCGCCCTGGCTCTGGTCGCGTCCGCCTGGATCTTCAAAGTCCGGTGTGTCGACAAGGGCTGGCTGCCAGCTGAAGACCGTGCCCAATGGCTGGCCTCGCAGGATGCCCCAGAGCCGCGGAAGGTGCCCGCGAACAGCTGACGTGCCCTCTCGCGCCAAGCCACAGGGCGCCCCCGGCCTTCCCGGCCGGGGGCGCCCTCTCTGCCGCAGTGGCCTCAGTCCGCGCTGCGCTACGCGGTCTCCAGCCGGTCCTTCACCGCGGTGAGGAACCGGGCCCCGGTCGCGCCGTCGACGGCCCGGTGGTCGCACGTCAGGGTGATCCGGGCCCGAGGGCGCCAGCTGATGGCGCCGTCGCCGTCCCTGACCTGCTCCTCGCGCGTGGTGCCGATGGCGAGGATCGCCACCTGGGGCACGTTGAGGATGGCGTCGAAGTAGTCGATGCCCAGCATGCCCAGGTTGGAGACCGTGAAGGTCCCGTCCGAGACGTCCGCCATCGTCAGGCTGCCCTGGCGGGCACGCTGGGCGAGGTCGCGCCTCGCCTCCGCGATGCCCGTCAGGTCGAGCCGGGCCGCATCCTTGATGACCGGCACCATGAGTCCGGCCGGAGTGTCGACGGCGAGGCCCAGGTTGACCTGCCCGAACGCGGTCACAGCCTCGTCGGCGTAGTGGGCGTTGATCGCGGGATGCTCCAGGAGCGCCGCCGCGCAGGCCGCGAGGATGGCGTCCGTGACCGTGGCCCCCGGGACGCGCTCCTTCACGGAGAGCGCCGAACCCATGTCAACGCTCGTCGAGAGGTGGAACGCCGGCGCGCCCCAGGCGGCCGTCATCCGCCGCGCGGCCGTGCGCCGGATGCCCTTGAGGGGTGTTGTGACGCTGTCCTCGCGCTGCTCGGTGGTCACTGCTGGACCAGCTGCCGGCGATGCTGGGCCTTGCCGGCACAGCCGTAGAGCTTCATCTTCTGGACGGTTGCCTCGATCATGCGCTCGCGGCCTTCGGCCATGGCCTCCTCGAGCTGGCGGTCGCCCTGGGCCCAGACATCCTCGATGCCCGAGCGGAAGGCGAGGCGGAGGTCCGTGTCGGCGTTGAACTTGTGCACGCCGGCGGCCATCGCCGCGAGGATCTCGTTGTCGGGCACGCCGGAGGCGCCGTGCAGGACCAGGGGGATGCCGACCGCGGCCTCGATCTGCTTGACGCGCTGGATGTCGAGCGGCTGCGGCTTGGCGAGGGGCACGCCGTGGACGATGCCCACGGAGATCGCGAGGAAGTCCACTCCCGTCTCGGAAACGAACCGCTCGGCCTCGGCCACGTCGGTGTAGTACGAGGACCAGTCGACCTGCTCGTCGGCGTTGGGGATCTTGCCCAGCTCGGCCTCCACCGGGATGCCGAATGCGTGGGCCACCTCGACCACCCGGCGGGTGGTGCGGATGTTCTCCTCGAACGGAAGGTGCGCGCCGTCGTACATGATGGACGTGAAGCCGAGCTTGATCGCCTCGAAGACCTCGTCCCACGGGCCGTGGTCCAGGTGGATGACGTACTCCGCGTCCGACTCCTCGGCGATCCGCCGCGTCATCTCGTAGGCCTTCTTGAGGCCCATGTGCGGGACGATCGCCCGTCCGACCTGGAGGAAGACCGGAGACTGGGCGCGCTCGGCGGCCCTGACGAGGGCCTCGGTGGTCTCCTCGTTGTGCATGTTGAACGCTCCGACGGCGTAGCCGCCGCTGGTGGCCTCGTCGACAATCTGGCGGGGGTCAACCTGTGGCATGGTCCTGTCCCTTCCTGCTCCCGGCCCCGGTCAGGCCGTCTCGATGTAGGCCAGCACGGCGCGGACCTCGACCGTCTCGCCCTCGGGGACGACGATCTCGGCCAGGACGCCGGAGGCCGGCGACTCGAGGGTCTCCTCGACCTTCTCCGCCTCGACCTCGGCGAGCGGCTCGTCTTCGGCGACGCTGTCCCCGACGTTCTTGAGCCACGTGGCAACGGTGCCCTCGCTCATGCCCATACCCCACTGCGGCAGCAGGACCTCGACTCTAGCCATGTCTTCTCTCCTTCAATCGGTGTTCTGTAGGACCGTCACATCCGCGGCGCGGGCGACGTCAGTTCTGGGTTGGAGGTGTTCGCCATCAGGCCGGTGACCCGCCGGATGGCGTCCTCGATCTTGGCCCGGTTCGGGTACAGCTGCTTCTCGAGCGCCGGGCTGAACGGGATCTGGGTGTCCGGCGTCGTGACGCGCATGATCGGCGCCTTGAGCGACTCGAAGGCCTCCTCCGCGACGATCGCCGAGATCTCCGCCGCCGCGGAGCACGTGCGGTGCGCGGGATCGGCGATCACGAGCCGGCCGGTACGCTGCACGGACCGGATCACCGCCTCGGTGTCGAACGGCACGAGGGTGCGCGGGTCGATCACCTCGACGGAGAGGCCGTCCTCTGCCAGGGCCTCGGCGGCCGCGAGGGCCTCGGGCACGGCGCTGGAGATCGCCACCACCGTGACATCGCTGCCCTGGCGTGCCACCCGGGCCTGGCCGAAGGGGATCCAGAACTCCTCCTCGGGCACCTCGCCCTTGCTCCCCCAGAGCATGCAGGCCTCGAAGGTCAGCACCGGGTCGTCGGTGTCGACCGCAGTGCGCAGGAGCCCCTTGGCGTCGTACGGGGTGGCGGGGACGATGATCTTCAGCCCGGGGACGTTCATGAACATCGGGTACGGGCGGTCCGAGTGGTGCGCTCCGGTGTTGAGCCCGTAGAACATCGCCGAGCGGAAGACCACGGGGATGGAGGCCTGGCCGCCGAACATGTACCGGTTCTTGGCCGCCTGGTTCACGAACTGGTCCATGGCCATGTACAGGAAGCTCGAGTACGAGAGGTCCACGATAGGGCGCAGGCCCGTCATCGCGGCGCCGATGGCCGAACCGACGATGACCTCCTCGGAGATCGGGGTGTTGCGGATCCGGTTGGACCCGAACATCTCCAGGAAGTCGCCCTTGTCCTTGCGGGACTTGCCGGCGCCCGTGGTGCCGTAGACGTTGGCCTCGACGTCCTCGCCGATGATGACCACCCGCTCGTCGGCCTCCATGGCCTCGCGCTGGGCGGCACCGATGGCGCCGAGGTAGCTCATGACAGTCATGCGATCGCTCCGATCGGTTCGGTGTAGAGGTCTTTGAAGGCGACGCTGGGGTCCGGGTAGGGGCTCTCGTCGGTGAAGCGCACCGCCTCGTCGACCTCGGCCATGACCTCGGCCTCGAGGGCGTCCAGCTCCTCGGCGGAAGCCACCCCTTCACGTTCGAGCCGCTGGCGGAACAGGACGATCGGGTCGCGCTCGACCCAGGCCGCCTTCTCGCTCGCGTCGCGGTAGTCGGTGCCGAGGCGCAGGCCCTCGGAATGCTCGTTGAAGCGGTAGGTCACCACCTCCACGAGGGAGGGGCCCTCTCCGCGGCGGGCGCGCTCGACCGCCTCGACCACGGCCTCGTGGACCGCGAGGACGTCCTGGCCGTCCTCGACGCGCACGCCGGGCATGCCGAATCCGGCGGCACGCTCGGCGATCACGCCGGAGGTGACCGTGTGGGCCGGGGTCGAGAGCGCGTACTGGTTGTTCTCGCAGAGGAAGACAACGGGCAGCTTCCAGACGCCGGCGAGGTTCATCGCCTCGTACAGGCAGCCCTGGTTGGCGGCGCCGTCCCCGAAGAACGCCAGGGAGACCTTGCCGTTCCCGAGCACCTTGCTCGACAGGGCCGCACCGGTCGCGATCGGGATCGAGGAGCCGACGATGCCCGACTCCCCCAGGCTGCCGACCGCGAAGTCCGCAAGGTGCAGGGACCCGCCCTTGCCCTGGCACACTCCGGTGGCCTTGCCCACGAGCTCGGCCATCAGCGGGCCCAGCGGCGAGCCCTTGCCGATGGGGTGCCCGTGGCTGCGGTGGTTCCCGGACATGTAGTCGCCGTCGCCGAGCGCCATGCAGGCGCCCACGACCTGGGCCTCCTGGCCGATGCTCGTGTGCACGGTTCCCGGGATCTGCCCGCGCTTGACCATGCGCGAGGCCCGCTCATCGAAGCGGCGGATCCGCAGCATGCGCCGCTGCATCTCCAGCTGGGTGGTTGGGGAGAGATCCATCATTCCTCGCTTTGAGTAAATATTCCTGATCTGAATTGAAATTCTACCGATGGGTGCGGCCATGGAGCAAGGGCTTCTTCAACCCGGTTTCCTAGGCCCCGGCGAACGGGGCCAGAAGCGCGTCGATCCGCGGCAGAATGTAGGTGGGCTGGCGGTCCCGCGGAAGCTGGCGCGCCATCTCCTCGGTGCTCTCGCCCGTCAGGACGAGTGCGGAGTCGATGCCGGCCGAGGCAGCCATGGCGATGTCGGTGTGCAGCCGGTCGCCCACCATGAGGCACTGCGCCCCGGGCAGACCCAGCACCTCGAGCGCCGTCGTGAGCATGACGGCCGCGGGCTTGCCCACGTTCGCCTCGCACTTGGCCCCCGTGCTCGCCTCGATGGCGGCGATCACCGCCGCGGCGTCCGGTTCGCCCCGGCCCTGCGGCATGGGGCAGTAGGCGTCGGGATTCGTCGCGACCAGCCGCGCCCGCCGGTACTGCCACAGCGCATCGAACGCGATCTGCAGCTTGCGGTAGTCGAAGCCGCGGTCGTAGCTGGCCACGACCACATCGATCTCCCGGGGATCCTCGGTCAGGCGGAAGCCCGCCGCGCTGATGGCCCGCACGAGGGGGTCCTCGCCGATGACGAAGACCGCCGCGCCCGGCGCCTCCCGCCGCAGCCACGCGACGATCGTGACCAAGGGGTTCACGATCCGCTGCGGCGACGTGGCCAGGCCGAGCCTGGTCAGCTTGTCGGCGTACATCTGGGGGTCCTTGGTGGGATTGTTCGACAGGAAGAGGGTTTCCCTGCCGGCGCTGCGCAGCCCCCGGATGAGGTCCTCGGCGCCGGGCAGGAGCTCGTCTCCGAGGTAGATCGTGCCGTCGAGGTCGAAGAGGTAGCCCTCGTAGGCCTTCACGTCCGTGGCCTCGGGCACCCCCGGCGCCCCGGGAGCCGGCGCCCTCATGGCCGCACCGCCTCTGCCAGGCGGGCGAACAGGGCCCGGTTGGACGGGTAGATGTCCCGGTAGACGTCGTAGAGGCGGTCATAGACCGCGGCCTGCTGCGGCCGCGGCTCATAGGAGACACCGAGCCCACTCATGGCCTTGGCCGCGGCCGCGACGGAGTCGTGGAGGCCCACGGCCGAGGCCGCCAGCATCCCCGCACCCAGGCAGGTGCTCTCCGGCTCCCGGACCACCGAGACGCTGCGCTGCATGACGTCGGCGATGATCTGGCACCACACCGGGCTCCGCGACCCGCCGCCCAGGGCGATGATCTCGGCGACCGGCTCCGCGAGGGCCTGCTCGGCCCCCGTGGTCAGGAGGCGCTGCTCGAAGGCGAGCCCCTCGAGGAGGGCGCGGTAGACGTGGGCCTTGCCGTGGATGCCGGTCAGCCCGACCAGGACTCCCCGGGCGTGGTGGTCCCAGTAGGGCGTGAGCGCCCCGGTCCAGTACGGGAGCGCCAGCAGGCCCTCGGCGCCCGGGGGCAGCTTCGCCGCAGCGGTCTCGAGGATCTGCTCGGGAGTGAGGTCGAGGCCGAGCGCGCCCTGCGTGATCCCGGAGAACTTCTCGACGAACCAGGTCAGGTTGATGGTGCCGCCGCCGATGAAGGTCTCGAGCGTGTACGCGCCCGGCTGGGCCGCCGAGAGCGTCCGGTATTCCTGGGCGTAGGAGTAGTGCTCGGAGAACGTGCCGGAGACGATGCCGCTGCCGAGGTTGAGGTATGCCCGCCCGCCCACCGTGGCCCCGGACCCGAGCTGGGCGCACTGGCCGTCCCCCGCGCCGGCCACGACGACAACGTCGCGGGGAAGACCGAGCTGCCGCGCGGCGTCGTCCGTCAGATGACCCAGCACGCTCCCCGGGGCGCGCAGCTCGCTGAGCTGGCCGCGCTCGAGGCCCACGGCGTCCAGGAGGGACTGGTCGTAGTCGAAGGTCGTCATGTCGACGAGGCCGAGCGGGTCGGCGGAGGCCCAGGAGGTGAGCCACTGCCCGGTGAAGCGGTGGACGAGGAAGCCGTGGACGTCGACCACCTTCCCGATCCGGGCGACGGTGTCGGGCTCGTTGGCGGCCAGCCAGTGCAGCTTGTACCAGGCCGGCGTCGGATTGGCGGGCTTGCCGGTGAGCCGGTGGACCTCCTCCGTCCCGAACGCGGAGACCTCCTTGGTGGCCCGGGTATCCAGCCACAGCATCGCGGGCCTGAGGGGGAGGCCCTCGGCGTCCAGGCAGACGAAGCTCTCGCGCTGGTGGGTGATGCACACGGCGCCGATGCGCGAGACGTCGACGGCCTGGGAGGCCCGCCGGATCGCCTCGACCGAGGCCGCCCACCAGTCCTCTGCATTCTGCTCGCCCCACCCCGGATGGGGCTGGCTCAGGCCGAAGGCGCAGCGCGCCTGGGCGAGGGCGTCGCCGCGGGAGTTCCACACGACCGCCTTGGCGGCGGTGGTCGAACAGTCGACGCCGATCACGTAGTCCCGCTGCATGGTGTCACTTCCCTCCTGCTTCCGCCTTCGCGCCGGCGCGCGCGGCCCGCTCCAGCACCTCGTCCACATCCTGCGGCTCCCACCATCCGAGGAGCGTGAGCAGGTCCACGACCGTGAACCGGTTGCGCATCAGCGCGCAGTTCTCGACGGCCCAGCGGCCCAGTTCGGGCTCCACCGCCGGTTCGAGATCGGAGAGGGCGGCAGGTGCGCCCGCTTCGGTGAGGGCCGAGGCGATGGCGTCCGCGGGGCGGACGAGGCCGCGGAGCTCGTCCCGGGCCTCGGCCCAGTCGCCCAGCAGAGCAGTGATGCGAGGGAGGTTCCGCTCCACGGCGTCGAGCTTGGCCGAGAAGTCCTTCCAGCATTCCTCGGCGACCTGCAGGCTAGGATCGACCCGTTCGAAGGCGGACAGCACACGCTCCCGGCTGCGGCCCCGGTCCAGCGCCTTCGTGGCGATCCTCGGCCGGTCCGAGGCACGCTCCAGGCGCTCGAAGAGCATCTCCCAGGCGGTCGCGGCGATGACCGCGCCGGCCCCGACCTGGGCGCCGTGGAGGCCGATCGGCAGCCCGTGGCCGCCGCGGTACTGGTCGAGCATGTGGCTGATGAGGTGTTCGACGCCGGAGAGCACGGCCGTGGTCCCTGCCACCCCGGTGACGATGCCGCGCAGGGCGAGTGCGCGCGCCAGGGAGGCCACCGCATCGGAGCGGGCTTCGCGCACTCCCGCGCTCCAGCTCTCGAGGTCCTTGCCGACGGAGGCGAGCAGCGTCACCGCGCTGGGCTTGAACGTCGGGTCGGTCCCCACGAGGGAGGCGAGGCGCCAGTCCGCGGGCGCCACGAGCATCGAGGTCATCTCGCCGAAGCCAGCGCGGTTCATGGCCTCCGGTGCGCCGGCGATGGTGAGCGTGTCCGAGACCACCGCGTCCGGCCATGCCGAGGGCACCGTGCGCTTGACGCCGTTGCGGAGGACCACGGAGACGTCGTCCGTGAAGCCGTCCACGGAGGCGGCAGTCTGCACCGTGAGCAGGACCGGCCGCTCTCCGGCCTCCCCTGCCCGCTGGACGGCGACCTTGGCGATGTCGCTGATGGTGCCCCCGCCGATGGCCACCACCGCGGCCTTGCCCGCGGCCGCCTCGGCCGCCTCGTCGAGGATCGGGTCCACCACGTGGAGTTCAGGGTGCCCGTCGTCGAGCACCGTGCGGGTGACGTCGAACTGGTCGGCGAGCTGCGCCTCGACGGCGTCCTTGACGTTCTGCTCGCCGCGCAGGATCGGGGTCCTGTCGACGAGGAGCGCCACGCGCGCCCGGGCAGCCCCGTTCCGCGGCGCCGCCGCGGAGACCAGGAGCTCGCCCAGGGTGGCCGGCACGGCGCTCAGCGCGTCAGGGCCGATGATGAGCTGGCCGATGCCGCAGGGGGCGAGCGTCCGCCCCGGATCGGCCTCGTCGAGCATCTCGGCGATCGGTTCGACGATGTACGTCTCAGTGGACATGGAGATTCCTCTTCTGCGCGCGGCCCGGCGTCATGAGCCCTGGCGGCTTCGGCTGGCGCGGTCGGTCAGGACGGCGACGATGATGGCGACCCCGATGACCACGGGCTGGAGGTTCGGGGAGACATTGAGCAGCGACATCCCGTTGTTGAGGACCCCGATGATGAGCAGGCCGATGAAGGTGTTGAGCATTCCACCCGAGCCGCCGGAAAGGCTCGCTCCGCCGATCACGACCACGGCGATGACGTTGAGGAGGTCGGCCGTGCCCGCCGTCGGCTGCGCGGAGTCGAGGCGGGATCCGACGATCACGCCCGCCACCGCGGCCAGGAGGCCGGCGATCATGTACACGCCGATCTTGATCCTGGTCACGTTCAGGCCGGACAGCCGCGCCACCTCGGCGTTGCCTCCGATGGCGTACAGCGCCCGCCCGGTGGGGCGGAAGCGGAGCCAGAAGGCGGCGAGGACGAAGATCGCGACCATGATGAGCCCCTCGAGCGGGATGCCGAGGACGGGGGTGCTGGTGAGGGCGAGGTACCAGTCCGGGAAGTCGTTGATGGGGTTGCCGTTGGTGACGTAGAGCGCCAGGCCCGCGCAGGCGGACATGGTGGCGAGCGTCGCGACGAAGGGCTGGATGCGCCCGTAGGTGGAGAGGATCCCATTGACCAGCCCCACGGCCGCGCCGGTCACGAGCCCGATCACGACGCACAGGCCGAACGGCAGGCCCCCCGAGCGGAACAGCCACGCGCTGACCATCAGGGACAGCGCGAGGTTGGAGCCCACGGAGAGGTCGATCCCGCCGATGAGGATGACCAGCGCGGCCCCGACCGCCATGATGCCGAGGTCGGCGTTCTGGCTGATGATGTTGGACAGGTTGCGCCACGTGAGGAAGTAGGGCGAGAGGATCGAGAACACGATCATGACGGCGACGAGCCCGAGCAGCGGGCCCGGGAGGGCCCGGAGGGCGCGTGCGGCCCCTGATCGGACGCCGGCGGGAGAGGTCCTGGCGGTGCGCGTCGCGGGCGACGCCGTGTTCTGGACCTGCGTGTCCCCGCGGGATGCCGAGGGCTCCCCGAAGGATGCCTGGTGAGTGGTGGTTCCCATGACTGCTCTCTCTATCGCTGAGGTGTCGCGGCCGAATGAAAGGCCAGGTCGATGACTCGTTGGGGGGTGGCCTCGGCGCGCGGGAGGATGCCCCGCTGGCGGCCGCCGGCCATGACGAGGACCCGGTGGGAGAGTCCCAGGACCTCTTCGAGCTCGGAGGAGACCACGATGACCGCTATGCCCTCGGCTGCGAGGGACCTGATGATCTCGTAGATCGCCATCTTCGCCCCCACGTCGACCCCACGCGTGGGCTCATCGACGATGAGGACCTTGGGATCCTTCACCAGCCATTTGCCGATGAGGATCTTCTGCTGGTTCCCGCCCGACATGGACTTCACGGGAAGGGTCATGTTGCCGCGCACATCCAGCCGGCGGCCCTGGGAGGTGGCCACCTCTCGGATGGCCTTCTTCGTGACCAGCCCCCACCGGGTGAGGCGGCGCTCCCACGGGAGCGTCAGGTTCTCCTCAGCGGTCCGGTCGAGGTTGAGCCCCTGGCCCTTGCGGTCCTCGGGCACCATGACGATGCCGGCCCGGATCGCGGACTCGGGGCTCGTGCAGGGCAGCCTGCGCCCCTCGAGGATGACCTCGCCCTCATCGGGACGGTCCACTCCGGCGATGGCGCGGACCACCTCGGTGCGGCCGGCGCCGACCAGGCCCGCGATGCCCAGGACCTCCCCCTGCCTGAGCTCGAAGTCGATCCCCTCGAAGGCTCCGCGGCGACCCAGCCCGCGGACCTCGAGGACGGTGTGGTCGCGGCTCGGCTGCGGCGGGATGTGCTCGTAGGTGAATTCGCGCCCCACCATCGCGTTGATGATGGCTTCCTTGGCGACGTCGCCGGAGGACCAGGACATGACGCGCGAGCCGTCGCGGAGGCAGACGATCTCGTCCGCGACGTCCCGGACTTCGTCGAGCCGGTGCGAGATGTACACGACCCCGGCTCCCCCGGCGCGCAGGGTGCGGATCCTCTCGAGCACATGCTCGGTCTCCGACTCGCCGAGGGACGCCGAGGGCTCGTCGAACACCACGTACCGCGGGCTGCGGCTGAGGGCCTTGGCGATCTCGATCTCCTGCTGGAGTGCCATCGAGAGGCCGCGCACGGGGCGGCGGACGTCCAGGTCGACACCCAGGGAGTCCATGACCGACTTGGCCTCCTGCCGCATCCGGCCCCAGTCGACGCGTCCGGCATGCTGCGGGACCCTGCCGAGGAAGATGTTCTCGGCCACGGACAGGTCCTGGATCAGCCTCGTCTCCTGATGGATGAGCGCCACGCCCTGCCGCAGCGCCTCCGCGGGGCTCGAGGGCGCGTAGTCCGCCCCGTCGAGCGTCATGCGCCCTCCGTCCGGCTTGACGACGCCGGTGATCACCGAGCTCAGCGTGGACTTGCCCGCACCGTTCTCACCGACCAGCCCCACCACCGTCCCCGGCGCGACCCGGAAGTCGACCGACTTCAGGACAGTCACACCGCTGTATGCCTTGACCAGGCCTTCGGCCACCAGGCCGTCAGCGCCTTCTGCGCCCATGATCCCTCCCACCCGTGCGGACCCGTCGGGTCACTTGAAGGACTTGGCGTCAGGACCGTAGAAGTCCTCGACCTTGTTCTGGCCCACCGTTGCCTTGTCGATCAGCACGGTGTCCTGGTACTGCTCCTGAGGGATGTCGCCGCCCTTGCCGTTCATGAGGGCAATCGCGTTGTCCACGGCGAGCTTGCCCATCTTGTAGGGCTGCTGGGCCTCGGTGCCCTGGGTGAGCCCGCTGGCCACGGCGTCGAACATCGTGGGGAAGCCGTCGATCCCCACCGAGAAGATCTGCTTCCCGGCCGCCTTGGAGGCCTTCGCCGCGCCGAGGGCCATCGCATCGCTCTCACCGAAGACGGCCTTGACGTTGGGGTGGGCGGTGAGGATGTTCTGCGTGGCCTTGTAGGCCTCCGTCTCGTCCCAGTTGGCGGTCTCCTCGGCGACCAGCTTGATCCCGGGGTTCTCCTTGAGCGCGTTCTGGCAGCCCTGCGTGCGCTGGATCTCCGCGGTGGAGCCCAGCACGCCGTGCAGGATGGCGAGTTCGCCGCTGCCGCCGATCTGCTTGAACATCCAGGTGCAGATATCGTGGGCGGCCTTGACGCTGTCCGTGGCGATGTAGGTGGCCAGCTTGCCCTGCCCCGACTCCGGCCGCTGGTCGACGGCGACGACGGGCACCTGCGCCTGGTTTGCCGCCCGCACGCCGGCCGCCGCCGCGGTCGAGTCCTGGGACGTGAAGATCAGGGCGCCGATCTGCTTCGTCAGCAGGTCGTTGACCTGCTTGATCTGCGCCGAAGAGTCGTTGTTGGCCGAGGTGACGTTGACGTCGTAGCCCTGCTTCTTGGCCTCATCCTTGATCCCGGCGACTTCGGCGACGTAGAAGAGCGACTTCTGGTCGGCCACGGAGACGCCGATCACCTTCTTGCCGCCGGATCCCGCACTGCTGTCCTGGCCGCATGCCGCCAGGGGGAGCACGGCGATCGCTGCGGCCATGGCCGCCCCTGCGAGTCGCACCGCTGGACGTGACGTCATTGTTCGTCTCCTCTGCCTTCGATGACGCGTATCGGGCTTACCGACATTTTTATTCGGCATCCAAATGTGTATGCATCGATGGTGCGACGAGGATCACAGCATTGTCAATAGGTCCAGACAGGGGGCGTGGCGGGTCCCGGAGCCGGCCCTCCTCCGTGGCGACCGGCTGCCCTACGGGACCCTCGAGGTCGAGGCGAGCCCCGGCGTCGTGCTCTACTCGTTCAGGGGCGGGCAGGCCGGAGTGCGGCGCCCAGAGCGGGGAGGGTGGTCACGACCAGGTGGGCCGCGCCGCCCTCGGCGCGGACCAGCTGGGCCCGAACGCCCAGCAGAAGGGCCTCCCCGCGCAGGAGCAGGCTCCGGTAGCAGCGGGCCCGTTCCGCCGGCGACAGGGCAGCGAGCCACGGCGCCGCGTGGTGGTTGAAGTGGGCGGCCATCGCGAGGCGGGACAGTGCCGCTTCACGCCGTGCCCTCAGGGCGCGGCCCAGCCTGGCCAGCAGGTCCGGCGCGACGAAGAGCGCGGCGGCCGCGGCCGCCGCGAGAACGAGCTCGGCGCGCCCCGAGAGCACGGACCAGCCGAGCGCCAGCCCGAGCACGAGGACGAGCCCGCGCCCGACCCAGTCCACCGCACGCGCCAGCCGCCGGTGGCTGTGTGCCCACGCGGCCACGACCCTGTCGGCGTCCAGGGCCGCAGCCTGGACGGGGTCGAACACCACGCGCCTGAGCAGGCTGGTCCCGTCGGGCAGCTGTTCGCCGTGAGTGCCGTACCGGCCCGTACCGTGCGGCCGCCGTGCCTGCTGCTGAGCCTGGGCGCCGACCGGGAAATCTTCGAGCTGCATGATCTGTCCCTCCGGTCCACACGGATACCGCACGGACCTGTGGGTGTCCTGTAAATGCAGCGGGCAGGTCTCGGTGTTACGGGCGCCGTGGGCGCGGCTGCGGGCCGGCCGGGGGCCCACATCAGGCTAGTCGAGCTGCGAATGCGCCCCGAGGGCATGGAAGGCGCGGTCGTGGTACACGAGCGGCGCGCCGTGGCGCCCCTGGGCGAGCACCTCGAGCACCGTCGCGGCCAGCAGGACGGACCCGCCCACGGGCACCCGGTGCGTGATGGCGCAGCGCAGCGCCCACGGCGCGGCGCGGAGCCAGGGCTCGCCGGTGGGCAGCGCCTCCCAGTCCATCGCCTCGGTGAAGCGGGGCGAGCCGGGAGTGGCGAACGTGCGGACCAGGCCGACCTGCTCCGCGTCGACGAGGTGCACCAGGACCGTCTCCGCCTCCGCGATGTGCACGGCCGAGCGTCCGCCGGAGACGGAGAAGGCCAGGGAGGGGGGATCGACCGCCACGGAGGCGACGGAGGACGCCGTGAGCCCGACCGGCCCCTCAGGGCTCGCGGCCGTCACGACGGCAACTCCCGCGGGATGGGAGCGGAACGCGTCCCGGAAGAGGGCGGAGTCGGCGCCGGAGACGGTCAGGAAGGTCGGGGTCACAGTCATGCCTGGTCTTTCGTCGGGGTGCCCGAGCACTCGGGACCTCCTACGACGCTAGGACCTCAACAATCGTTGAGGTCAATCGAACGTGACCATTGTCACCCCGCTACGGCTCGAGTGCCGAGGCCCCGGAGGCGCCGAGCCGGTCCTGCGGGTTGACGAGGCTGCAGGTCGAGAGCGAGAGGCAGCCGCACGCGATGCACCCGTCGAGCCGGTCCCGCAGGTGCTCGAGGCGGGCGATCCGCTCGTCGATCTCGGTGCGCCACGCCCAGGAGAGCCGCCCCCAGTCCTGCTGGGTGGGCACGCCGTCGTGCGGGAGCAGCTCGAACGCGTCCGCGACGGTGGCGAGGGGGATGCCGGCGCGGTGCGCGGCCTTGATGACGGCCACGCGGCGCAGGATCGAGCGGGGGTAGCGCCGCTGGTTGCCGGAGGTGCGGCGGCTGTGGATCAGGCCCTGCCGCTCGTAGAAGTGCAGGGCGGAGATGGAGAGCCCGCTGCGGGCCGCGAGCTGGCCGACGGTGAGCTCCTCGGCCTCGCCGCTACCCGTTGCCATCGCGGTCCCCCTCCCCCATCCACGCGCCCCGCCGCCGCGGGAAGCCGATCCGGTCCAGGTCCGCCGCGGCGCGCACGACGGCGTTCCCCGCCCGCCGCCGCGCCTGGCCTTCCAGCTCGGCCGTCTCGGGATACCGGGAGGAGAAGTGGGTCAGCACGAGGTTCCGGGCGCCGGCGGCACCGGCGATGGACCCGGCCTGCCCCGCGGTGAGGTGGAGGTACTGGTCGGCGAGCGCGGCGTCGTCGTCGCTGAACGTGCACTCGGTGACGAGCAGGTCGGCGCCCTCGGCCAGCGCCACGGCGCCCTCGCAGGGGGCGGTGTCCATGACGAACGCGAACCGCTGCCCGCGGCGCGGGACGCTCACGTCCTCGATCCGCACGCCGCCGAGGCGCCCCTCGCGCTGCAGCCGCGCCACGTCCGGGCCGCGGATGCCGGCGGCCGCGAGCCGCTCGCGCACGATGGTGCGCCCGTCCGGCTCCGCGAGCCGGTAGCCGAAGGTGCCGATGCGGTGCCTGAGCGGCTCGACCGCGAGCCCGGGGGCGATCTCCCCGGCCGCGCCGTGGGGCACGAGGCGCAGGTCGATCCCGGGGGTCGAGACGGCGACGAGGGCCCGGACCACCTCCTCGCCGGAGGCGGGGTAGTGCAGGTGCACGGGGTGCTCCACGCGGTCGAGCGCCAGGCGCGAGAGCACGCCGGGCAGCCCGTAGCAGTGGTCCCCGTGGACGTGGGTGAGGCAGATGCGCGTCACCTTCGTCGCGGCCACGCCGGCGTGGATCATCTGCCGCTGCGTCCCCTCGCCCGGGTCGAAGAGGATCCCCTCGCCGTCCCAGAGCAGGAGGTAGCCGTTGTGGTTGCGGGCGCGCGTGGGCACCTGCGAGGCGGTGCCGAGGACCACGAGTTCGCGCATCTGCCCAGTATCGCCTGCCCGGCCGGGCCGCCGGGTCAGTACTTGCGCAGGTCGAGGGCGCCCTGGCCGTGCCACGCGGCGCGGAGCGCGTTGACCACGGCGAGGATGAGCGCGTCCACGGCCTGCGTGGAGTGGCCGAGGACGCGGAGCGCGAACCCGGGCACGGGCAGGGCCGAGACGCCCCCGAGCAGGCCGTCGGCGCGCTCGGCGAGGAGCGCCCTGGCCAGGCCGACCGTCTCCTCGCCGGCGCGGGGGTCCACCACGAGCAGCGAGCCGAGGTGCGAGCGGCCCTCGAGCAGCCCGAGTCCCGCCAGACCGTCGTGGCTCGCCGAGGGCTCGAGGACGAGGTTGTCCAGGGCCACGGGCCGCCCGCCCATGCTGACCTCGGTGCGCAGGCGGACCCGGTCGTAGCCGAACGGCGCCCCGGACGGCGACCAGCCCGGCGTCACCACCTCCGCCAGGACCAGGCTCGCGGACGGGTCCATCTCGATCCGCGTCTCCTGCTCGTAGCGGGAGGCCCGGTAGGCGATGAGCTGGTCGGGGAGGTAGTCGAGCCGGCTCCCCGGTCCGAGCCGCACCGTCAGGTCCTGGACCGCCTTGTCCCGGGGCGTGCGGTACACCTTGGTGGCCGCCTGGGTGGTGAGCAGCAGCTGGGCGCCGTCCTCCACCGTCACGTCCAGGCGGTACCGGTCGCCGTCCAGGTACGCCCCGCCGGGATTGACGACGACGTAGGTCACCTGCCCGGTCCCGTCCAGGTACATGGGGCGCAGCACGCGCAGCGCCCCGCGGTGGTACTGCGCCGCGGCGACGGACCGCTCCCCTCGGCGCCTGATCACGAGGTCGAGCTCGCCGCGGGCGGTCAGGCTCACACGAGGTCCATCATGAGGACGTCGTGCTTGAGCCAGCGGATCACATGCTCGAGGCCTTCGTCCGTCTTGAGGTTGGTGAAGCAGAAGGCCTTCTCGCCGCGGAATTCGCGCGAGTCCGCCTCCATGACCGTCAAGTCGGCGCCGACGTGGGGGGCGAGGTCGGTCTTGTTAATGATGAACAGGTCCGACTTGATCATGCCCTGGCCGGCCTTGCGCGGGATCTTCTCGCCCTGCGCCACGTCGATGATGTAGATCGAGAAGTCGACGAGCTCGGGGCTGAACGTGGCCGAGAGGTTGTCCCCGCCGGACTCGATGAAGATCACCTGCAGGTCAGGGTGGGCCTCGATGAGCCGGTCCACGGCCGCCTGGTTCATGGAGGTGTCCTCGCGGATCGCGGTGTGGGGGCAGCCGCCGGTCTCGAGCCCCACGATCCGGTCGAGCGGGAGCACGCTCGTGCGCGCGAGGATCTTGGCGTCCTCGACCGTGTAGATGTCATTGGTGATGGCGGCCATGGAGATCTCGTGGCTCAGGGCGCGGGTCAGGCGCTCCACGAGCTGGGTCTTGCCGGCTCCCACCGGGCCGCCGATTCCGATCTTCACCGGGTGCATGCTGCTGTCCTTCCGTCGTCAGCTCATGAAGAGCCGGGCACTCTGGGTCTCGTGCTGCATCTGGGCGATCTCGAGCCCCGGCGGCACGGCGCCGAGGTCCCGGCGGTCGAGGCTCCCGATGCGACGCGCCGCCGCCTCGACGCGGGGCCGCAGGGCGCCGAGGACCCGCTGCCCCGCGTTCTGGCCCAGCGGCACGCCGCGGACCGCGTTCTGCGTCAGGGTCGTCACGGTGGAGAAGAGGTACGTGCGCACGAGGACGTCCGCGGGCGCGCCGTGGTCCACGCCGATGAGCGAGAACGCGATGGCCTGGTGCCCGCGGCAGCGCCCGGCGTCCACGAGCCGCCCGTACTGTTCGAGCCGCGGGCCCGGCAGCGCGTTCCGGCCGATCTCGATGAGCCGCCGCCCCATGGTCACCCCGGCGGTGCGCAGCTGGAGGGGGAGGGCCTGGGCGTGCAGGAGGGCGTCGAGGTCCTCGAGGGCGTCCGCGGCATCGCGTCCGACGCCGGCACTCGCCTCGGCGGCGAGGCGCACCGCGAGTCCGTCGGCCGGCACGAGCTGGAGGTCGAGGAACCGCTCGAGCCAGGCCCGGAAGCTCTCCTCGTCGTGGACGGCGCCGCGGGCGAGGTAGGTCTCGAGCCCGAAGCTGTGGGCGAAGGCCCCCGTGGGCAGCGCGGAGTCGCTCAGCTGCAGGAGCGGCAGGAGCCAGTCCATCGCGTGCTCCGGACCGTCAGTGCGTGTGCCCGGCATGGCGGAACGGCACGGGCATCACCCGGTCGGCCCGGGCATAGGGGACGTGGTGGTGGTCGAGGTAGTCCTGCACGGTGTGGTCGTACTGGACCACCATGACCTCCGCCCCGTACTCCGAGGCGGCGTCGAAGAACTGCGCCTGCAGGTGCCGGTTGCCGAGGGCGTGCGCCGTCACCCCCATCTCGTGGATCGACCGCGGGGCGATCACGAGCACGTCGGTGGCCTCGACGGAGACCACCACGAGGCCGTGCTCGTCCCGCACGAGGATGTCGCCGTCCCGGAGGTCGCCGTCGGGCCCCGGGGCCGCGGCGAGCCGCAGCCCGATCTCGCGCCCGTGGTCCGTGGTCACGCGCTGGATGCGCCGGACGAGGGCGGCGCTCGGCAGCACGACCTTCTCCACGTGGAGGCGCCCGAGCTCCTCCGGGGCGAGCTCCTCGACGTTCCCGGCGATGCTCTCGACGATCACTGGCTTTCCACCTTCCCTTCGCGTGGCCGGCTCGTGACGGGTCCGATGGTTCAGAACAGGAAGTAGCGCTGGGCCATCGGCAGGACGTCCACCGGGTCGCAGGTGGCCCTCTCGCCGTCCACCCGGACCTCGTAGGTCTCGGGGTCCACCTCGATCTGCGGCGTCTCGCCGTTGAACTTGAGGTCCGCCTTGCGCAGCCCGCGGATGCCGCGGACCGGGCGGACGCTCTTGCGCAGGCCGAGCGCCTCGGGGACGCCGGCGTCCACGGCCGCCTGGGACATGAAGGTGATGGAGGAGGCGTGCACGGCCGTGCCCATCGCGCCGAACGAGGCGCGCATGGTCTGGGGCTGCGGCGTGGGGATGGACCCGTTGGAATCGCCCATGAGCGAGCTGACGATCTGGCCGCCCTTGATGACCGCGTACGGCTTGACGCCGAAGAACGCCGGGTCCCACAGGACGAGGTCCGCGAGCTTGCCCACCTCGATGCTGCCGATGTACTCGGCCACCCCGTGGGCGATGGCGGGGTTGATCGTGTACTTGGAGACGTACCGCTTGATGCGGAAGTTGTCCCCGCGCTCGGTGTCCCCCTCGAGCTTGCCGCGCTGGGCCTTCATCTTGTCCGCGACCTGCCAGGTGCGGATGATGACCTCGCCCACGCGGCCCATCGCCTGGGAGTCGGAGCTCGTGATCGAGAAGACTCCGAGGTCCTGGAGGACGTCCTCCGCGGCGATCGTCTCGGGCCGGATCCTCGAGTCCGCGAACGCCACGTCCTCGGGAATGTCGGGATTGAGGTGGTGGCACACCATGAGCATGTCGAGGTGCTCTTCCTCGGTGTTGCGCGTGTAGGGCAGCGTGGGGTTGGTCGAGGCGGGGAGTACGTTGGGAAGCCCCGCGATCCGGATGATGTCCGGGGCGTGGCCGCCGCCGGCGCCCTCGGTGTGGTACGTGTGGATGACCCGCCCGGCGATCGCCGCGATGGTGTCCTCGACGAAGCCGCCCTCGTTGAGCGTGTCCGTGTGGATGGCGACCTGGACGTCGTAGTGGTCGGCCACCTTCAGCGATGCGTCGATGGCCGCGGCGGTGGCGCCCCAGTCCTCGTGGACCTTGAGCCCGATCGCGCCGGCCTTGATCTGCTCGGCGAGCGGCTCGACCGAGCTCGCGTGCCCCTTGCCGAGGAAGCCCACGTTGAGCGGCACGTCCTCGACCGCCTTGAGCATGTTCGCGAGGTTCCACGGCCCGGGGGTGACCGTGGTGGCCTTGGTGCCCTCGGCCGGGCCGGTGCCGCCGCCGATGAAGGTCGTGATCCCGGAGTTGAGGGCGGTGGCGAACTGGTCGGGGCTGATGAAGTGGATGTGGGTGTCGATGCCGCCGGCCGTGACGATCCGGCCCTCGCCCGAGATGACCTCGGTGCTGGGCCCGATCACGATCGTGACGCCGTCCATGATGTTCGGGTTGCCGGCCTTGCCGATCGCGAGGATGCGCCCGTCGCGCAGCCCGAGGTCCGCCTTGTAGATCCCGGTGTAGTCGAGGACGACCACGCTCGTGATCACCGTGTCCGCCACCGCGAGGTCTCCGGGCGCACCGTCGCGCACGGTGATGCCGTCCTGGCCCATGCCGTCGCGGATGACCTTGCCGCCGCCGAAGACCGCCTCGTCGCCGTGGCCGGTGAGGTCCTCCTCGATCTCGAGGAACAGGCCGGTGTCCGCCAGGCGCACTGCGTCGCCCCGGGTGGGTCCGTAGAGGTCGGCGTACTGGCGCCGGCTCATCTCGAAGCTCATGGGTTCTCCTCCCGTGGGGTCCGGTTCAGCCGAGGGGTCCGTTGACGGCGTTGGAGAAGCCGTAGACGGCCCTCGCGCCCGCCATGGCCACGAGGCGGACCGTCTTCCGGTCGCCCGGCTCGAACCGGACGGCCGTGCCGGCCGGGATGTCGAGGTGGAAGCCGCGGGCGGCGGCCCGGTCGAAGTCGAGGGCCCTGTTGGTCTCGGAGAAGTGGAAGTGGGAGCCGACCTGGATGGGGCGGTCGCCGGTGTTGGTCACCTCGAGCTCGACCGTCTCGCGCCCCTCGTTGCACAGCACGGGGCCATCGGCCAGGACGTATTCGCCGGGGATCATGCGGTGCTCCTAGCGGATCGGGTGGTGGACGGTGACGAGCTTGGTGCCGTCGGGGAAGGTGGCCTCGACCTGCACGTCATGCACCATCTCGGGCACGCCCTCCATGACGTCCTCGCGCGTGAGGATGGTGGTGCCGTAGCTCATGAGGTCGGCGACGGTCCTGCCGTCCCGCGCACCCTCGATGAGCTCGTAGGTGATGATCGCGACCGCCTCGGGGAAGTTGAGCTTGAGCCCGCGGGCCTGCCGCCGGCGGGCGAGGTCTGCGGCCACCACGATCTGCAGCTTCTCCTGCTCGCGGGGTGTCAGGTGCATGGGCAGCTCCTTGCGCTCTCTGACCGGGGCGGACCCCTTCACCCTAGGGCTGCCGGCGGCCGTTGTGGCGGAGGGGACGGGAAACTCCCCGGGAACTCCCAGACGCGCGCGGGCCCCAGGCGAAGGACCTTCTGAAAGTCACCTCCTGGGAGTCACCTCCCGTGGGTACCCACAGGAGGTGACCCTCAGGAGGTGACCTTCAGGAGGTGACCTTCAGGACGTGACCTTCAGGAGCTGACCTTCAGGACGTGACTTTCAGGCGGGCTCGAGGAGGCAGGTCTCGTGCGTCTCGCCCACCGGGACGGCTGCGGACGTGGCCACGCTGTACTGGGTCGGGCTGTGGCGCGTGACGAGGATGCCGTGTCCGACGGCGAGGGCATGCGGCCGGAGGGAGTCCTCGGCGTCGTTGAGGAGGGAGTCGCGCACGGCGGCGTGCGGGACGGACACGGTGATCTTCATGGTGTTCATGGGGGTCTTCCTGCCTCTGCCCCCGCCAGAAGGCATCGATGGATTCGGCCGCGCGGTAGCGCCTGCCAACGATTGTTTGTTAGCACATGATTGTGAGGCCGTGGCGCGCGGCGCGCAAGGGGGTTGCCATCCGGCCTGTGCGTCAGCCCGACGCGTTCACCTCGTTGCGGGCGTCCGCGATGGCCTGGATGAGGCGGGCGACCATGCCCTCCACGAGCTCGAGCTGCGCGGGGGTGTACTCGGCGAGGACCGGGAGCATGTGCCGGACCATGGGGTCGAACATCTCGCGGCCGGTCTCGCGGGCGCTCGGGGTGGGGGTCACCTCGATCTGCCGGCGGTCCGTGCTCGAGTGGCGGCGTTCGAGGTGGCCGGAGGCCTCGAGCCGGTCGATCACCGAGGTCATGGCGGCGGAGCTGAGCACGAGCCGCTCGCGGAGCGCGCCGGGGGTGGCGCGCTCCCCCTGGCGCTCGGCCTCCATGACGGCGCTGAGGGCGTGGACGTCGTTGCGCGCGAGCCCGTGCCTGCGGCGCACGGTCTCGGCGTAGCGGTCCGCCTCGTTGGTGAACTTCTGCAGCAGGAACATGAGCTCGAAGCCGGGGGCGCCGCGCATCATGTCGCGGCTCTCGCTGGGGTCGGAGGGGTGCACGGCGGACATTCTAGGCTCGCCGCCGTCCCTGGCCGCGCCCCGGGGCCGCGCCGAGCGAGCGGTAGGCCTCGAGCGCCTCGGCCCGGCTCTCGCCGAGGTCCACGCATTCGTCGGGATACTCGTCGGTGCCCAGCTCGGGGATCCACGCCCTCGCGTACGCCCCCTGGGGATCGAACTTGGCGGCCTGGGTGCGCGGATTGAAGATGCGGAAGAACGGGGCGGCGTCCGCGCCAGATCCCGCGACCCACTGCCAGTTGAAGGGGTTCGATGCCGGGTCCGCGTCCACGAGGGTGTCCCAGAACCACCGCTCGCCGAGGCGCCAGTGGATGCCGAGGTTCTTCACGAGCAGGCTCGCCGAGACCATCCGGACCCGGTTGTGCATCCAGCCCGTGGCCCACAGCTCGCGCTGGCCCGCGTCGACCATCGGGAAGCCCGTGCGGCCGCGCCGCCACGCGTCGAGCAGGCGGTTCGCCTCCCGGTCGCCGAGCACGACGGCGGGCGGGGCCCCGTGCGCGCGGCCGTGCGCGGCGTCGTGCGCGCCGCCCCTCCCCGCGTGCGGGAGCCACCAGGGGTAGGCGTCGAACTCGCGGCGGAGGTTCTCCGAGGCGAGGTCGGCGTGGTGGTAGAGGGTGTGCCAGGCGAACTCGCGCCAGCCGAGCTCGGAGGCGAACACGGCGCTGCCCTCGGGGGCTGCGCGGCGGCGGTCCGCCACCGCGTGCCAGACCTGGAACGGGCTCACGTGGCCCCAGCGCAGGTAGGGCGAGAGGCGGCTCGTGCCGGCGCGATCGGGCAGGTCCCGCTCGTCGGGGTACAGTGCCACGGCGGTGTCCGCGGTGTCCGGCCCCACGAAGTCCTTCAGGAGGGCGAGCCCGGCGTCCTCCCCCGGGGTCCAGGCCTCGGCGAGCGGCCCGGACCAGTCGGGGTCGCGGGGCAGGAGCGCCCACGCCCCGAGGTCGTCGCCGGAGGGCACATGCTCGGGCGCCTCGCGCTGGGGCCGCGGCACGGGGAGCGGGTGGCGGTGGTCCCGGCCGGAGACCTCCTTCCAGAACGGGGTGAAGACCTTGTAGCCGGTGCCCTGCTGGGTCAGGACGTCCCAGGGCTCGTGCAGGAGGGAGGCCTGGAAGCTCTCGGCCTCCCGCCCGGCGCGGCGCACGATCGACTTGACCGCCGTGTCGGCGCGCCGCTCGGGTCCGCCGTAGCGGCGGTTCCACGCCACGTAGCCGGCATGCGCCTTCGCGGCGACGTCGGGCACGACCGCCGCCGCCGTGCCGCGGCGCAGCACGAGGGGCACGCCCAGCTGCCCGAGGGAGGCGGCCAGGTCCTCGAGCGCGTGGTGGAGCCACCAGCGGGCGGCGCCGCCGAGCGGGCGGATCCCGGGGGACTCCTCGTCGAGGACGTAGAGCGCCACGGTGGGTCCGTGGGCGAGGGCGGCGCGCAGGGCCGGGTTGTCGCGGACCCGCAGGTCGTCGCGGAACCAGACCAGGGCAGGGGTGGCGGTGGTGTCGGAGGAGGTCATGCGTGCATCCAGACGGAGATGATGAGGAGGGTGACGGCGAAGCCGGTGAGGTAGTTGAGCCAGAGGAAGCGGCGCCAGCCGGCCCGGGTGGCGCCGGCCGTCGCGTCGGTGACGGACCAGAACGCACCGGAACTGGCGGCGTACGGGAGGGCGAGCACGGGGGCGAGCCGCACGAGGCCCTCCGCCCAGACGGTGAGGGCGAGCAGGAGCACGCCCGCGGCGAGGTAGCCGAGGACGGCGAGCCGCACGGTGGCGCGGGCCCCGAACAGGGTGGCGATCGAGCCGATCCCGGCCTCGCGGTCCGGGCCGATGTCCTGCACCGCGCCGAACGCGTGGCTCGCCATCCCCCAGAGGAAGAACGCCGCGAGGACGGCCACCGCCGTGGGGCCGGCGGCACCGTGCGCGAGGGCGAGCCCGTACACGGCCGGGGATACGAAGTGGGTGCTGGAGGTGACGGAGTCCAGGACTGGGCGCTCCTTGAACCGCAGGCGCGGGACGCTGTACGCGGCGACGGCGAAGAGCGAGACCGCGAGGACGGCCCAGCTCGCCGGCGGCCCTCCGGCCACGAGCGCGGCGACGAACGGGACGCAGGCCCCCCACGCGGCCACGAGCGCGGCCCGGTGCATCGGCGGCGGGAGCACGGCCCCCTCGGCCCCGCCCTTGCGCGGGTTGAGGACGTCCGAGGCGTAGTCGAAGACGTCATTCGTGCCGTACATCGCGAGGTTGTACGGCACGAGGAAGAACAGCGTCCCCACCACGAACCGCCAGTCCACTCCGCCGCCCGCAAGCAGGTACGCGGCCGCGAACGGGTAGGCGGTGTTCACCCACGAGAGCGGTCGGGAGGAGACGAGCAGGGCCCCCGCCAGGGAGTGGCGGGCCGGGCTCGCCGGGGCGGCGGAGGCGGCGGTCATGGGCGCTCCTCGGTTCTCAGGGCGCGCGCCCGGGGCGCACGACGGCGGTCTTCCGGGCTGGCGCTGCCCGGAGCCTGCCGGGCGGTGAGCGCGCGCCACAGGAGGGGCACGAGGACGGCGGCGGCCAGCGGGTAGCCGAAGTCCTCGATCGGCATGGCGCCGAGGAACAGGCCCGACAGCGCCGAGGGCGTGTACCCGTACAGCCCGAGGATGATGATCGCGTTGTCGAACACGGCGGTGAGCACGAGCAGCACGGCGCCGCCGGCGAGGACGGCCGCCCAGGTTCCCGGCCGGCGTCGTGCGCGGCGGGACAGCAGCGCGGCGAGCGCCGCGGCCAGCGCGAGGAAGACGAGGTCGACCACGAGGTAGCTCACGGCCGCACCCCCCGCCGGCGCCCCGAGCGGGCGGCGAGCGCCCGCTCCGCCCCGGCGTACAGGGCAAGGGCCGTGTAGCAGAAGAAGGCGAGGAACACGGGCTCTTCGAGGGGCAGCTGGGGAGCGAGCATGATCCCGGTCGCGAGCGGCGAGCCCAGGTGGAGGAAGATCCCGGCCGCGATCCCGGCCGCGTCCCACGCGAGGAAGAACACGGTGCCGGCCGCGACGGTGAGGGCCGCGGCGCGGGGCGCGCGCCAGAACGCGAGGCGGAAGCGGGCGTCCAGCGTCGTCACGCCGGCGGCGGAGACGAGGAGGGCGATCAGGTAGGCCATGGGGCCTCCTCCCGGTCGCGCGGGGCGCGCTCGGCGGGGCGCGGCGTGGCGTCCACCAGGCCGCGCACCGGCACGAGCGGCGGGCCGACGGGGCCGGGGCGCCGCTCGCCGCGGACGCGCTTGAGCACGAGCTCGGCGCTGATGAGGCACATCGGCACCCCGATGCCCGGCCGGACGGAGGCGCCCGCGTAGAGCAGCCCGGCCACGCGCCGGCTCGCGTTGGGCGGCCGGAAGAACGCGCTCTGCCCGAGGGTGTGGGCGAGCCCGAGGGCTCCGCCGCGCCAGGCGTTGACGTCGGCGGCGAAGTCCGCGGGGCCGATGGTGCGGCGGACCGTGATCCTCTCGGCCAGGTCGGGGACCTGTGCCCAGGCGGCGATCTGACGGACGGCGGCGTCCGCGATGGCCTCGACCTGCGGCGAGCCCGCGCCGCCCACGCCGCCGCGGCCCCACGCCGGGGCGGCGGCCGTGGGCACCAGGACGAACAGGCTCTCGTCGCCGGCCGGGGCCACGCCGGGATCCGTTGCGCTGGTCCGCGAGACGTACAGGGAGGTCGTGGCCGCGGGCTCGCGCCCGTCCCCGATCCGAGCGAAGCCGTCCTGCCAGTCGCGCGAGAAGAACAGGCTGTGGTGGGCCAGCTCGGGCAGCGGCCCGCGCACGCCCAGGCAGGCCAGGACCGCGCCAGGGCCCGGGTCGCGGCGGCTCCACGCGGACTCCGGCTGGCTGCGCAGCGCCGGCGGCAGGAGCTCGGTCTCGAGGTGGTGCAGGTCCGCGGCGCCGACCACCACCGAGGCGCCCGAACGGTGCTGGCGCCCGTCCGCGTCCCTCCAGACCACGCCCTCCACCCGGGCTCCGCCGGGGGCCGGGCCGGTCACGATGCTCTCGGCCCGCGCGCCCGTGCGAATCTGCACGCCAGCGTCGCGGGCCAAGCGCACCATCGCGTCCACGAGGGCCGCGAAGCCTCCCTCGGGGTACAGGACCCCCTGGGTGAGGTCGAGGTGGCTCATGAGCTCGTAGAGGGCCGGCGCCCGGTAGGGGGTGGTGCCCAGGAACACGGCCGGGTAGCCGAGGATCTGGCGCTGCCGCGGGTCCCGGAACCGCCGGGCCACGCGCCCGTGCAGGGTCTGGCCCAGGAGCGCCGCCAGGCGCGGCAGGCGCGAGAGGACCTCGCCGTGGCCGAGCCCGCGGAGGGAGGCGAAGTCGTCGTAGAGGAAGTGCGCCAGGGCCACGGTGTAGGCGTCCTCGGCCTCCTCGAGGTACCGGGTGAGCGCCCCCCCGGAGCCGGGGTCGAGGGACTCGAACAGCGCAGCGGCGGCCTCGCGCCCGGCCGGCACGTCCACCGGGCGCTGCTCGCCCTCGAAGAACACGCGGTAGCCGGGGTCGAGGCGCCGCAGGCGCAGCTCGGCGGAGGCGCTCGAGCCCATGAGCCGGAACCAGTGGTCGATCACCTCGGGCATGAGGTACCACGAGGGGCCCGTGTCGAAGACGAAGCCGTCTGCCTCCCAGCGCCCGGCGCGGCCGCCGAGCACGGGCTGCTGCTCGAGGAGCTGGACGGCGTGGCCGTCGCGGGCCAGCAGTCCGGCGGTCGCGAGGCCGGAGATTCCGCCGCCGACCACCACCACGGTGCTGGCGTGCCGGGGGCGCCCCGGGACCCGGGCGGCGCGCTGGCGCTGGGGGCGGTTCACGCCGCCCTCCCCTCGGCCGCCGCCGGCGAGCCCGCGACCGCGGGCGCGAACGCCGGACCCGTCCCCGCCACCGCGGCGGCGGCGAGGCGCAGCTTCACGTGCCCGGGGACGCGGACCCGGGTGGTGACCAGCACCGAGGCCGGGCAGGCGTCGATGCGGTCCGCGAGCTCGGAGAAGAGCGAGTGCGCGAGGGCCACGGCGCGCCGGGAGCCCGGCGGGAGCATGCGCAGGCCCGGCAGGGCGGCGTCGAGGTCGCTGCGCAGGTCCGCCACGAGGGCGTGCTTCTGCTGCTCGGTCAGGCGCCGGGGGTCAACGCCGGGGAAGTAGGCGCGGCCGAGCTCCTCGCCGTCCTGCCCGAGGTCGCGCAGGAAGTTGACCTTCTGGAACGCCGCGCCGAGACAGCGGGCCGAGTGCTCCATCGCGGCGCGGTCCGCGGGGAGCACGGCCAGCCCGGACAGGAACACGCGCAGGCACATGAGGCCCACCACCTCGGCCGAGCCGTAGATGTAGGCGCCGAGGGAGTCCTCGGAATGGGCATGCGGGTCGCAGTCGCGGCGCATCGAGGCGAAGAACGGGGCCACGAGGTCCCGGCCGATCCCTGCCTTCCGCGCGGTCTGGGCGAAGGCGTGGACCACGGGGTTGGTGCTGTAGCCGAGCTCGAGGGCGAGCCCGGTCTCCTCCTCGAGCCGGTCGAGCTGGGCGAGGACCTGGGGGCCGGTGAGGCCGGCCTCGGCGGCGGCCCCGTCCACAGCCTCGTCGGCGATCCGCACGAGGGCGTAGACGTTCTCGATGTCCTCGCGCTGCCCGGCCCCCAGGAGCCGGCAGGCGAGGCCGAACGAGGTCGAGTAGCGCCGGATCACGACGGCGGCGCCGGCCACGGCGGCGGCGGTGTACTCCTCGAGGGCTCCCATCTCAGCGCTCCCGGTGGAGGACGTGGTTGCAGATCCGGGTCAGCTCGGACCGCAGCGCCGGGGGGAGGTCGCCGCGGCGCGCCTCCTCGAGCGCGTCCGTGACCATCGAGTGGGCGAGGGTCAGCGCGTAGGACTCGGCGCCGCTGGCCTCGAGGGCCGCCCGGACGCGGTCGACGTCGGCCTCCTCGCCGGGCGCGGCCGTGCCGGGGGCGAGGTGGCGGGCCACGTCGGGGTGGGTGCGCGCGTAGGCGGTGAGGATGGTCAGCTTGCCCTCGCGCAGGTCCGAGGTGACGGACTTGCCGGTCTGGCCGGCGTCGCCGAAGGTGCCCAGGACGTCGTCGATGACCTGGTACGCGGTGCCCACGAGCATGCCGACGCGGGCCACGTCCTCGGCGCGCTCCGCGGGGGCGCCGGCGAGGATGGCGCCGAGGCGCAGGGGCGCGGCGAAGGAGTAGGCGGCGGTCTTGAGCTGCTCCATGGCGAGGACGTCCTCGACCGTGCGCTCGGCGTCGTGGGCCATGAGCACGTCGTCGAGCTCACCGGCCGCCGCGTCGGTCACCGCGGAGTGCAGCACGTCCGCGATCCGCGGGGCCAGCTCCTCGTCGCGGCATGCCCGGTCCGCGAGGCGGAAGGCCCCGGCGAGGAGCAGGTCGCCCGCGATGACGGCGATGGAGGCGCCCAGGTGGCGGGCCTCGGCGTCGGGCAGGCCGCGCGCCGCCGCGTCCTCGCGGTACTGGCCGGCCAGGTTGGTCCGGCCCCGGCGCATGAAGTCGCGGTCGATCACGTCATCGTGCACCACGAGCGCCCCGTGCAGGAGCTCGACGGCGGCCCCGAGGGTCGCGCAGGCCTCGGCGTCGGTGCCACCGAAGGCCGAGTAGGCGTGGAAGACGAGCTGCGGGCGCAGCCGCTTGCCGCCCTGGAGGCACTCCTCGATCCGCTCCCACAGGAGCGCGAGCCCCGGCGTGCCGGCGGTGCCGCGGGAGGTGGCCACCCAGGTCTCGAGGACCCGCTCGGTGGCCGGCCCCACCTCGTCCCAGGTGAGCCGGCGGCCGGCCCCCTGGGGCTCTTCGGCCGCGGCGCGGGACCGGGTGGCAGGAAGCGTGAGACCGGGGGTCGTGGTCGCGGATCGCATGGGTCCTCCTCTGGGGGCCGTTCCCAGCCCGTCCTCTCGACTTCTTGATGTCTCGATTAACTACAAATATGATTGTCTAGGATCGTACGGTTGTAAAGGGGGACCGATGCACCAGCACCATCACACCGCCGGCGGAGCCCGACCCAGGCCGCTGGCCGCCGCAGTCGCGACGGCCGCGTCCGCCGTCGCGGCGCTCCTCCTCGCCGCCTGGGGCTCCGGCGCGTTCGGGGGCACCACCGTCCAGGACGCCGCCGGCGGGTACCTCTCCGCGACGGCCACGCCCGTGGCGCCGGCGGCCGCCGCGTTCTCCATCTGGAGCCTGATCTACCTGGGCCTGCTGGCCTACGCCGTGTGGCAGTTCCTGCCCGGTGCCCTGGCCAGCGGGCGGCAGCGCGCGCTCAGGCCCTGGGCCGCGGCATCGATGCTCCTCAACGCCGCATGGCTGTGGGCGGCCCAGCTGGGCTCCCCCTCCGTGGCGCTGCCGGTCTCGATCGCGGTCATGCTCGCCCTCCTTGCCGTGCTGTGCCGCATGCTCGTGCTCCACCTCAGCACCCCGTCGGCCTCTTTCCTAGAGTCCGTGGTCTCCGACGGCACCTTCGGCCTCTACCTCGGCTGGATCTGCGTGGCCACGGTCGCCAACGCCGCCGCCCTCGTGGCCGCGCTGCTGGGCATCGCCCCCGGCGCGGCCCAGCCCGCACTGCCCGGCGGAATCAGCGCGGCGGCGGTGGCCGTCGTCGTCCTCGCGGTGGCCGCCGCCGTCGGGGTGGCCCTCGCCCTGCGCGGCCGGATCTCCCCCCTGCTCTCCTTCGCGTGGGGCCTCGCCTGGATCGCCGTGGGACGTCTCGCGGGACCGGCCCCGATGCCCGTGGTGGGCGTCACCGCGGCGGTCGCGGCCGCCGTCGTCCTCGCCGTGGCGATCGCCGCGCGCCTGAAGGCCGGGCGCCCCGGCCGCCCCCTCGCCCACCGGTCCAAGGAGGCCCCAGCATGAGCCGCGTCATCGCCGTCACCGGCGCCACCGGGTACATCGGCGGCCGCCTCGTCCCCCGCCTCCTCGCCGCCGGCAACCGCGTCCGCGTGCTGACGCGGGACGCCTCCAAGCTGCGCGACGTGCCCTGGGGGCAGGACGTCGAGGTGGTCACCGGCAGCCTCGACGATCCCCAGGCGGCCGCCGCGCTGTGCGCCGGGGCCGAGGTGGCCTACTACCTCGTGCACTCCATGGGCAGCCACGCCGACGACGACTTCCCGGCCCGCGAGCGCGCATGCGCCCAGACGCTCGCCACCGCCGCGCGGGACGCCGGAGTGCAGCGGATCGTCTACCTCAGCGGCCTCAACCCGGGCACCAGGCTCAGCCGCCATCTCGCCTCCCGCACCGAGGTGGGACGGATCCTCCTGGAGTCCGGGGTGCCCGCCGCCGTGCTGCAGGCCGGGCTCGTGATCGGCTCCGGCTCGGCGAGCTTCGAGATGGTCCGCCACCTCACGGACGTGCTCCCCGTCATGCCGGCGCCGCGCTGGGTGCTCAACCGGGTCCAGCCCATCGCCGTCCGGGACGCCCTGCACTACCTCGAGGCCGCCGCGGACCTCCCCTCCGACGTGAACCGGGCCTTCGACATCGGCGGACCGGACGTGCTCACCTATGCCGACATGATGCGCGGGTACGCGAAGGCCGCCGGGCTGCGCCCGCCCGTGATCCTCGCCCTGCCCGTGCTCACGCCGTGGCTCGCGGCCCAGTGGGTCAACCTCGTGACCCCCATCCCGCGCGCCCTCGCGATCCCGCTCGTCGAATCGCTGCAGAACGACTGCGTGGTCCGCGAGCACAGCATCGACGCCTACGTGCCCCGGCCCGAGGGCGGCCTGACCTCATACCAGCGGGCCGTGGAGCTCGCCCTCGGGAAGATCGCCAAGGGCGAGGTGGAGACCACGTGGGCCAGCTCCTCGCCGCTGGACGCCCCGAGCGACCCGCTGCCCAGCGACCCGGGCTGGTCCGGCGGGACCGTCTTCACCGATGTGCGGACGGAGGCCTCCACCGCACCGCCCGAGCGCCTCTGGGAGGTGGTCGAGGGGATCGGCGGCGAGAACGGCTGGTACTCCTTCCCCCTCGCGTGGGCCGTGCGCGGCTGGATCGACAAGGCCGTGGGCGGGGTGGGCCTGCGCCGCGGGCGCCGCAACCCCCACCGGCTCCAGCTCGGCGAGGCCCTGGACTGGTGGCGCGTCGAGGCCCTCGAGCCCGGCCGCCTCCTGCGCCTGCGCGCCGAGATGCGCGTGCCGGGGCGCGCCTGGCTCGAGATGACCGTCGAGCCCCGCGGCACCGGCAGCACCTACTCGCAGCGGGCCGTGTTCGTCCCCCATGGGCTGGCCGGGCGGCTGTACTGGTTCTCCGTGCTCCCCTTCCACGGCGTGATCTTCCGGGGCATGGCCTCGCGGATCGCCGCGGCGGCGGAGGCCGAGCGGTCCGCGCCCGCCCCCGCCGCACCCGCCGCTCCCGCTCCCGCAGCTCCCGCCGCACCCGCCGCTCCCGCCGCATCCCGAGAGGACCATCCATGACGACGTTCCGGCGGCGCCTGCGCTGGCTCTTCCCTGCCCTCCTTGTCCTCGCCTGGTTCGCGCTCAGCGGGCTCGGCGGCCCGACCTTCGGCAAGCTCTCCTCCGTCTCGAGCAACGATCAGGCGACCTTCCTGCCCGCGAGCGCGGAGTCCACGGAGGTGCGCGCCTGGCAGGAGAAGTTCACGGCCTCCACCGCGATCCCCGCGCTCGTCGTCGTGGAGAAGGACGGCACGCTCTCCCGGGACGACCTGGCCGCGCTCGCCCCCCTGGGCGCCAAGCTCGCGTCCGTGGCGGGCGTGGCCCCGCCCGCCGCCGGGGCGCCGTCGAGCGTCGTGGGCCCCATCCCGTCCAAGGACAGCCGCGCGGCCGAGTTCATCGTCCCGGTCGCGGACGCGGACCAGGTCCGAGCCGTCGTCTCCGGCCTGCGGGAGGCGGCCGGCACCGTGCCGGCGGGCCTGCGCGCCTACGTGACGGGCCCGGCCGGGCTCACCGCGGACCTCGTCTCGGCCTTCGGCGGGATCGACGGGATCCTCCTGCTCGTCGCCGTCGGCGCGGTGTTCGTGATCCTCGCGCTCGTCTACCGCTCCGTGGTGCTGCCCTTCGTGGTGCTGTTCTCCGCGATCGCCGCGCTGTGCGGGGCGATCCTCGCCATCTACTGGTTCGCGAAGGCCGGGTGGATCACGCTCAACGGCCAGAGCCAGGGCATCCTCTCGATCCTCGTGATCGGCGCGGCGACGGACTACGCGCTGCTCCTCGTGGCCCGCTACCGCGAGGCGCTCCACGCGGTCGAATCCCGCTGGGACGCCATGCGCCGGGCCTGGCGCGCCGCGTTCGAGCCGATCCTGGCCTCCGGGGCCACGGTGATCCTGGCCCTGCTGTGCCTGCTCTTCTCCGACCTGAACTCCAACCGCAGCCTCGGGCCGATCGCCGCGATGGGCATCGCCTTCTCGCTCCTGTCCTCGCTCACGTTCCTGCCCGCGCTGCTGGTCCTGTGCGGCCGCTCCGCCTTCTGGCCGCTGCGTCCCGCGTACGACGCCGGGCCCGCGGCTCGGCGGCACGCCGCACCGTCCGCGCGGGCCAGGGCAGCTGCCGTTCCCGAGGGCCTCGAGGACGTGCGCGGCCTGTGGCGGCGGGTCGGCGGCCTGATCGCCCGGCGGCCGCGCACCACGTGGATCGTGGCCCTCGTGCTCCTCGGTCTCGGCGCCGCCGGGCTCCCCCAGCTCAAGGCCAACGGAGTCGAGCAGACCCAGCTCGTGCTCACGGCCACGGATTCCGTGGCCGGCCAGCAGGCGCTCGCCCGCCACTTCGACGCCGGCACCGGCAGCCCCGTGGTGGTCGTGGCCTCCGAGGACCGCGCGGCCGACGTCCTCAAGAAGGTCCAGGACACCCCCGGCATCAGCTCGGCCTCGGTCTATGCCGGTGCCACGGCGCCCGGTGCGCCGGGCACGGCGGCGAGTGCCGCCGTCGTGCGCGACGGGCGGGTGCTGGTCAACGCCGTGCTCGCGAGCCAGCCCGACTCCGCCGACGCCGAGCGGACGGTGACCGACCTGCGGTCCTCGCTCGACGCCGTCGACCCCCAGGCCCTCGTGGGCGGCGTGACCGCGATCGCGCTCGATACCAACCTCACGGCCCAGGCGGACCTGCGCAGGATCATCCCGCTCGTGCTCGGGGTGATCCTGCTCGTGCTGATCCTGCTGCTGCGCTCGATCGTGGCGCCGCTGATCCTCATCGGCTCGGTGGTGCTCTCCTACGCCGCCGCGCTCGGGGTCTCGGCGCTCGTCTTCAACCACGTGTTCGGGTTCCCCGGGGCGGACGCCGCGGTGCCGCTGTTCGGGTTCGTGTTCCTCGTGGCCCTCGGCGTGGACTACAACATCTTCCTCATGACCCGGGTGCGGGAGGAGTCCCTCGCGCACGGGACGCGCCCGGGGATCCTGCGCGGGCTCTCCCTGACGGGCGGGGTGATCACGTCCGCGGGCGTCGTGCTCGCGGCCACGTTCGCCGCGCTCGGGGTCATCCCGATCCTCTTCCTCGTGCAGATCGCGTTCATCGTCGCGTTCGGCGTGCTCCTGGACACCGTGGTGGTGCGGTCGCTGCTCGTGCCGGCCGTGGCCTACGACGTGGGGCGGGCGATCTGGTGGCCCTCGCGCCCGGCCAGGACGCCCGCCTCCCCCGACGGCCCGGCGTCGCCGGCCCCGCCGGCCCCGCCGTCCGAGACGTCCGGGACGCGGGGTCACGTCCCAGCGTCCCGGGGTCAGGTCTGAGGCGACCCGGGGTCACCTCCCAAGGACGCGGGGTCACATCTGAGCCATCCCGAGGTCATCTGCCCCTTCAAGGCCGGGGAGGTGACCCCGCGCCCGGCCAGAGGTGACCCCGCGTCCGGCCAGAAGTGACCCCGCGTCCGGCCAGAAGTGACCCCGCGTCCGGCGAGAGGTGACCCCGCGTCTACTCCTGGGTCTGCTTGGCCCAGAGGTTCACGCCGGCGTCGACGGCGTCGCGGTCGATCGCGTTGAGCTCCTCCTCCGTCAGGGGCGGACCGGAGAGCGCATCGAGGTTGGTGTCGAGCTGCTCGACGGAGGAGGCGCCGATCACGGCCGAGGTCACCCGGGAGTCGCGCAGCGCCCACTGCAGGGCGAGCTGGGCGAGCTTCTGGCCCCGCGCGGCGGCGATGTCGTTGAGCCGGCGCACGTGGGCGAGGGTGCGCTCGTCGAGGTGGCCCTCCTGGATGGTCGAGCCCTTCCGGGCGGCGCGCGAGTCCGAGGGGATGCCGTCGAGGTACCGGTCGGTGAGCACGCCCTGGGCGAGGGCGGTGAAGACGATGCAGCCCATGCCCTGGGTGGCGAGCTCGTCGAGGAGGTCCTCCTCGATCCAGCGGTTGAGCATCGAGTAGGAGGGCTGGTGGATGAGCAGGGGCGTGCCGAGCTCGCGGGCGATCTCCGCAGCCTCCCGGGTCTTCGCGGCGGAGTAGGAGGAGATGCCGACGTACAGCGCGCGCCCGGAGCGGACCGCGGTGTCGAGGGCCATCATGGTCTCCTCGACCGGGGTCTCGGAGTCGAAGCGGTGGCTGTAGAAGATGTCCACGTAGTCGAGGCCGAGCCGCTTGAGCGACTGGTCCAGGCTCGCGAGGACGTACTTCCGCGATCCGCCGCCCTGACCGTACGGCCCGGGCCACATGTCGTAGCCGGCCTTCGTGGAGATGACGAGCTCGTCGCGGTACGGCGCGAAGTCGTCGCGCAGGTACCGGCCCATGTTCTCCTCGGCGCGGCCGTACGGCGGCCCGTAGTTGTTGGCGAGGTCGAAGTGGGTCACGCCGCGGTCGAAGGCCCGGCGCAGGATGGCGCGCTGGGTCTCCTCGGGCCGGTCGTTGCCGAAGTTCTGCCACAGCCCGAGCGAGAGGGCCGGGAGCTTGAGTCCGCTCCTGCCGGTGAAGCGGTACTCCATGCGGTCATAGCGGTCATCGGCTGCTGTGTAGGACATAGGGTCCCCTTCGCTCGGCTGCGGTCGGTGGACGTTCCGCGGTTCTCGGTGGGCTTTCCGCGCCTAGCCTACGGAAGGTCGAGGCCGGACACGACCACCGCCCGGAGTTCTTAGAGACCGCTTAGACCGGGCCCCCTAGCCTCGTGCCATGACTCGTCCCGGACCCGGCCCCACCGACGCCAGTGCCCGCCTCCAGCAGGCCCCCGCCCTCCGGAAGGTCCCCGAGGTCACTGTGGCGTTCTGGGCGGCGAAGCTCCTGACGACGGCCCTGGGCGAATCGGCCTCGGACGCCCTGGTGACCACGGTGGACCCGTACCTCGCCGTGGCCGGCGCCTTCGTCCTCTTCGCGGCGGCGCTCGCCCTCCAGCTGCGCGTGCGCCGGTACATCCCGTGGGTGTACTGGGCGGCCGTGGCCATGGTCGCCGTGTTCGGGACCATGGCCGCGGACGTGCTCCATGTGGTCCTCGGGGTCGCGTATGCGGCCTCGGCCGCCGGGTTCGCCGTGGTGCTCGCCGCGGTCTTCTGGCTCTGGCACCGCAGCGAGGGGACGCTGTCCATCCACAGTGTGGCCGCCGGCCGGTCCGAGCTGTTCTACTGGGCGGCGGTCTGTGCCACCTTCGCCCTCGGGACGGCGGCCGGGGACCTCCTCGCCTACACCGCGGGGCTCGGGTTCCTCACGGCGGGCATCGTCTTCGCGGCCCTGTTCGCGGTCCCCCTGCTCAGCCGCCGCTCGGTGGGGCTGCCCGAGACCGCCGCGTTCTGGCTGGCCTACATCCTCACGCGCCCGCTCGGCGCCTCCTTCGCGGACTGGACCGGCAAGGGCCCGGAGGCCGGCGGCCTGGGCTGGGGCGACGGCCCCGTGGCGGCCGTGCTCCTGATCCTCACCATGTTCTTCGTCGGCGGCCTCCAGCGGCGGCAGGCCACAGCGACGCCGTGACGGCCCTCAGGCGTTGAGGCCTCCCCAGGGCGGCGGCTCGTCCGCGAGCCGGCGGGACGCCTCGAGCATCGCGGCGTGGACGAAGGCCTGGGGGAAGTTCCCGCGCAGCTGCCGCTGCTCGACGTCGTACTCCTCCGTGAACAGCCCCGACGTGCCGCACGCGGCGCGGTTCCGCTCGAAGAACCGTGCGGCGTCAATGGGGTGGTCGCTCTGGTGGAGGGCCATCGCGAGGTCGAATCCGCACAGCAGGAAGGCCCCCTCGGACTGCGCCAGGGGCCGCTCGTCCTGCCGGAACCGGTAGACGTACCCGTGCTGGGCCAGCTCCTCGCGGATGGCGGCCAGCGTCGCGACGGAGCGCGGGTCCTGGGGCGCGAGGGCTCCGCGGAGCACCGGCCGCAGGAGTGCGGCGTCGACCCGCTCGTCGTGGGGGGCGCGCTGCCAGCGGCCGCTGGGGTGGAGGCAGTCCTTCGTGACGTCGGCGATGAGCTCGTCGGCCTGGGAGGTCCAGCGGGAGCCCTGCCGGACGGGGGCGTGCCGGCCAATGGCCCGCAGCCCCGCGGCGCACATCAGCCGCGAGTGCGCCCAGCGCGCGGGCTCGAGCTCCCACATCCCGGCATCCGGCTCCGCGTGCCGCTGGGCGATCGCCTCCACCGCGATCTCCGCGGCCTTCCACTGGTCCAGATCGAGCCGGTCGTGGTCGGCCGCGCTGGCGAACAGCAGGAGGGCCTCCCCGAAGGCATCGAGCTGGAACTGCCCGTTGACCCAGTTCCCGGCCCTCCCTGAGCCGCCCGGGTAGCCCGGGAGGCCGACGTCGTGCTCGTCGGGCACGCGGCCGCCGTCGACCGTGTAGGCCGGGCGCATCTGCGGGCCGTCCTCCTGGAGCCTCGCGGCGACGAACGCGACGGCGTCGTCCAGGAGAGGGAACTCCTTGCACGAGGCGACGGCGATCCCGGTGAAGCACTGGTCCCGGATCCAGGCGTAGCGGTAGTCGTAGTTCCGCCGCTGCTCCGCCCGTTCGGGCAGGCCCATGGTGGCCGCGGCGACCATCGCGCCTCCGGCCCCGGTGAGGCCGCGGAGCACCGCGTAGGACTGCCGGGCGTCGTCGGATGCGATCGTGTTCTCGAACTGGGGCACCTCCTGGTGCCAGCCGTACTCGGTGGCGCTCCAGGTCTCGTCCGGCCGGACCGGGTCGGACGGGAGCTCCGCGTCGGAGACCTCGAGGACGAGGTCGTGCCGGGCGCCCTCCTCGAGCCGGACCGTGAACTCGAGGGCACCGTCCACCGCCTTCGCGCCGGCGCCACCCGTGAGCCTGATGCGCAGCGGCCCCGTGCCCGCACTCCAGACGCCCTCGGCATCCTCCTTCAGGCGGGACATCCGGTGCCGGCCGAACCCGGCGCGCACGTCGACCACCACGCGCACTTCCGCGGGCCCCTTCACCGCGCGGATGCGCCGCAGGATGATGGCCCGGTGCGGGTCGCCGGGGTAGGCGAGGGCCTCGCGGCATTCCACGATCCCGGCGGGCGTGATCCAGCGGCTGACCCAGATCAGTGTCCCGTCCTCGTAGCGGCCTCCCCAGACGAATCTGGGATCGGTGGGCGTCACGGCGAAGCAGCCGGTTCCCCCGAGCATCGAGGAGAAGACCGCGTCGTCGTGCCACTGCGGCGCGCACATCCACACGATGTCCCCGCGGGGCCCGAGCAGTGCAGCGCGCTCCCCGTCGGCCAGCATGGCGTACTCGCGCAGCACGTGGGGCGGGAATTCCTCGGCACCGGCGACCATGGCAGCAGGCTAGGGCAATCATTGCGCTGACGCAATGATCTGCGCCCGCGGCGGGAGGCGCTCGGCCCCCGGTGTTTCGCCATGGTCCGTTGCGGGTACGCAACGATTGCCACTGCACCGGGCGAGGTTCGCCCGCCGGAGCACCCGAGCGGAAGGGAGCAGGAGCATGGAGGCAGGAGAAGGCACCCCCGCGGGCCAGGGCGCTGTGCCGCCCTCCGGGCAGCAGTTCGCCCTCACCTTCGCGGGCCAGCGCGCCCTCATCACCGAAGTCGGCGGTGCCCTGCGCCGCTACACCGTGGACGGGCGCGACCTCCTGGACGGCTACGGCGAGGACGAGATGTGCACCGGCGCCCGCGGCCAGTCCCTCATCCCGTGGCCCAACCGCATCCGGCATGGGCGCTACAGCTGGCATGGCCGCACCGAGCAGCTGGACCTCAGCGAGCCCTCGAAGGGCGGAGCGATCCACGGCCTGACCCGGTGGGCGAACTGGGAGGTGGAGCAGCAGGCGGAGGACTACCTGAGCCTCGTCCACACCCAGCACGCGTGCCAGGGCTGGCCCTGGGTCCTCTCGTGCCGCCTCGAGTACAGGCTGGACGCCACCGGCCTCTCGGTGCGCACCACGGTGGTGAACCGCAGCAGCACGGCCTGCCCCTTCGGGACGGGCGCCCACCCCTACCTGACGGTCGGCACGCGGGTGATCGACGGCGCCCTGGCGCACGTCCCCGGCAGCGTGTACCTCCCGGTCGACGACGAGGGCATCCCGACCGGGCGCGAGCCGGTGGAGGGCACGCAGTACGACCTGCGCCGCCTGCAGCCCCTCGGCACGCGCGAGATCGACGTGACCTACACCGACCTCGCGCGCGACGACGACGGCCGCGCGCGCGTCCGGCTCGCCCATCCCGACGGCTCGCCCGAGATCGCCCTCTGGGCCGACGAGGCCTACCCGTACTTCGAGATCTTCACCGGGGACACCCTGCCCCAGAAGGACAGGCGCCGCACGGGGCTCGGCGTCGAGCCGATGACATGCGCCCCGGACGCCTTCAATTCCGGCGACGGGCTCATCACCCTGGCCCCCGGAGACGCCCACGCCGCCACCTGGGGGATTGAACCGCACGCGGGCTGACGGGACGCCGCACCAGCAGCGCCAGGACCGAAGGACCAGCACCGCCAGAACCGAAGGAGGAGTCCAGATGGGAACAGCACGCCGCATCGTCGTCGTCACCGGGGCGAGCGGAGGGATCGGCCGCGCCTCGGCGATCGCCTTCGGGAAGGCGGGCGACGCCGTCGCCCTCCTCGCGCGCGGCGAGGAGGGTCTCGCCGCGGCAGCCGCAGACGTCGAGGCCGCCGGCGGGACGGCCCTGCCGATCCCGGTGGACGTCGCCGACCACGAGGCCCTGGACGCGGCCGCCGAGCGGGTCGAGCGGGAGCTCGGGCCGATCGACGTGTGGGTCAACGTGGCCTTCACCTCGGTGTTCTCCCGCTTCCACGAGATCGCCCCGGAGGAGTACAAGAGGGTCACCGAGGTCAGCTATCTCGGCTTCGTGTACGGCACCATGTCCGCCCTGCGCCGGATGCGCCCGAGGAACCGGGGGACGATCGTGCAGGTCGGCTCGGCCCTGGCCTACCGCGGCATTCCCCTCCAGACGGCCTACTGCGGGGCCAAGCACGCCATCCAGGGCTTCAACGAGGCCCTGCGCACGGAGCTGCTCCACGAGCGCAGCGGCATCCGGACCACCATGGTGCAGATGCCGGCCGTGAACACGCCGCAGTTCTCCTGGGTGCTCTCCCGCCTGCCGAACCACGCCCAGCCGGTGCCGCCCATCTACCAGCCCGAGGTCGCCGCCCGGGGGGTCTTCCACGCCGCCGCGCACCCCGAGCGGCGCGAGTACTGGGTGGGCGGGAGCACCGCGGCCACCCTCATCGCCAACGCCGTCGCGCCCGGGATCCTCGACCGCTACCTGGCCAAGACCGGCTTCAAGGCCCAGCAGACCTCGGACCCGCGCGACCCCGACCAGCCGGAGAACCTCTGGGAGCCTGCGGACACCGAGCGGGATTTCGGCGCGCACGGGGTGTTCGATGCGAAGTCCTCCCCGCGCAGCCTCCAGCTCGTCGCGTCCCAGCACCACGGCGCGGTGGCGGCCGTGGCGGGGGCGGTCCTGGTCGGGACTGCCGCGGCGATCAGCGCCCTCGTGCGGGGGACCCGGTGAGGCCGCTCGAGACGGTCCGGGCCGCGTACGGCGTCACCGAGCTGCTCGCTCCGGGGGCGGTGGAGCGGCTGCTCCTCGGCCACGCCCCGGACGAGCGCGCGAGGAGGGTCATCCGCGTCCTCGGGGGCAGGCACCTGGTCCAGGCCCTCGTGACCGCCCGCGGCGGCCGCACGCTCCACCGGCTCGGGGGCGGAGTCGACGTCATCCACGCCGTCACGATGGCGGCGCTGGCGGGGGCCGATCCGCGGCGGCGCCGGGCCGCGGCCGTCAACGCCGCGATCGCACTCGTGTTCGCGGCCGGTGAGCTGCGCTGAGGTGCCGCTGAGGCGCAAGTGCGGCGCGGGAAGGGCGGCCGCTCAGCCGCCGAGGCCGAGCGTGAACCGGCCGTCCTCCGTGCCCAGCCCGCCGCCGGCGTCGGCGAACGCGGCCATCGCCGTGGCGACCGCCTCCCGCGAGTCCGCGGGCACGTTGCTGATCACGTCCGCGATGGCGCGCCGGCGGTGCTCGATCACGGTCTCCACAAGCTCCCGCCCCCTGGGGGTGAGGTCCAGCTGGAGGAACCGCCGGTCCGCGGGATCGTCCCGGCGGCTCACGAAGCCGGCGGCGACGAGCCGATCGCACGTGCGGGTCGCGTTCGAGGCGTGCACCCCGAGCTCGCGCGCCACCGCCCCGAGGTTCTGCGGGCCGCGGAAGCTGAGGAACACGAGGACGCGCAGCTGGGGGGTGGTGACCAGGTCCTCGACCTCCACCACCGAGGTCGCGGCGACGCGCAGCAGGACGTCGGCGGCACGCATCACGGCGTCCACCTGGTCGCGGCGCGTGCGGAACCCGGTCTTCTCCATCGCTCCAGTATCCGCCCTCCCCTTGCGGGTCCGCAAAGCTTGCGGCACTACAAGTTTCAGGCGATCGCGGAGGGGTGGCGCGCCAGTGGCGTCACGTCGATGTCCATGTAGGGGAAGAGCGGCAGGCTCGAGAGGAGCTCGTGCAGCTCGTCGTGGCCCTCGACGTCGAAGA
This sequence comes from Sinomonas sp. RB5, assembly GCF_054063535.1. Classification (NCBI taxonomy): domain Bacteria; kingdom Bacillati; phylum Actinomycetota; class Actinomycetes; order Micrococcales; family Micrococcaceae; genus Sinomonas; species Sinomonas sp. RB5. Next base: position 56,024 of record NZ_JBSSGJ010000008.1, read on the forward strand.
CAGAATAGTTCGCGTACTCCCCGGCGACGCGCCACAGGTGCGGCCAGCGCCCGTCCCGCTGGAGCGACTGGGAATAGGCCTTCTCGCGCGACTTGATCTCCGCCGCCTGCGCGGGCGGCATGTCCGCGGGCAGGCGGACGTCCATGCGGACCAGGTACAGCATCGGGATCCCCCTAGGAGTCTTGGCGGTAGCGGGCCAGCTTGGCCTCGTCGATCTCGGCGCCCACGCCGGGCGCCTCGCGGGCGCGCAGGGCGCCGTCGCGGATCTCGAGCGGCTCGGCGAGGAGGTCGTCGGCCATGTCGAGGAAGTTGGAGAGCTCTCCGGCGCGGCGCTGGCTCGCCTCGTGGGCGGCTCCGAAGGTGACGGTCGCGAGGGACCCGATCTGGGTGTCGATCTGGTTGCCCATGGTCACGTCCACCCCGAGCCCGGTGCACAGGCCGAGGATCTCGGCGGCCTGGGTGAAGCCGCTGCGGGCGGTCTTGATGCAGACCGCGGTGCAGCCGCCGGAGAGGAGCTCGCGGGAGACGTCGCCCGGGGTGGGCACCGACTCGTCGCCCACGATCGGGATCGGAGAGTGCTGCACGAGCCGCCGGCGGCCCATCGCCTCGGCCGCGTCGCAGGGCTCCTCGAGGGCGGACAGGCCCAGGCCCTCGGTACGGCGCAGCACCTCCAGGGCCTCGTTGGCGCTCCAGCCCCGGTTGGCGTCGAGGTAGATCTCGGCCTCGTCGCCGAGGCCCTCGCGCAGGACCCGCGCCGCCTCGACGTCGAGGGCCAGCGGCCGCCGGCCGGTCTTGAGCTTGAAGGTGGTGACCCCGTACTGCTCACGGAAGCGGAGGGCCTCCTCGAGCAGCTCGGGCGCGGGACGGAAGCCGAGCATGTGCGCCACGCGCATGCCCTCGGCGTACCCGCCGAGGAGCCGGTGCACGGGCACCGCGAGGGCCTTCCCCACGAGGTCCCACAGGGCGATGTCGATCGCACCCTTGGCGGTCGCGTTGTGGACCGTGCGGCCCATGATCCGCTGGGCCTTCTCGCGGTCGAGCGGGTCGAGGCCCACCAGCTGCGGGGCGAACAGGTCGCGCACCACGGCGATGATGGACTCCTGCGTCTCCCCGTACGTGTACGGCCGCGGCGGGGCGTCGGCGATGCCCACGGGCCCCTCGTCCGTGTGGATCCGGACCAGCACGTGCTCCGCAGTGTGCACCTCCCCGCTCGCGAACCTCAGCGGGTGGGTGTACGGGATCGCGTAGGGGATCGCTTCGATGCGCTCAATCTTCACGCGCGGCCTCCTGGGCAAGGGGTGGGCGGACGACGGCGAGGGGCCGGGTCCCGCGGGGAGCCCGCCCGGGTGCCGGGACGGTGTCGAACAGTTCGAGGAACCGCCGCACGAGCGGCGTCTCCTCGCCCGCGCGCCAGGCGACGGCGAGGTCGACCGCGGGCGGGCGCGCGAGCGGGCGGAAGACGATGCCCTCGATCGAGAGGATGCGCGAGGCCATGGGCACGAGGGCCGTCCCCATGCCGGCGGCGACGAGGGAGAGGAGGGTGGAGGTCTCGGCGGCCTCCTGCACCACCCGGGGCGTGAAGCCCTCGGCGCGGCAGGCCTCGCGGAAGATCCGGGTGACCACGGAGTCCGCCGGGTAGCCGACGAACGGCTCGTCCGCGAGGTCGCGGAGGTCGAGCTCGGTGCGGTCGGCCCACGGCGAGCCGGCGGGCAGCGCCGCGACGAGGCGGTCCTGCTCGAGCGGGGCGAGGGCCACCTCGGGCGAGTCCACCGGCGGCCGGAGCACCGCGACGTCGAGGCTCCCCTCCTCGAGCCCGGCGACCATGTGCGGGGTGAGCATCTCGCCGTGCACGCTGAGCTTGAGGCCCGGCAGCTCGGTGCGGGCCCTCTTCACCAGGGCGGGCAGCAGGCGGTAGGTCGCGGAACCGGAGAGCCCGATCCTGATCACCCCCGCGGCACCCGCGCCCACCTCGGCGACGTCCGATTCCAGTTCCTCGAGGTCCCGCAGGATGCGGCGGCCGCGGTCGAGGAGGAGCTCGCCGGCGGGGGTGAGCTCTACTCTGCGGGTGGTGCGCTCGAACAGCTGGGTGCCCAGCTGCTCCTCGAGCTGCCTGATCTGCTGCGACAGCGGGGGCTGGGCCATGTGGAGGCGCTGGGCGGCGCGGCCGAAGTGGCGCTCCTCGGCGACGGCGATGAAGTAGCGCAGGTGCCTGGTCTCCATCGGTCCTCCTGGTGGTCGGCCGCAGCCCGCTCCGGCCGCTGTCCGTTTCACCTTAGGCTCGCGGTTGTGTCGAGGGAAATACCCAAACGAGCCCTATCAAGAGCTAGGGGATATCAATCCCGCTCGTGACCCCGGACCGGTAGACCGCTGCGAGCTCCGACCTCGACGCGATCCCCAGCTTCGCGTAGATGCGGGTGAGGTGGTACTGCACGGTCTTGACGGAGACGAAGAGCTCCCGCGCGGCCTCGCGGTTGCTCCGCCCGGCGGCCACGAGCCGCGCGACGGCCTCCTCCTGGGACGTGAACGGCACGGCAGCGGGGCCGCTCGCGGCGGACTCATCGGCCTCCCCCGCCGGGCCGGCCGCGCGGACCCGGAACGCCCCGGTGCCGGCGGCCTGGAGCTCCCGCTCGCACCGGGCCACGTAGACGCTCGCACCGAGGCCCGCGAAGCCGTCCCGCGCCCGGGCGAGCACGGCCGTGGCGTCCCGGCGCCTGCCGGCGCGGCGGAGGGTCTGGCCGTAGGCGAAGCGGACGCGGGCGGCGCCCCAGGGGAGCGCCAGGCCCTCGATCGCCGCGAGGGCCTGCTCGAACGTGTGCACGGCCTCGTCGGTCTGCCCCCGGGCTCCCAGGAGGCGGCCGCGCACGGAGCCCAGGCGCGCCGTGGTGCTGCGGTGGCCCGCGGAGGCGGCCGCGTCCTCGAGCGGGGCCAGGAAGGCATCGGCGCGGTCCAGGTCGCCGACCATCACCAGCGCGTTCGCGTAGACGTCCTGCCAGGGCCAGAAGCCCGGCTGATCGAGCCCGGAGGACCGATCCATCCGGACCACCGGCTCGTAGTCGCGCAGCACCCCCGCGTAGTCCCCCACGCTCTCGTGGACGGCCGCGGCCGCCATGGCCGCAGCCACCTGCATGACCGGGTAGGCCTCCGGGCCCACCTGGGCCCGGCCACTGTGCTCGGCCGCCTCGCCGGCCCGGCCCCGCAGGGCGCTGATCTGCGCCACGGTCAGGTGCAGCAGCGGGGCCACGAGGTCCATGCCCACCGGCCCGTTCAGCGCGATGCCGGCGTACGCCGTCGCCAGGGCGTCGTCCCAGCGTCCCGCCGCGAACTCGGCCCGGGCGAGCCAGCCGTGCGCCCACAGCGCGATGCGCAGCGAGCCGGGCCGCGGCGCGGTAGGGATCGCCGCCCGCAGCTCGAGCCGCGCGGCGTCGAGATCGTCCAGGGCGAGCGCGAGCCAGCCCCGGCCGAGGTGGAGGCGCTGGTCGCGGGCCGCGAGGTGCGGGGACGCGGCGAGCTCGTCGTAGGCGCGCAGGGCCTCCTCGCTCCGGCCCATCGAGCCGAGGGCGAGGCCCAGCATGGCACGGGACTCGATGCCGGCGGCGCTGTCCGGCCCGGCGAGGCGCACGGCCGTCTCGGTCCAGGCGAGCATGCCGCGGCCGTCCCAGGTGCCCAGGGCGTCGAGGACCCTGTACTGGGCGATGCGCGCGGACAGGTCCGCCGGGGAGTCCGGGGACCGGTGCTCCCAGGCGCGGCCCAGCAGCGCCCCCGCCCGGCGCGCCTGCCCCCGGTGGATCGCGTAGTAGGCGAGCGCGGCGTCGCGGCCCGGGGTCGCCGGCAGCGACTCGATCTGCCGGGCCAGCGGGGCGGCCCGCTCGAGGTCGCCGGCGGCCACCATGGCCTCGGCCGCCCGCACGAGCCGGTCCTCGCGCAGCGCCGGGTCGGTGTGCAGCCGCGCCGCCGCGACCAGAGCATCGGCGGCCGCGCCCCAGTCGCCCGAGCCGGCCTCCTCCTCGGCGAGGCGGTCCACGGTGGCGGCCAGGGCGGCGTCGGGCGTCGGTGCCGCGGCGACCAGGTGGCGGACCCGCTCCGCGGTGGTGCGGGCAGCCTCGGCGGCCCGGGCGTGGAGGGCTGCCGCGCGCAGTGGTCCGAGCCCGCTGTGCACGGCCTCCCGGGCGAGCGCGTCCGGGAAGGCGAGGCGGAGCCCCCCGGCCACCGTGTGGCACTCGAGGAGTCCCGCGGCCCAGGCCGCGTCCGCCGCCTCGAGTAGCGCGGAGTCGTCGGGCAGGCCGGCCAGCGCCGCCGCATCGGCGGCGTCCGGGGCCTCGCCGAGCACGCTCGCCGCCTCGACGAGGGCCCGGGCCTGCGGCGGGAGGGCGGCGAGGGCAGCCGCGGTGCGCGCGGCGACGGAGCGCACGACGCCGCGCGGCCCCTCCGCGGCGAACCGCGCCTCCCCGGCCTCCTCCACCCCGTCGGCGATCGCCTCGAGGGCCAGCTCCGGGATGCCCCGGCTGGCCCGCCAGAGCGCGTTCAGCGCACCGGCCGCGAGGTCCAGCCCGTACCGGGCGGCGGCCAGCTCCTTCAGCCCCTCAACGGTGAGGGGCCCGAGGCGCAGCCGCCGGGCGCCCACGGCGTCGGCGAAGACGGCCGCCGCGCTGCCGGGACGGGTTCCCGCGGGCCCGCACGTGGCCAGGACGAGGAGCCCTGGCGGGTGGCGGCGGAGCGCGAAGGCCAGGGCCTCGAGGGACAGGGCGTCGGCGTGCTCGAGCGCATCGAGCACCACGAGCACGGGGCCGCGGCCCGCGAGCGCGGCGAGGCGGTCCAGGCAGGCACGTCCCGCGGCCAGCCACGCCGGCGGTTCCCCGGGGCCCCACGAGTCGGTGCCGCCGCCGGGGGGTCGGGCCAGATTCGGCCCGGCCGCGGTGCCCCCGCCGTCGGGGACGATGCCGAGCTGGGCGAGCAGGCCGCCCTCCAGCGCCCGCTCCCAGGGCGTGGCGGAGGCCCAGAGGACCTCCGCCTCGGGGCGGGACGCGGCGAACGCCCTGGCCACGGACGTCGTGCCGATGCCCGCTGGCCCTTCGACCACGGCGCAGGGGGCAGCGCCCAGGAGGGCGTCCAGTGCGGACAGCTCCCGGGCGCGCGCAACCACGTCCTCGTGGGGGTTCACCATCCTCCGAGGCTAGCGTCCCCGGCCCGGCGTCGGCAGCTAGCCGAGGTCGCCCCCGGCGACGGGCAGCACCGTGCCGGTGATGTAGGAGGCCTCGTCCGAGGCGAGGAAGCAGAGGGCGGCCGCCTGCTCGGCCAGGGTCCCGTACCGCTTCAGGAGGGAGGAGCCGACCGTCTGGTCCACGATCTGCTGGTACCACTGCCGTTCCTGCTCGGTGGCGGGCAGCGGGCCGCGCTGGACCGCGCGGGGCGGGGCGTCGGTGCCGCCCGGGGCGGTGGCGACGACGCGCACCCCGTGGGGGGCGGCCTCGAGGGCGAGCGCGGTGGTGATGGCCCGCACCCCGCCCTTGGCCGCCGCATACGGGACGCGGTTGACGCCGCGGGTGGCCACGGAGGAGACGTTGACGATCGTGCCGGATCCCTGGCCGATGAGGTGCGGCAGGGCGGCCCGGCACATCCACAGGGTGGGGAACAGCGAGCGCCGCACCTCCTTCTCGATCTCCTCGGGGGTGTAGTGCTCGTACGGCTTGGCCCAGATGGTCCCGCCCACGTTGTTCACCACCACGTCGATGCGCCCCGCCGCGGCGACGGCCGCCTCGACGGCGGCCAGCGCGCCGTCGAACGTCTCCAGGTCGGCGGTGACGGCGTGCGCGGCGGCGGCGGCGCCGTCGGCCGCCCCGCCGGCGCGGATCCCGTCCGCCACCTCGTGGACAACGTCCGCGCGGTCCACGAGGGTGACCTCGCCGCCCTCCGCCGCGATCCGCTCGGCCACGGCCCGCCCGATGCCCTGGGCCGCGCCTGTGACCACCACGGCCTTGCCGGCGAACCGGCCGGGGTGGACGGACGCGGCGGCCCCGACCGCGGTCTCCGGGGCCGCAGCCGCGGCGCTGCTCATGCGGCGCCCGCCCCGGCGAGCGCGGGGGCCGGGACGGTGCCCACGGCGAACCGCTCATAGTAGAAGTTCGCCGGCTCGATCCCCTCGCCCGCGAAGTAGCGGCGCACGGCGTCGACCATGGCCGGCGGCCCGCAGAGGTAGACGTCCACGTCGCCGTCGTTGAGGTGCTCGGGCAGCAGGTGCTGCGTGACGTAGCCCTTGCGCGGGTGCTGCGACTCCGCGTCGGCCACGATGGTGCTGAACGTGAACCCGGGGATGGCGGCCGCGTAGCGCTCGAGGGCTTCGACCTCGATGAGGTCCTTGTCCCACGTGGCGCCGTAGGCGAGGTGGATCGGGTGCGCGGGGACTGCCCCGCCGGCGGCTGCCTGGGCGATCTTCTCGAGCATGGCCAGCTGGGGCGCAATGCCCGTGCCGCCGGCGAGCATGAGCACCGGCCGCTTGACCTCGCGGAGGAAGAAGCTGCCCTTGGGTCCCTCGAGGACGAGGATGTCGCCCACCGCGGCGCGTTCCCTGAGGTAGGTGGTCATGGCCCCGTCCGGGGCGGTGCGGATCAGGAAGGTGAGCTGCTCGGCGTCGGGGCCGCTGCTGAACGAGTAGCTGCGCTGCTGGTCCGTGCCCGGCACGAGGACGTTCATGTACTGGCCGGGAAGGTAGGCCAGCTGCTCCCGGTCCTCCACGGAGAGGGTGAGGCCCGCGGTGTTGTCCGCGTACCAGTGGAGCTGCTCGATGGTGGCGGTGAAGCGGCCCACGCCGCTCTTGGCCATCTCGGCGGTGCCGGAGATCCGCAGGACGAGGTCGCTCTCGGGCGTCATCTGGCACGGGAGGCAGTAGCCGGCGTCGGCCTCGTCCTCGGTGAGGGCCTCCTCGATGTAGTCGCCGCCGTCGTAGGAGCCGGACTCGCAGAAGGCCTTGCAGGTGCCGCAGGCGCCGTCGCGGCAGTCGAGCGGGATGTTGATCCGCGCCCGGTAGGAGGCGTCGGCGACCGTCTGGCCGGGGGTGACGCTGATGAAGCGGGTGACGCCGTCCTCGAAGGAGAGCGCGACGCTGTGCCCAGTGTTCGCAGTCATGACTGGTCCTTCCTAGATGTGGTAGATGTCCACGACGTGGTGGATGTAGTCGTTCTTGAGGACCACCTTCTTCTTGGTGATCACCGGCTGAGTGCCGGAGAAGTCGATCGTGTAGAACGAGACCCCGAAGTACGTGTCCACCGTGTTGTAGCGGTAGTAGAGCGTGAACCAGTTGAAGCGGACGTCGACGAGGTCGCCCTCCTGGCGCAGGATCTCGACGTTGGTGATGTTGTGGCCGGTGCGCGGGTCGGGGAGGCTCGTGGCGCCCGAGCGCTCGGTCTTGATGCGGAAGACCCGGTCCTCGAGGCCGCCGCGGTTGGGGTAGTAGATGAGCGAGATCTCGCGCTGCGGGTCCTCGGTGAGCGTGTCGTCGTCGGCCCACGCGGGCATCCAGAACTCGGCCTCGGGGTGGTAGCAGTCGACCCAGCGGTCGAACTCGCGGTCGTCGAGGAAGCCGGCCTCGCGGTAGAGGAACTGGCGGATGTCCTCGAGCCCGATGGTCCCGGGAACGATCGTGGTCATGAGCGTCATGGGGTTCTCCTTCTGGTGCCTGCAGGTCAGCGGGACTCGGCCTCGACGGCCGCCCGCATGCACTCGCGCCAGTAGCCGTGCTGGATCGGGTACAGGCCTTCGTCCTCGGTCTTCACCCCGCTCGAGAGAGGGTTGAGGCCGAGGCCCTTCGCCGTCTCGTCGGGGCCGGTGATCTGGTGGGCCTGGCCGCGGCTCATGTCGTTCCACGGCGCGGCGGTGGCGACGTAGGTCTTCTGGCAGGAGCGGAACTCCTCGAGGTCGTCGGGAGTGGCCATGCCCGTGGCGTTGAAGAAGTCCTCGTACTGGCGGATGCGGTTGGCGCGCGCCTCGGCGGATTCGCCCTTCGGGGCGATGCAGTAGATCGTCACCTCGGTCTTGTCCACGGAGATCGGCCGGAAGTGGCGGATCTGCGAGCTGAACTGGTCCATGAGGTAGACGTTCGGGTAGAGGCAGAGGTTGCGGGAGGCGCCGATCATGAACTCCGCGCGCTCGGCGCCGAACTGCTGGCTCCATTCCTCGCGCTTGTCGAAGTTGGGGCGGTCCTCGGGGTTCCCCCACCACATCCACAGGAGCAGGTGGCCGTGCTCGAACGAGTAGTAGCCCCCGCCCTGCTTGCCCCACGTGCCGGCGTCCATGGCCTTGGTCTCGTTGGCCGACTCCCCCGTGCCGCGCCGGGCCGTGGTGGCCGCGTAGTTCCAGTGGGTGGCGGAGACGTGGTAGCCGTCCGCGCCGTTCTCGGCCTGGACCTTCCAGTTGCCGTCGTAGGTGTAGGTGGAGGCTCCGCGGAGCACCTCGAGGCCCTCGGGCGACTGGTCCACGATCAGGTCGATCACCTTGGCGGCCTCGCCGAGGTGGTCCGCGAGCGGCTTGACGTCCGGGTTGATGCTACCGAAGAGGAAGCCCCGGTAGCTCTCGAACCGGGCCACCTTGGTGAGGTCGTGCGAGCCCTCCTTGTTGAACTGCTCCGGGTAGCCGGCGCCCTTGGGGTCCTTGACCTTGAGCAGCTTGCCGTTGTTGGAGAACGTCCAGCCGTGGAACGGGCAGGTGAAGGTGGTGCGGTTGTCCGTCTTCCGGCGGCACAGCATCGCGCCGCGGTGGCTGCACGCGTTGATGTGCGCGTGGAGCTCGCCGTCCTTGGCGCGGGAGATCACGACCGGCTGGCGGCCGATGTAGGTGGTGAAGTAGTCCCCGACCTCGGGGATCTGGCTCTCGTGGGCGAGGTAGACCCAGTTCCCCTCGAAGATGTACTTCATCTCGAGCTCGAACAGCTCCTCGTCGGTGAAGATGCTGCGCTTGGCCCGGTAGGTTCCGGTGGACGCGTCCTCGATGAGCGCGTCGGAGAGCTGGGCGCGGACATGGTCCAGGGTTTCCGTCATGGGTGTTCTCCCTTTGCCTGTGGCTTTCCACGACGTCGACGCCGCGGGCTTGAACGATCCTGTCAACTGGTGGCCTGGATCACACTGGGGCATTTCCTAGGGTCGGCCAAGGGTGCTTTTGAAACGCCGCGGATATCAATTCACTGGAACTAGGTATTTGTGCAGCGGCAATTGCTCCTCCTAGCGTGAAGGGCATTGCGGGCTGCCTGTGCCGCCCGCCACACCCCAGCTGTTCATCGAGGAGGATGACCATGAGCCAGACCCTGAGCGAATTCGACGCGAAGGCTGCCGAATCCGGGAGCAAGGCCACCGAGCGCTTCAAGTCCAGCGGCAAGCGCGCCGCCCTCGAGGTGCCCAAGGAGCGCGTCTCGCTCCTGGCGCGCGAGGTCCTCGAGGCCGTGTACGCCACCATCCGCACGCACAAGGTCACCTACGACGAGTACAACGCCCTCAAGGAGTGGCTGATCGGGGTCGGCGAGGACGGCGAATGGCCCCTCTTCCTCGACGTGTGGGTCGAGCACGTGGTCGAAGAGGTCGCGACCGAGGACCGCAAGGGCTCGAAGGGCACGATCGAGGGCCCCTACTACGTCCCTGACTCCCCCGAGCAGCCGACTCCGGGCCGCCTGCCGCGCCGCGAGGACGAGCCGGGCACGGAGCTGACCTGGAGGGGCCAGATCCGCGGCCTCGACGGCAGCGGGCTCGCGGGCGGCAAGGTCGAGATCTGGCACGCGGACGGCGCCGGCTTCTACTCCCAGTACGCCCCCGGCCTGCCCGAGTGGAACCTCCGCGGCACCGTCCTGGCGGACGAGGACGGGAACTTCGAGATCCAGACCATGCGCCCGGCGCCGTACCAGATCCCGACGGACGGCGCGTGCGGCAAGCTCATCGCGGCCGCGGGCTGGCACGCGTGGCGGCCCGCCCACATCCACGTCAAGGTCTCCGCGCCGGGCCACCAGCAGATCACCGCCCAGCTGTACTTCCCGGGCGATGCCCACAACGACGACGACATCGCCTCGGCCGTGAAGCCCGAGCTCATCCTCGACCCGAAGCCGGCCGCCGACGGCGCCGGCGAGGAGATGGTCTACGACTTCGTCCTCGACCCCGAGGACTGAGCCGGCCGCCCACTCTGGGTGCCCCGTCCTGCGCGCTGCGCCGGGCGGGGCACCATGGTCTAAAGGCCTCTGGCCCCGTCGGTCACCGCGCGGTCTACTGCGGGCATGGACCGTGAGACCACCGAGAGCGAGGTCCGGGTGGATCCGCGCTCCTCAGTGGACCGGCTCCTGCGGGACCTCCGCTCGAGCCGGCGCGGCCTGACCGCGCGGGAGGCGGCGCGGCGCCAGGTGGTGTACGGACCCAACGCGCTCACGCGCACGGGCGGGCACCGGTGGCCGCGGCAGATCCTCGGCCAGCTCACCCAGCCGCTCGCCCTCCTGCTCTGGCTGGCCGCCGTCCTGAGCTGGGTGACGGGCTCCGGGGCCCTCGCCGGCGCCGTCGTCGCCGTGATCGTCCTCAACGCGGCGTTCGCCCTGCTCCAAGAGCACCATGCGGAGCACGCCGTCGAGGCCCTCGCGGCCTACCTGCCGCTCTCGGCCCACGCCATCCGCGACGGCCGGGAAGGGCTCGTTGACGCGCGGCTCCTCGTCCCCGGGGATGTGATCGTGGTCCGGGAGGGCGACCGGGTCTCGGCCGACGCGCGGCTCCTGACCGGCTCGGTGGAGATGGACGTCTCGACGCTCACGGGCGAGTCGCTGCCCGTGCTGCGCAGCGCCGAGGGCGGCGCCCCGCTCGCGCAGCGCCTCCTGGACGCCTCGGACATGGTGTTCAGCGGCACGGGCTGCACGGGCGGCGAGGCGGTCGCCCTGGTCTTCGCCACCGGCATGCACACCGAGCTGGGCCGCATCGCGGCGCTCTCGGAGCGGGTGGGCCACGAGAGCAGCCCGCTCGAGAAGCAGGTGACGCGCGTGGCCCGGGTCATCGCCGTCGTGGCCGTCCTGACCGGGGCGGCGTTCATCCCGGTCGGGACCCTGCTGGCAGGCCTGCGCCTGGACGATGCCCTGAACTTCGCGATCGGTCTCCTCGTGGCCAACGTGCCCGAGGGCCTGCTCCCCACGATCACGCTCGCCCTCGCCGTCGGCGTCCGCCTGCTCGCCCGCGAGGGCGCGCTCGTGAAGCGGATCTCCGCCGTCGAGACGCTGGGCTCCACGAGCGTGGTCTGCACCGACAAGACCGGCACCCTGACCATGAACCGGATGCGGGCCGTGGCCCTCTGGACTCCCGAGACGGGGACGGTGACGGTCGACGCCGCCCTCCCGCCGGCCGCTCCCGGCTCAGGGCTCGCGCGGCTCGCGGCAGCGGCCGTGGCGTGCAGCAACGCGCGCCTGGCCCCCGACGGCACCGAGACCGGCGACCCGACCGAGCTGGCCTTCCTGCACGCCGCCCGGACGCTCGGGCTGCCCAGCGACCGCTCCGGCGCGGACCGCCTCGCCCAGTTCCACTTCGACCCGGCGCTGCGGCGCATGTCCACCGTGGACTCCCAGGCCGACGGGGTCTGGGTGCACTGCAAGGGCGCCCCGGAGGAGCTGCTGCCCCTGTGCGGCTGGGAGGCCGCCCCGGGCGGGGGCAGGACGGCGCTCTCGGAGGCCGAGCGCGGCCGGGTCACCGAGGCCGTGGACGCATGGGCGGAGCAGGGGCTGCGCGTCCTCGCCGTGGCCGAGCGCGGGGTGTCCGGGGACGCCGCCGGCCTCACCCGGCGGGAGGCCGAGAGCGGGCTCACCCTCCTGGGAATCGCCGCGCTGCTGGATCCGCCCCGGCCCGAGGTCGCCGACGCCGTGGCCAGCTGCCACGCCGCGGGCATCCGGCTCATCATCGTCACCGGGGACCACGGCCTGACCGCCCGCGGGATCGCTGCCCGGGTGGGGATCGGCGGCAAGGACATCCGGGTGGTCAACGGCAGCGAGCTGGACGCCATGCCGGAGGCCGAGCTCGATGCGCTGCTCGGCACGGAGGAGGAGATCATCTTCGCCCGCAGCTCCCCCGAGGCGAAGCTGAGGATCGCCGATTCCCTCCGGGACCTCGGCCACGTCGTCGCGATGACGGGCGACGGCGTCAACGACGCCCCCGCGCTGCGCCGGGCGGACATCGGGGTCGCCATGGGCCGCTCGGGCACCGACGTGGCCCGGGAGGCGTCCGCCATGGTGCTCACGGATGACGACTTCGCATCCATTGTCAGCGCCGTGCGCGCCGGCCGCCGGGTCTATGACAACGTGCGCAAGTTCATCGTCTACATCTTCGCCCACGCGACTCCCGAGGTTGTGCCGTTCCTCCTCTACGCCGTGGCCGGCGGAGCCGTGCCGCTGCCCCTGACGGTCATGCAGATCCTCGCCGTCGACCTCGGCACGGAGACGCTGCCGGCGCTCGCCCTGGGCCGTGAGCCCGAGGAGCCCGGCATCATGGAGCGGCCGCCGCGCGAGCGGGGCCAGAACGTGATCGACGGGCCCATGCTGGCACGGGCCTGGGGCCTGCTGGGCGGCATCTCGGCCGTGCTCGTCACGGGCGCCTTCTTCACATCCCTCCTCGCCGGCGGCTGGCACTACGGCGCCTCGACGGCCACCGGGCACCTCCACGCCGTGTGGGTCCAGGCCACCACGATGTCCTTCCTCGGGATCGTTGCCTGCCAGATCGGCACCGCGTTCGCGGCGCGCACCCAGGCGGCCTCCCTCGCCCAGATCGGCGTGGGCACCAACCGCCTCCTGCTGTGGGGCATTGCCTTTGAGGTCGCCTTCTCCGCGGCCATCGTGTTCGTCCCGCCGCTGCAGGCCGTCTTCGCGACCGCAGCCCCCGCACCCTGGCAGCTGCTCCTGCTCGTCCCGTTCCCCTTCCTGGTCTGGGGCGCAGACGAGGTGGCCCGGTGGGTCCACCGGCGGCCTAGTCGGGCAGATCCAGGGCCACGCGGGGACGCAGCCTCTTGAACAGGCGGTTCAGGCAGCGGGAGACATGCATCTGGTTCGTGCCGAGCCGGCGGGCGATCTCGCTCTGGGTCAACTCCATGCCGAAGCGCAGGCGGACGAGCTCGAGGTCCGCGGGGGACGCATCGGCGAGGGCGGCCGCGACCGCCTGAGCGGCGTCGACCTGGGCGAATCCGGGATCCTCGCAGGCCGGGATGCTGACGGGCTGCCCTTCGGTGCCCTCGTCCCGGTCCATGAGTTCGATCGTGGGGGTGACCATCGTCGAGTCCGCGACCTCGGCCTCCAGGATCCGCTCCGCTGGCACGCGCAGCTCCTCGGCGAGCTCCCCCGCCGTGGGCTCGCGGCCCAGGCGCTGCTGGAGCTGGGGCACCACGGAGCGGACCTGGAGCCGAAGGTCCAGGACGGGACGGGGCGGCCTGACCATCCAGCTCTGGTCCCGCAGGTAATGCTTGATCTCCCCTTCGATGCTCGCCACCGCGTAGGGGACGAAGCCGTGCCCCAGCTCCTCGCGGTACCTCTTTGCGGCCTTCACCAGTGCCAGCCGGGCCACCTGGCACAGGTCCTCAGGATCGTGGCCCGGGCACCTGAAGCGATGGGCGAGCGCGTCGGCGAGTCCCAGGTATTCGACCACGAGGTCCACGGGCTCCGATGGCCCTGCGCCCGACGGCCGCTCCCTGGTGACGCCAGCGCGCGCTGGGCTGGGACCCTCCTCGGGGCGCCGGGACCGTTCTCGAGTGCTCTCCATGACTGGCCTCCTCGCTGTGGGAAAGCCCAGCCGACCTTGGAAGCACGTCAACCCTTGTCCTGCCGGGCCTACCTTGGCCGTGAGTCTAGAGCAATGATTGCGTTCCCGCAATCAATGAGCGGGTCGGGCTACTGCGGCTCTCCCGCGGGGAGTCGCGGCTCTCCCTCCGGAGGCCGCTCTCCCTCGGGAAGGCGCGGCGCCAGTCCCGGCCCGGCGTAGCGTGCGATGTCCGGTGCTGGCCGGTATCCGAGCTTGGCCAGGAGGGACGAGAGTCGGCCAGCGAGCCGCTCCTGCGGCAGATCGAGTGCTTCGCCGATCTGCGCATTGCTCAGGCCCTGCAGCATCAGGGACAGGAGCTCTCCTTCGGCCCTGGTGCACCTGAGGGCTGCGTCCACGGCCAGCGCGCCACGAGCGGCGTGGGCAGCCTCCGACGAGTAGAGCTGCTCCCCCGCGGCGACCTGCCTGAGCTTCTCCGGGAGCCCGTCGGCGCTGGCCTTCTGCAGGACATACCCGGGCGCACCCGCCAGGACCGCGCTGCGCAGCGCCTTGCCCTCGTCATAGGTGGTCAGGGTCAGGCACCTGGTCCCTGGCGCAGCCGACCGCAGCGCCCGGCATGCTTCGATCGAGGTCCCGTCCGGCAGACGGTTCTCAACGAGCACCACTGCCGGCGCAGCCTCCGGCACAGCAGTGAGTGCTCCTGCGATGCTCTCCGCCTCCCCGACCACCTCGAAGCCCTCCTGCTCCAGGAGGTCCGCCAGGCTCCTCCTGACGAGGGCGTGCCCACTGAGGAGGAACACCCGAACGGCCCGGCGCCGTGCTTCCGTGCCTTCTGAACCGCACATATGAGCACTCCTGGAAATCCGGCGGACACTGTGGCGCTGCGAGAGCGATGCAGTATTCAAACACAGGGTCCCAGACGGATCCGACCGCCACCAGAGGCAGTCCGCTCAGCCCATGACCTGATGGCTGACCCACCGCTCCAGGGAGGGCACGAGGAGGAGAGCAGCAACGATGGCGACCATCAGGAGGTGGACGACCGCCTCGAAGACCGCCGCGAACGGCGCCTCTCCCCCGCTGAACGCCGCGATGAGGTAGGCGACGACGGCGATGATGCCCACCGCCGCCGAGGCAAGCGCTGCCTGCTCCCACCATCCCCATCGGGCGAACAGCCCCCAGGTCGCGATACAGAAGCCGAGGACGGTCAGCAGGCTCAGTCCGGTGGTGATCGCCCACAGGAAACCGGAGGTGTCGCCGCGACTGGCGAAGACGGGTGTGAGCCAGAGCCAGCTCGCTCCGGCCGCGATCAGCCCGATGCCGCCGAGGGTACGAAGAGTGAACATCCCAACCACCTCTGAACCTGATGTTCGGGCCCGGTGATCACGGCGGCCAGAGGAATATGTCCCGTGCGGCTTAGCCGCTGAGCCTCGCGACCACGTCCTGGGTGGGGCTCTTAAGGCTGCTCTTCCGGGCCTTCTTCTCTCCTGGGCGGCAGCGAGCGACGCTCACACGTGCCAATGATTCTCGGTGGGGGGTCGTTCTGCCCTAGGTCGTGCCATCGTCCGCGGCGAACACTGGGCCGTATGGACAACCCGAGACAGAAGGCCGTGGTGGTCTACGAGTCGATTTACGGCAACACGCGCTCGATCGCGCAGGCGATCGCAGAGGGACTGCAGGCGTCGGTCGACGCGGAGCTGGTTCCGGCCGCCGAGATGCAAGGCCGCGGCCTCGAAGGCGTCTCCCTGGTGGTGGCTGGTGGCCCGACCCACGGCCACGGAATGAGCCGACCGCAGATGCGCCAGGAAGGCATCCGGGAGGCCGCTGCTTCCGGGAACAGCCCTGACCCAGGCTCGGAAGGACCATGGCTAAGGGAATGGTTCGCGAGCGATCCAGAAATCTCGGGGTGGGCGGCGGCGTTCGACACCCGATACGACATGCCCGAACTGCTCACCGGACACGCCTCGAAGGGCATCCTCAAGAGGCTCGAACGCCATGGGCTCCGCAGGCTCGTGGAGCCGGAGAGCTTCCTCGTCACCCGCGAGAACCGCCTGCTGCCCGGGGAAGCGCAACGGGCACTGGAATGGGGGGCCCTCCTCGGGGAGAGCCTGGTCCAGGCAGAGAGCCTCCAACAGCACCAGCCACCGCTCTGACGACAGCCGATCGGCCCTCCCTCTTGTGCTTGTTACGGGGAGGGCCTTCGGCTCTGGCGCTGTGCCCCACCTCGCCAGACTGTTGTTTCGATGCCATGTTCAGGGTTGAGAGGAACTGGCGATGTCTGGGACAGCAGCGTTCGGCAGGCCGGCTGCGGCCGCCGGTGGCACAGGGCGTCTGGTCTTCCTCGACGTCCTGAGGGTCCTGATCATCTCGATGGTGATCGTCCATCACGCGGCTCAGGCGTACGGGCCGACCGGCGGCTTCTGGCCGGTGAAGGACGCGGCCACGAGCGACTGGTTCCGCCCGTTCTACACGGTCAACGCCGCCGTGGGCCTGGGCCTGCTCTTCCTGCTGGCAGGCTTCTTCCTCCCGCGCTCGTTCGATCGGAAAGGTCCGCGGCGCTTCCTGAAGGAGCGGTGGGCACGGATCGGGGTCCCGCTCGTGTTCTTCGTCTTCGTCGTGAACATCCCGCTTGTGTACCTCGCATCCGGACGCCCTGACCCTCTCGGGTTCCTGCGGTCGCTCTACGATGGTGCCTGGCAGGGCGCCTACCTGCACCTGTGGTTCCTGGGGCACCTGCTGCTGTATTCGGCCGTCTACGTGGTGTGGGCCACACGCCCTGGCTCGCGGCGCGTGAGTTCGTTGGCGGCGCCCGGCCACGTCGCTGTCCTGATGTTCGCCGTCGTGCTGATCCTCGTGACGTGGGTGGTGCGGTGGTGGTTCCCCGTCGATGACTGGGCGCCGCTGTTCTTCGTGCTTCCCGCGGAGCCGGCCAATCTGGCCCAGTACCTGAGCCTCTTCGTGCTCGGGATCCTGGCCTACCGGAACGATTGGTTCCAGCGGATCCCACGGAGGATCGGCCTCGTGTGGCTGGTCGTCGGGATCGGTGCCGGCGCGGTCGTCTACTCGATCCAGGCGGCCGGGCTCTGGGACGTTCTGACCGCAACCGGCGGGCTCGACTGGCGTTCGCTCGTGCGTGTCGCGTTGGAGATCCTGATCTGCGCTGGCCTGTCGGTGGGACTGGTCGTCATGTTCCGAGAGGTGTTCCATCAGCCCAGGCAGTTCCTGGCCGCCATGGCCAACGCCAGCTACGCCGCGTACATCCTGCACGTCTTCGTCGTCGTGGGCCTTCAGGCGGCCATCCTCCAGCTGGCCTGGCCGCCGGCGGCCAAGTTCGTTCTCGTTGCCGTGCTGGGGCTGTTCCTCTCGTTCGGCATCGGACATGTCTCGCGTTCCATTCCAGGCGTCAGGGTGCTGCTCGGCACGGCTCCGGCACGCGAAACGGCCCGAAGGCCCCGAGGCCTTGGAAGATGGGCAGGTCGGCTTCGGCAAGGCATTGACGCGTTGGGGCCGTTCGCCCCGAGCGTGGCGGCAGCCTCTGCTCCTAGCATCGGATCATGCCGGAGCAACCTTGGCCCAAGGCGGCCGGGCCCTCGGTATCGGGTCGGCGGGGGCGCCGGGATCCTGGTCGTCCCCTGGATGGGCCGCTCCTGTCGGTGTCGTTCGCCGTCGCAGGCGTCTCGCTCGTGCGCCTGCCTCGGCCAAGCGCGTCGCCCGCACGTTCCTTGAGGCGGCGGTCACTGCGGGCTTCGAGAGAGGAAAGAAGGGCATGAGCAGGATCAGTGGCTCCATCTTCATCCGGCGCCAGGTCGAGGAAGTCTTCGACTTCGTCGCCGATGAGCGCAACGAACCGGCCTACAACCCGCAGCTGCGCAGTGTCGAGAAGACGACTCCGGGGCCGATCGGCGTCGGAACCCAGTGGCGCGTCGTGGCGGCCTCGGGCAGGAGGTCCACGCCGTTCGAACTCGAGGTGACGGAGTACGCCCGGCCGAGCCGCCTCGGATCCTCCACGCGCATGGCCACCGCGGACATCAGCGGTGCCCTCACCTTCGTCCCCGACGCGGGCGGGACACGGATGAGCTGGTCCTGGGACCTGCGGCCCAAAGGGATCCTGAAGCTTGCCGCCCCGCTG
Organism: Sinomonas sp. RB5; assembly: GCF_054063535.1. Lineage (NCBI taxonomy): Bacteria > Bacillati > Actinomycetota > Actinomycetes > Micrococcales > Micrococcaceae > Sinomonas > Sinomonas sp. RB5. The sequence goes on from NZ_JBSSGJ010000008.1 coordinate 73,883, forward strand.
CTGGACGCGCTCGGGCGCAGGCAGGAGCAGCGGATCTGGTCCAGCCTCAAGGCACGTCTCGAGAGTCCCTCCCAGAGCCGCTCCGACTAGCCGTGGGCAGCCCCAGCGAACTAGGCCGCTGGGACCTTCGGTACTTCTACCGCAGCCAGCAGCGGATCACTGTGGTGCCATGGACACCGTCCAGCCCGATCTCCGGGCGGTGGAGGCACGCCGGCTGGCCGGACTGTCAGCGACCGGCGCCGGAGCACTCCTGATTCTGGCGAGTCCGCTGTACGTCCTGCCTGGCCCTCCTCCGACGCTGCTCGACGCGGCCAGGTTCGCCGACTTCGCCGCACGGACGAGCGCGGTCGCGATCACCACCAAGCTGATCGACGCCCTCTACATTGCTGGACTCGTCGTCTTCATCGGCGCGTTGCGGCGGCTTCTGAAAGGGAAGCACTCCTGGACCGGCGACGTCGTCCTGGCATCTGGGACACTCCACGCCGCCCTCGTGCTCGTCGCCGGCAGCGACTACATGGAGACGGTGATCAGCGGCGGAAGCCGCGCCGCCGGAATGTACTCGTACATCAGCTCGGCCGCCGGCCTGCTGTACAGCCTCTGGCTGATCCTGCTGGGAGTCTGGGTCCTCAGGAACAAGGCACTCAGGTGCCCAGGGGGTCCGAGGAAGCCCCAGCCAGAACAGGCACGCATGCCGCAACAGGCGCCCTCGGATGACGGGCGACTCGGGCGCGGGGGCGAAATCCCAAGCGAACGAGGTGAGTGAAATGGATAAGAGCACTCCGCTGGGACAGGGGTCACGGCACGCGACCGTGGCCTCCCTGGCGGCCGCCGCGGCAGCCGTGCTGGCTTCGGCCGTCGGGCTGACGAGCGGAGCCGGTAGGTATGCACTGTCGCAGTCGGTCCTGATCTCCCCCGGCGCGGATGTGGCGAACCTGATCGCCGTGCTGCTTGTGCTGGTTGCCTCGTGGCTGGCGCGGCGTCGTTCACTGACCGCGCTGCTGCTGTGGCCAGGCGGCCTGTTCTATCTGGCCTACGCCTATCTCCCCTACCTGATCGGCGCGCCGTTCACGCCGCTGCTCGTGACCGATGTCGTGGCCTTCCTCGCAGCCGCCTACGGTGTAGCTGCCCTGGCGACCGCGATCGACGGAAGGGCCCTGCGCGAGCGCTTCGCCGGCTCGCCGGCCCGGACAGTAGGGGTGATTTTGACGGTGATCGGTGTGCTCGCCTACGCCGGGCTTGTCGCCACCGCGATCGGCGCCTTCGGCAGCGGCGGGACCGAGGCGGCCTGGCGCGGGCACTGGGTCGCCGACTGGATCCTCGGCACCCCCGTATTGATCATGGGTGGGGTCCTGCTGTGGGCCAGGCGGCCTTTCGGCTACACGGCGGCGCCCGGCCTGCTGCTGGTCTCCGCACTCGGCGGGGTGGTCTTCGCTGTCGCGGCCGTCGTCGACAACCTCGCCGGTGGCATCCGGACCGACGCTGCCGTCGTCGTCGTCCATCTCATCATCAGTGCAGCCAGCCTCGCGGTATTGGTCTGGTTCCTCGCTCCCCACCGCGCAGCCGCCAGAATTCGGAGATTGCATCTGCGCCCGGGGACAGCGCCGTGAGCAGACAGCACGTTCTGCCTTGGCCTCCTGCACGGTGGTTGCGGCCCAGGTGCTGTCCTACGGGCTTCGCGGCTGTCGATACTTGCGGGACCAAGGGCTACGGACTCCCCGAGGCCTCCTGACGAGGCCTTCTAGGGTCCAAGTCCCTCGTGCCTCCCGCTGGCCCGGTAAGGTGCGCCGGAATACCGGGGGGCCAGGGAGGCGGTGGGGACGTTCTCCTCTGCACCGCAGCGCGCTGCGGGGCCAACCATGGAGGCGGGAGGTGGCGCACGATGGATCTCGTGGGGGGCAACGGCACGGCGGCCTCGCGATGGTGGCACCGCAGAGGCGCCCAGAGGGTCCTCATCATGGCCCCGATACCGGCGGTCGCCGTGTACGTCGCCGGGGATCTGGTGTCGGCGCTCTGGTATGACGGGTACAGCTTCCGGGACCAGTGGATCAGCGAGCTCACGGCATTCGGCTCCCCGGTCCGCCCGTTGATGGTGGCCGTCATCCTGGTCCACGCAGTGCTGCTGCTGGCGTTCTCCTTGGGGCTCCTCACCGTGGCACGGCGCAGAAGCGCCCTGTGGTGGATCGGCGCGATCGGCGTCGCAGGCTTCGTGGTCGTCGGCATCCCCACCCACACGTTCTGGGCCATGAACTCGCGCGGCATGCAGCCGGGGGTCAACGACACCATGCACGCGACCCTGTCGCTCATCTTCAGTGCGAGCGTCATGGCGACGATGATCCTTTCAGCCGTCGCCTACCGAGGATGGTTCCGCCTGTACGCGCTCGGGTCGCTGGCAGTGGTTGTCGTATTCGGAGCTGCTTCGGGCATCGCGATCGGCGGATTCGACCAGGACAACACTCCGTGGGCCGGCGGGTTCGAGCGGATCAATGCCTACGCGTACTTCGCCTGGCTCATAGTCCTCGCCATCATGGTGGACCGCCACGAGCTCGGCGGGGCACACGCTCCCCACGGCACGGGGCGGCGCCCGGGGCGGGGTGCGGCGGCCTGAGCCGACGTCAGGGCGCACGAAGGGAACTGGGCACGGCGACAAGACGGCGCGCCTCCGCGCGGGCCTTCATCCGAAGGCACGCGGTGGTGATCTTCTACACCCTGGTCTTCGTCCTGGCCTTCGGTCCGGCCCTGGTCCTCGCCGGCCCTGGCGCGTTCTCGGACCCGACCCGTCTGTCGGGCACAGACGCCGAAGTGGCCACAGCGGCAGACCTCGGTCCGGTCATGCTGGTGGCTGCCGTGGCAGGCCCTCTCGTCTACGCCCTGATCGCCGTCTCGGTGGTTGCCCTCTCCTCCGGGAGGGCAGCCCTGCACGGCCTGCGGTCGAGGCTGTTCCGCCGGCGGGTGGGCCCGCTCTGGTACGCCTTCGCCCTGCTGGCCGCACCCCTCGTCTGGGTCGGCATCCAAGGGGCGCTGTCGCTGACCTCGGCGGTGTACGTCCCCGGCATCGTCACCGCCGATGACCCGACCGCCCTGCTGGGGACGGCCCTGGTGGCGGGGGTGGTCGCCGGCCTCTTCGAAGAGATCGCGTGGACCGGCTTCGCTACCGAGGACCTGCTCAAGCGGCATGGAGTGGTGGCGGCCGGCCTCATCGTGGGGCTGCTGTGGTCCGTGCTGCACCTTCCGCTGTACGCCGGGGCGGCCTACGGCGCGGTTCCGCGGGAACTCGCGGTGCCTGTGAACCTCTTCGCCTGGCTCCTGCCCTACAGGGTGCTCGTGGCGTGGGCCTACAGCCATACCAGGAGCGTGCTGGTGGCTGCGCTCATGCATGCACCGATGACCACGCTCGGTTTCCTCCTCGGTTCGGCGGCGATGGCTGGTGCCCCCGACGTGGTCTTCAACCTCCTCTTCGGTGCAGCGCTGTGGAGCATCGTGGCTGCAGTGACGGCGGTCGAGCGCCGACGGAGCCGCCGCCTTCTTCCTGCCCCCTCATTCCGGGGCGCGGAGGGTGAGCTGGCGGGCGTGGAAGTCGAAGTGCCGCGTGGGGTAGGCGTAGACGTCGCGCAGCGTCATGTGGTCGGTGAAGAAGGGGTCCCACCGACGGGGGAAGGGCATCCAGCGGCGCAGGGACAGCTCGTCCTCCCCGCGCAGGCTGCGGGCGAGGGCCGCCGTCGTCGAGCGCAGCTTCCGGGCCATCCTTCTCCGTCCATAGACGAGGGCGGCGGCGCAGGAGCCCCAGTAGTTGACCCAGTCGAATGGCGCTGCCGAGGCATCCAGGGCGGCGGCGAAGGCCCTGCGTGCCGGGACGGGCAGGCGGGCCACGACGCGGACCAGCGGGAGTAGGGCCCTGACGACCATGTACCCGAAGACCATGTGGAACAGCAGCTGCTCGTTGCTCCAGCGGGTCCCGCTGCTCCCGCGCGACAAGCCGTCTGGGCCGGCCTCGACGAGGAACTCCTCGAGCTGATCGCAGGCTCTTCCGTACCCGTCCAGGATCTCCGCCGCCGTCGGCTCCATGGTCATCCTTCCCAGTGGGCGTTCCGTCCAGCGCCTGCGGGCCATCTGACCCCACCAGCGTCAGGCGTGGGCGCCGACGGCGCCCGGTGCCGGATGATGAGAGTGTGACCCGCAGGCTGATTCTCATCAATGGGGTGCCCGGGAGCGGCAAGACGACGCTGGCGCGGGCGTGGTGCGAGCGGCATGCGCCGGAGCTGCCGCTCGGGCTCGACATCGACACGATCAGGTCGATGCTCGGCGGCTGGCGCCACCGGCTCATGGACGCCGGCCTGGCGGCACGCGACATCGCCGTCGCCGCGATCGGGGCGCACCTGCGCAGCGACCACGACGTCCTCGTGCCGCAGTACCTGCGCCGGCCCGAGTTCATCGGGCGTCTCGAGGCCGTCGCCGACGCCTGCGGCGCATCCTTCGTCGAGACGGCCCTGGCGATCGACCCCGCGACGGCTGGGACGCGCCTTCACGCACGCACCGGGACCGCGGGGGACCGTGACCCGCACGGCAGCCTCCCCGAGGACCTGACGACGACCGTCCGCACGTTCGAGGCCTTCATGCTGACCCGGACGTCCGCCACCCGGCTCCCCGGCGGCGCCGGTGTGCTGGAGGCCCTGGACGCACTGGAGTCCGCGGTGGCGCGCGCCGGGACCCAGGCCCCGTGATCGCCCGCGGCGTGGACGGCGCCGTCCTGCGCCGGGCCCATCGGCCCTGACGCCCGGCGGAGGCGCCTGCGTAGCCTCGCTGTATGGACGGAGCGCCAGCCATCCGCGTCCACGATCTGGTCAAGACGTTCGGCGAGGTCACCGCCGTCGACCGTCTGAGCTTCGACGTCGCGACCGGTGAGGTGTTCGCCTTCCTCGGGCCGAACGGGGCCGGGAAGTCGACCGCGATCAACGTCCTGTGCACCCTCGCCTCCCCCACCTCGGGGACGGCGAGCGTGGGCGGGTTCGACGTCGTGGCCGACCCCCACGAGGTCCGCGCGCACATCGGCCTCGTGTTCCAGGAGACCACGCTGGACAAGCAGCTCACGGCCGAGGAGAACCTCCGCTTCCACGCCGTGCTGTACGGGGTCCCGCGAGCGCAGCGGGCTGCCAGGATCGCCCATGTCCTCGAACTCGTGGGCCTCTCGGCGCGCCGGAAGGACCTCGTCGCGACGTTCTCCGGCGGCATGGCCCGCCGCCTCGAGATCGCGCGCGCCATGCTGCACACGCCGGCGGTGCTCTTCCTCGACGAGCCCACGATCGGGCTCGACCCGCAGACCCGGTCGGTCATGTGGGAGGACATCCTCACGCTGCGCCGCGAGGAGGGGGTGACGGTGTTCCTGACGACCCACTACATGGACGAGGCCGAGGTCGCCGACCGGATCGGGATCATCGACCACGGCCGGCTCATCGCGCTGGGCACCCCGGAGGAGCTCAAGGCGGCCGCGGGGGCGGAGAGCATCCTCCTGCACACGGCGGACGACGCCGCGGCGCGGCTCACGCTCGAGGCCTCCGGCTACCGCTGCACCACAGACGGGGGCCGGCTCGCCGTGGAGGCCGCGCACGCCGCGACCGCGCTTCCCGCGGTGATTGCGCTGCTCGACGGCAGCGTCCTCTCGGCCCAGATCCATGAGCCGTCCCTGGACGACATGTTCCTGCACTACACGGGCCGGCAGATCCGCGACCAGAGCGAGCAGCAGGCGTTCCCGCCGGCATGGCGGAGCAGGAGGTAGAGATGGCATCCACCAGGATGGCCTCGGTCGGCATGGTCTCCCTCGGGGCGGTCTCCCTCGGCACGATCGGCATGGTCTGGCAGCGTGAGCTGCTGCGCTACGTGCGGACGCCCTCGCGTATCCTCACCGGGCTCGCGCAGCCGCTCCTGTTCCTGTTCGTGCTCGGCTACGGCATGGGGAGCCTGGTGGGCTCCACGGGCGGGCTGGACTTCCGCAAGTTCGTGTTCCCGGGGATCGTGGCGATGAGCGTCGTGTCGACCTCGATCTTCAGCGCGATCTCCATCGTGTGGGACCGGGAGTTCGGGTTCCTGCGCGAGATGCTCGTGGCGCCGGTGCCGCGCTGGGCACTCGTGGCGGGCAAGACGGCCGGCGGGGCGACGGTGGCCACGGGACAGGGCACCATCATGCTCGTGCTCGCCCCGCTGGTCGGGGTGGACCTGACGGTCCCGACCGTCGCCGCGGTGATCGCCATCGAATTCGTCATGGCCGCGGCGCTCACGGCGTTCGGGGTGTTCGTGGCGAGCCGCATCACGCGAATGGAGGGCTTCCAGATGGTCATGCAGCTCGTGCTGCTGCCGATGATCTTCCTCTCGGGCGCCCTGTTCCCGCTCGCCGGGCTGCCGCTGTGGCTCGACATCCTCACCCGGCTCAATCCGCTGACCTACGCCGTGGCGCCGCTGCGCTCGGTGGTGTTCGGGGCCCAGAACCTCCCGGCCGCGGCGCTGGCCCGGTTCCCGAGCGATGTCACGCTCTTCGGCTGGACGCTCTCGATCTGGACCGAGCTGGCGATCACCGTGGTCTTCGCCGTCGTCTTCCTCGCCCTCGCCGTGCGGGGGTTCGGGCGGCGGCTCTGACTCAGTGCCGCAGCACCGCGGCGGCGCGCACGACGGCGTCGCCCACCTCCGCGAGGCCGGGCGAGTCGAGCGTCCACGACTGCCAGTAGAGCCTGAGGTCCTCCCGCCAGGCCGGGTCGAGCTCCACGAGCGAGCCGTCGGGGTCCTGCTGGTCGGGCACCATGCCCCAGCCGAGCCCGGCGTGCACGGCCTCGACGTACTGCACGGAGTCGGGGATGAAGTGCTGCGGGGGCGTGGCCTCGGGCGCCACCCGGGCCAGGAGCGCGAGCTGGTGGCTGTCCTTGCGGTCGTACTGCATGACGGGCGCCGCCCCGAGCGCCTCCGGTGTGGCGCCCCCGGGGAACCAGCGCGCGGCGAACTCCGCCGACGCCTTCGCCCGGTACACCATCGTCCCGAGCGGCCGCACGCTGCAACCCTGGACGGGCCGCGGGTCTGCGGTGACCGCGCCGACGGCGTCGCCCGAGCGGAGCAGGTCCGCGGTGGCATGCTCGTCGTCGCGCAGGAGCTCGACGGCGATCCGGCCTCCCAGCGCCACCTCGCGGATCGCGGGGGGCAGCCAGGTGGCGATCGAGTCCGCGTTGGCCACGATCGGCACGCGCAGCAGCTCGGTGCCGGTTCCCGCGGAACCCGCCCGGCCGGCGTCGTGCGTCCGGTCCGAACGGAGGGCGAGCAGCGCCTCGTCGGCGAGCAGGAGCAGCTGGCGGGCGGAGCGCAGCAGCCGCTCCCCCGCCGGGGTGGGCACCACCGGCTTGAGCCGGCGCACGAGCACGCTGCCCACCGAGCGCTCGAGCGCCTTGATCCGCTGGCTCACGGCCGAGGGCGTGATGCGCAGCTCGTCCGCCGCGGCCTCGAACGTCTCCTGGTCCACGACGGCGGCGAGCGCCCGCAGCTGCTCCAAGTCCATGAAGAGATGCTAATGCAGATGCAGATATCGTTAGTTGATCTTCATAAGTCCGGCTCGTACCGTCGGAGGGTGCTCCTCTCCTATCTCGCCGGGTTCGGCGCCAGCCTCGGCCTCATCGTGGTGATCGGCGCGCAGAACGCGTTCGTGCTCCGGCAGGGGATCAAGCGCGAGTGGGTGCTGCCCGTCGTGGTGCTGTGCGCGCTGAGCGACGCCGTGCTGATCTTCGCCGGCGTCGCCGGGATCGGCGCGGCGGTCCAGGGCGCGCCCGTGGTCCTGCAGGTGATCCGCTGGGTCGGTGCCGCGTTCCTTCTCACCTACGGGTTCTTCGCGGCCCAGCGGGCCCTGCGGCCGGGCGCGCTGCAGGCCGCCGCGGGCGCCGGCGCCGCGACGCTGGGGGCCACGCTCGCGACCGTCCTCGCACTGACCTGGCTCAACCCGCACGTGTACCTCGACACCCTCGTCCTGCTGGGCTCCCTCGCCAACGCGCAGGGCGAGGGGCGGTGGGCGTTCGGCGTCGGCGCGGCCTCGGCGAGCGCCCTGTGGTTCCCGCTCATCGGCTACGGAGCGCGGGCGCTGAGCGGGTTCTTCGCCCGGCCCGCGTCGTGGCGCGTGCTGGACGGGGCCGTGGCGGTGCTCATGGTCGGCCTCGCGGGGATGCTCCTGTTCGGCGGGTGACCGTCAGGAACTGCAGCATCCAGGCCTTCGCCGTCCCGGGGCCCCTCCCCGGCGCCTGACGTGTGCAGTTTCCGGATCGCCTCAGGATCCTCCAGCAGACTCGGAACGGGTGCGGAGGTACTCGTCTGGGTCCTTGATCTGCCAGACGGCTTGGCCGATGGCCAGAACACCGCGCGCTGGCAGCGGCAGGGCGCCGATCCTCGGGTTCTCGCTCGCGCGAACGGGATGTCCGAGGTCAACGCCTCCGAACGTGGCCCGCGCCTCGTCGACAAAATACATCTGCCGTGGCATGAACGTGCCGGCATGCCCGCTGGGCATCACGCCAGAGAACTCCATGCGTCCGGTGCCCAGCGCACCCGCCAGGCGTTCGCGGCCCCGCACCAGCCACCGCGGGCGCCAGGTGGCCAGCGGCAACAGGGAGCTGATCGCGTTCACCACACCGAGGGTCCAGCTCGAGGAGGCAGTCAGGGTCCAGTCCAGCGAAGGACGGTCCATGGTCACCTGCAAGGATGCCGGGCCCGTCCAGACGAGCCCGATGTGCGCGAACCCGGTGTATTCGCAGGCCGCGCCGTAGTAGCGCGGGCAAGCCGTGTCCAGCCGAGGACCGTCAACGAAGATGGACCACCGGCCGTCCGGGTCCCGATGCCACAGGCTCCGGTAGGGACCGAAATCGCTCTCCGGAAAGACCCGCAGCGCAAGGACGTGCCCGGAGTCGAACGGCAGCCCGAAGACCCCCCAGCCCTTCAGGTGCTCGTGGTCCGGCCAAGGCGACGCAGCCCATGCCTCCGGAAGCGTGGACAGCTTCGACGCCAAGTCCAGCATGGCGTCAGTGTCGCACCATCCGGGCCGCTCCACCATGCGCGCTGGCAGCGGCTTCCCGCAGGTCCGGTACGTCGGATTCCGCCGGCGACGAGGGGGGTGTCCGGCCCTGGGTGAGCGGCCCGAGATGCATCCCCGCCGGGTCCACCCCTTGTCCGCCCGGAGGGGCCGAGGTAGAACTCAACTGGAGGGTCAGTCATGGGCATCGAGCAGGTCATCGACCAATACCACTCTGGATTGCACGCATTTGCCGTGGGCGATCCGGCGCCGATCAAGGCACTGTACGCGCGCGGCGGTGACGTGCTTCTGGCGAACCCCTTCGGCGGCTCCTCGCGGGGCTGGGATGCGGTTTCGCAGGCGCTGGACTTCGCTTCATCGAAATTCCGTGATGGGTCGCCTGTTCGGTTCGAGGAAGTCTCTCGCTACGTCGGCGCTGATCTCGTCACGCTGTTCGAGCACGAGCACTGGGAGACCAAGATCGGCGGTCGCGATGAGCGCTCGCCCTTCGATCTGCGCGTCACGACCACCTTCCGGTTGGAGGGCGATGGCTGGCAGCTGGTCAGCCGGCACGCCGATCCGCTCACGACCCCGCACCCCGACGGGCCGATCCGCCCCACCGGCTGACTCCCGCGCGGCAGCGCCTTCTTCCAGGCTCGCCCGAGGGGGCAGGGCGAAGTTGTCCGGCCAGCGGTGATTGCCCCGGGAGCGGCGGGGTAATCGGCAGCCGCACGCGAGCGCCGAGAACCCTCAAGGAGATCCCCATGACCCAGACGCCAGCAGGCCCCACCGAACCGGACGTCGTGGACATCCTGACCCGCGACCACCAGGAGATGGTCGAGCTGATCGCCCGGATCGAGGGGGCGGCCGATTCCTCGACCCGGCGTGAGCTCGCGGACACCGTGATCGCCGAGGTCATGCGCCATGCCGTCGCCGAGGAGATGTACGTCTACCCCGTCGTCGAGAAGCACGTCCCCGATGGGAAGGAGGAGGTCGAGCACGACAAGGGCGAGCACGCCGAGATCGTCGACCTCATGAAGGAGCTGGAGAGGATCGACGCCGCGGATGCACGCTTCATCGAGGTCGTCCGGGACCTGGAGGGGAAGCTGCGGCACCACGCCAACGACGAGGAAACGGACCAGTTCCCCAAGCTGCGGGCCCATATCCCCTACGACGAACTGATCGACCTCGGCAAGAAGGTGGAGAAGGCCAAGAAGGTCGCGCCGACCCGGCCGCACCCCCACGCGCCGCATTCGGAGCTGTTCCACAAGACCGTGGGCGCCGGGGTGGGCATGGTGGACCGTCTCCGGGACAAGCTCACGGGCCGGCACACCGGCTGACGGACGCCGGCGCGCCGGCCCGAGGGCTCGGGCCTCGAAGGCTCGGGCCCGCGGCTAGGCGATCGCCCCGCATTCGACGGCGACCGGGCCGGCACTCGTCCGGGCCCTCGAGACGGCCGAGAGCGAGCCGTCCTCGGCAATCCTGTAGCTCGTCACGGCGTGCGAGCCCTCGCCCGCCACGAGGAGGAACTGGCCGGTCGGGTCGATCGCCGCGCTCCCGGGCACCTGCTCGGTCTCGACCCGGCCGAGGAACTCGAGCAGACCCTCCCGGAGCGCGAAGCACGCCAGGGTCCCCGAGGACCGCTCGGTCGTGTAGAGGAAGCGCTCGTCCGGAGTGATCCTCAGGTCCGCGGCCCAGACCACGCCGGGGCCCGGGTCCGGGGTCTGCGCCGACCGGACCACTCCCGGGTGGAGGTCCAGCCCGGCCACGGCGGAGGTGCGCTGGAGGAGCTCGAGGCGGCCGTTCTCCGCCTCCCTGCCGTAGACCGCGATGGCCCCGGAGAGCTCGTGCACCACGTACGCGCGGTCTCCGGCGTGGTTGAACCGCAGGTACCGGGGGCCCCACCCGGGCTCGGTCGCCACGTGCCCGCTGGGCTCGCGCACCCCCGACCGGGCGGCGTCCCCGTCCAGGGGGAACCAGCTCACCCGGTCGTCGCCGAGGGAGGTCGCGTAGAGGAAGCGCCCGTCGGGGCTGGCGGCCGCGCAGTGCGTGTTGCGCCCGGTCGCGTAGGTGACGGGGCCGGCGTCGTCCTCACCCCCGGGGAGCGGGACGCGGTCCAGGCGGCCCTCCCCGTACGAGGCGCTGAACAGCGCGCGGCCGTCGGGGGCGACCGCGATGAAGCAGGTCGAGGCGGGCAGCCGGCGCTCCTCCCCGGTCTCGCCGTCGGGATGGAGGACGACGGCGCGGGGCCGGCTCCCGTTGCTCCCTGCGTAGAGCGTGCCGTCGGGGCCGAAGGCTAGGGCCGCGGCGCCGTCCAGGCCGCCGATCCGGCCCGAGTGCTCGAGCTGTCCCGTCTGCGTGTCGAGGGAGAGGAGGTCGACGGCGCCAGCCTCCGCGCAGGCGATGGCGACGAGCGGGGTCTGCTGGGTCACGGTGCATCCTTTCCGTGGTCGGGTGCTCTCCCTGTCGCTGCTACCCGCTGTGGGCCCCGGGGACACACGCGCCGCCCTCGAGCAGACGCCGCAGGGTTTCGAGGTCGGCCTGGACGGCGGCCGCGTCCGAGTCGAACTCCGCGTCGCCGACGCCCTCCCCGCGGCGGAGGTGGAAGACGGCGAGGCTGTGCGGCCCGTCCGCGAGGATCCGGAACTGGTTCAGCACGGTGGTGCCGTCCGGGAGCACGACCTCGTGGTCGAGGATTCCGGCGGAGGTGTCTCCGACGAACCGCACCTCGATGGCGCCCAGCGGCGAGTCGGCGAGCCAGCGCCCACGCTCCTCACGGATGCCCGCGACCAGTCCGGCCGCCCAGCGCGGGAGGTTGGCCGGGTTGCCGGCGAACGCGGAGACGGCGCGGGGGGACTGGGCGATGGGGACGCTCAGATGGCGGAACTCGGACACGCGCCCACGCTACCCCTCCCCCGTTTCGGGTACGCATCTCGTCGCCGTTTCACCGTTCCGGGTACGCATCTCGTCGCCACTTCGCCATTCCGGGTACAGGGCCGTGCCGACGACCCCTTCCAACCGTGCGCCCACGGACAAGCGGCGGGCACGCCATGCCAAGCCGGGCCGTCGGCACCGGCCGCACTCTGGGATGGACACAGCACTCGATGAGGAGGACTCGATGGAGACCCTGCAGACCACGGATTCCCTGCTGGATGCGATCGCGGCGGCGCCGGGGGCGCCCGGGCAGGAGCTGTTCGATCCGGCCACCGGCGAGCTCGTCGGTGTCGCGCCGGTGCACGGGCTGGCCGAGCTCGAGGCTGCGATCGACGCGGCGAAGGCGGCCCAGCCGGCCTGGGCCGCGGCCGGGCATGAGGCCCGCTCGGCCGCGCTGGTCGCGGCGGCGGACGCGGTCGAGGCCCGCGCCGAGGAACTGGCCCGGATCCTCTCCCGCGAGCAGGGCAAGCCCCTCAACGGCCCCAACGCCCGCTTCGAGGTCGGCGCCTGCGCGGCATGGCTCCGTGCCGCCGCCGCCACCGCCCTGGAGCCCGAGACGGTCGTCGACGACGGCACCACCCGCGCCGTGCTCCACTACCGGCCCCTGGGCATCGTCGGGGCCATCGGCCCCTGGAACTGGCCCATGATGATCACCGTCTGGCAGATCGCCCCCGCCCTGCGCATGGGCAACGCCGCCATCGTCAAGCCCTCCAGCTACACCCCCCTGTCCGTCCTGGCCCTCATCCGCGTCATCAACGAGGCCCTCCCCGACGGCATCCTCACCGTCGTCGCCGGCGACCGGCAGGTCGGCTCCGCCCTCGCCGGGCACCCCGCCGTCGCCAAGGTCATGTTCACCGGCTCCACCGGCGCCGGCAAGGCCATCATCCGCTCCAGCGCGGACACCGTGAAGCGCCTCACCCTCGAGCTCGGCGGCAACGACGCCGGCATCGTCCTGCCCGACGCCGACCCGCACGCGATCGCCGAGGGCATCTTCTGGGGCGCCTTCATCAACACCGGCCAGACCTGCGCCGCCCTCAAGCGCCTCTACGTCCACACCGACCTCTACGACCAGGTCTGCACCGCCCTCACCGACTACGCCCGCACCGTGCCCATGGGCCCGGGCCTGGACGAGGCCAACCTCCTCGGTCCCCTGCAGAACGCCTCCCAGCACGCCATCGTCAAAGACCTCGTCCAGGCCGCCAAGGACTCCGGCGCCCGCATCCTCCTCGGCGGCAACCCCGCAGGGGACCAGGCCGGCTACTTCTACCCCACCACCTTGGTCGCCGACATCGACAACACCAACCCCCTCGTCACCGAGGAGCAGTTCGGCCCCGCCCTGCCCATCATCAGATACACCGACCTCGACGACGCCGTGCAGATGGCCAACGCCCTTGAGGTCGGCCTCGGCGCCTCCGTCTGGGCCACCGACACCGACGCCGCCCGTGAGGTCGCCCACCGCCTCGAAGCCGGCACCGTCTGGATCAACGCCCACGGCACCGTCCACCCCATGGCCCCCTTCGGCGGCGCCAAGCAATCCGGCTACGGCCTCGAATTCGGCACCGAAGGACTCAAGGCCCTTGGCCAACCCCAGGTCATCCACGGATAGACATCGCCATTGAGGAATATACGCGCTGAGATATGCTGCGTAAGCCATATCTAAGTCCCAGAGGGGTGCCGACGCCGCGTCGGCACCCCCTCTGGCGCCTCGTGCAGAGGAGCGCCCGGGCGGCCCCGTCCACTAGGCTTGATCTACCGGATTCGGCAGGGCGAGGAGGGGCACAGGGTGGCCGAGAGCGACACGGGGCGAGACCCCGTCCTCGTCGGCGGCAGGTACCGGCTCCTCGAGCTCGCTGGCAGCGGGGCGATGGCCACCGTCCACCGGGCCCGGGACGAAGTCCTGGGCCGCGACGTGGCGGTCAAGACCTTCCGCGCCCACGCCTCCGACCCCCGTCGTGAGGAGCGCCGGCGCAGCGAGATGCAGGTCCTCGCCCGCCTCAACCACCCCAGCCTCGTCCGGCTCTACGACGCCGGCACCGACGCGCAGGACGACGGCACCCACCACGTGGCCTACCTGGTCATGGAGTTCGTCCACGGCACCGACCTGCGGAAGCGGCTCGCCTCAGGCCCGCTCACGCCCGACGACGTGCGGCAGCTCGGTCTCGACCTCGCCGGCGCGCTGGCCTGCGTGCATTCGCTCGGGATCGTGCACCGCGACATCAAGCCGGCCAACATCCTCGTCCCCGACGCCGGACCGGGGCGGCGCCTGCCCGCGAAGCTGACTGACTTCGGGATCGCCCGGCTGACCGACGCGTCCCGGCTCACGGTGACGAACACGACGATCGGCACCGCCAACTACCTCAGTCCCGAACAGGCCCGCGGCGAGAAGGTCGGGCCCGCGTCGGACATCTACTCCCTCGGCTTGGTGCTGCTCGAATGCCTCAAGGGGTCGATGGAATTCACAGGCGGCGCGGTGGAGGCCGCCGTGGCCCGGCTCCTGCGCTCCCCCAGGATCCCCGAGGACCTGGGCGAGCCCTGGGCACCTCTGCTGGCCCGGATGACGGCGCGCGACGCCGCAGACCGCCCGACCGCAGCCGAGATCCTGGGCGTCCTCCGCGGTGAGCTTCCGGCCGCCGGCGCCGTCCCGGCGCAGGGCGGCCCTACCGAGGTCCTCCCTGCCGAGTCAGTCCCTTCGCCGACCCGCGTGCTCCCCGCCGGGGACAGCCGGCCCACCACGGCCCGAACTCCCGTGGTCGGGCAGGACGTCTCGACGGCGCGCTGGGCAGCCGCGCCTGTCGGCCAGCCGAAGACGCCTCCGGCCGGCGCGAGGGCTGGCGGGCGGCGGGGCACTCAGGGCAAGGCGCTGGTGAGGGCGGCGATCGTCGTCGGAATCATTGCCACGCTGCTGGTGGTGGTGCCCTTGGCGCTCCGCGCGGCGATGATGCCGTCCCCGCCGGCCCAGCCAGTGCCCGCATCCCCAACTGCGCCTGCCGGCGGCCCCTCTGCGGATCCCGCGGCCACCGACCCCGGTCTGACGACGCCCGCGACCTCGTCGCTGCCCAGCCCGAGGCCGGGGAAGACCAAGGGCAAGGAGAGGAAGCCCCTCGAAGCTCCGCTGCAGGGCGGCGCTGGAGGCTAGCACCCAGGCCGCCGCCCGTCCGCGTACCCAAAACGTCGGATCCGCGACGAGATGCGTACCCGAAACGGGTTGGGGGGGCTAGGGGGTCTGGCCCGGGATGGGGGCGCCGCTCGGGAGCCCGGCCGCAACGTAGCCGTCGTAGAGCGTTCGCCAGTCGAGCGAATCCTCGGCCGCGCCGGCATCCGGGCCGCCGGCGCTCGGCCCGGAGGAGCGGGAACCGCCGAGCCTCTTCTCCAGCTCGCCGAGGCAGACGTGCCAGCCCGCGGCGTTGCGCGCGGCCGTCGCGGAGTCGGCGAGCCAGTTGCGCAGCGTGAGCTCCGCGGCGGCGTCGGTCCCCTCGACCACGAGCTCCATCAGGTCGCCGCCCCAGGCGAACGCCCATCGGTTCGGCGGCTCCCAGTCGAGGATCCTTCCGCTGCTCGGCTCCGCGTTCGGGTCGCCGCTGAAGGACACGAGCCCGGCGTCGGGGTCAAGCGCCACGCGCGAGGGGAACCAGCCGTCGAGCCCGTCGGCGGTGGCGACGGCCTCCCACAGGTCCCCGGCGCCGGTCTCGTAGGACCGGACGAACGTCACCAGGCCGCGCCCCTCGATCTCGGCGTACTGGCCGTCAAGCTCTTCCATGTCGCGCTCCGTAACATACCCCAGGACGGATACAAGCGGGGTGAGGTGGTGTGCAGCGGTTCAGTGCCGGTAGATCCCGCGGACGATCAGGTCGAAGAGCCGGTCCGGGAGGACCTTCCGCAGCGCCAGGAGGGGCCGGGCCCCCGCTCCGACGCGGTACCGCGGCAGCGGGTGACGGGCCTCGACAGCCTGGAGGATGGCACCCGCCACGACCTGCGGGGGAGATGCCATTCCGGGCATATACGCGGTCTTCATGACGGCGGCCACGCGCCGCGCTCCCCTGGCGTAGGGACCTCGTCCGGACACCTCGAGGAGGGAGCCGCGGGCGATCGAGCTCCATTCGGACCGGATCGCGCCGGGCTGGACCACCACGACGCGGACGCCGAAGGGCCGCAGCTCGATCCGGAGGGAGTCGGAGAGCCCCTCCACCGCGAACTTGGTCGCGTGGTACCAGGAACCGAGGGGCTCGTAGAACTGGCCACCCATGGAGGACACGTTCACGATCGTCCCCGAGCGGCGTTCCCGCATGCCCGGCAGCACGAGCTGGGTCAGGCGCGCAAGGCCGAAGACGTTGACCTCGAACTGGCGGCGGGCCTCCTCGAGCGGCACTTCCTCGAGGGCGCCGAAGGAGCCGTAGCCGGCGTTGTTGACCAGCACGTCCACGCGGCCCGTCTCGCCGAGGACCTTCCGGACGCCGTCGGTGAGCGAGGCGTCGTCGGTGACGTCGAGCGCGAGGAGGCGCGCGCCGTCGTGCGCGAGGGCCTCCATCCGCTCCACGCGCCGCGCCGCGGCGTAGACGGTGTATCCAGCTCCGAGGAGGGCGCGCACGGCGGCCTCGCCGATCCCGCTCGAAGCGCCTGTGACGAGAGCAACCTGCATGCGGCCACGCTACCCTGAGGCAGCGTCGAAAGGACACGCCATGGATCTGCCTGGGACGATGCGCGCCGCGTTCATCCGCGCGACCGGTGGCACGGACCGGATCGAGGTCGGCGAGCTCCCCACGCCCCGGCCGGGTCCCACCGATGTCCTCGTGGAGTTCGAGGCGAGCGCCGTCAACCACGTGGACACCTTCGTCCGCTCCGGGGCGTATCGGACCGCGCTGGCCTTCCCGTTCGTGATCGGGCGGGACCTCGTGGGCACCGTGGCGGCCGCGGGCCCGGGGGCAGGTTTCGCCGCGGGGGAGCGGGTGTGGACCAACAGCCTCGGCCACGCGGGCCGGCAGGGCGCCTGGTCCGAGTACGCCGTGGTCGCGGCCGAGCGGCTGTACCGCCTGCCCGCGGGCGTGGGCGCCGAAGACGCCGCGGCAGCGCTGCATCCGACGGCGACGGCGCACCTCGGGCTGTTCCGCCGGGCCCGGCTCGCCGCCGGGGACACGGTGCTCGTGGGCGGCGCCGGCGGAGCGGTCGGCAGCGCGGCCGTCCGGCTCGCCGCGGCCGCCGGGGCGCGGGTGATCGCCACCGCTGCGCCGCGGGACCATGAGTGGGCCGCCTCGTGCGGCGCGGCGGAGGTGCTCGACTACCGGGATCCGGACCTGTCGGGACGGATCCGCGCGGCCGCGCCGGAGGGGATCGATGTGTGGCTCGACACGAGCGGGCACCACGACCTGCCCACGGTGGTCCCCCTGCTGCGGTCCGGCGGCACGATCGTGGTCATGGCGGGGCTCGCGGCTCAGACCCCGCTCCCTGTGGGCGCGCTCTACACCCGCGACGTGAGCATCCGGGGCTTCGCCATCAGCAATGCCTCAGTGGACGACCTCGCGGCTGCGTCGCGCGCGGTCAACCGACTTATGGCCAAGGGGCGGCCCGTGGTCCGCACGGCAGCGAAGCTGGCGCTCGACGACGCCGCCGAGGCCCACGCGCTCCAGGAGGGCCGCTCGCTCCGCGGGCGCATCGTCCTGGTGCGCTGACCCCGGGGGGCACCGAGGGCGGTGCGCCGGCCGAGGCGCCGACGGTGACCGCGCGGGCCCCGGGCCATGGTGGGAAGGGGGGCTCCCACCATGGCTCGGCGCCCCGCGGTCCCCCCCAAGGTGCCTCCCGGCACCTACGACACCCCATCGACGGGGTGCTCCTGCCTCAGGTGTCCCCTCCCATCATGAGATACCACGGGGGGTATGAACGCAATACCCGGTGGGGTACACTGGAAACTGCCTGCAGTGCAGGCTGTGCCAGAAGGAGGAACGCCGTGAATGTCGAACCCGAGTCGATGAGGGCCGCGATCAACCGCCTCAAGCGCGCCCAAGGCCAGCTCAACGCCGTGGTGCGCATGCTGGAGGAGGGCCAGGACTGCAAGGCGATCGTCACGCAGCTCTCGGCCGTCTCGAGCGCCGTGGACAAGGCCGGGTTCAGCATCATCGCGACCAACCTGCAGGAGTGCCTCGCCCACCCGGAGCGCGGCGGCGACGTGGCCGAACTGGAGAAGATGTTCCTCAGCCTCGCCTGAGCCGCGCCTGACCGGCCGTCCCGCCGCTCCCCGGCGCTCCCCGGCGGCCGGACCTCCCGGTGCGCCACGTGTGACAAGCTGGACCGCATGAGCCCCCGCTTCGCCGCCTCGTCCCGCTCGCAGGTGCCGCCCTTCGCAGTCATGGACATCTTGGCCCGCGTCGACGCGCTGAGGTCCCAGGGCCGCGACGTCGTGAGCCTGTGCGCGGGGGAGCCCTCCGGCGGAGCGCCGTCTGCCGTGTCGGCCAAGGCGGCGCAGGTCCACGCATCGGGCCGGGCCCTCACGTACACCCCGGCGCTCGGCACCGCCGAGCTGCGCGCAGCCATCGCCGAGCACTACCGCCGGTGGTACGGCCTCGCCGTGGATCCGGCCCAGGTCGCCGTCACCACGGGCTCCTCGGGCGCCTTCCTGCTCTCGTTCCTCGCCGCCTTCGAGGCCGGGGACCGGGTGGCGCTCGCCCGCCCCGGCTACCCCGCCTACCGCAACATCCTCGCCGCGCTCGGCTGCGAGGTCGTGGAGCTCGACGCCGGCCCGGGCTCCCGCTTCCAGCCCACCCCGGAGATGCTCGACGCCGCTGCCTCCGAGCGCGGTCCCCTCGCCGGCCTCGTGCTCGCCTCGCCCGCCAACCCGACCGGAACCATGGTGGACCGCGCCGAGCTCACCGCCCTCACGGACTGGTGCGCGGAGAACGGCGTCCGGCTCGTGAGCGACGAGATCTACCACGGCATCACCTACCCCGGTGCCGGCACGGCCTCCGACGCACACAGCCCGCGCGGCGTGTGCGCGTGGGAGCTGGACCGCGAGGCGATCGTGATCTCGAGCTTCTCGAAGTACTGGGGCATGACGGGGTGGCGGCTCGGCTGGATGCTCGTGCCGGACGAGCTCGTCGGCGCGGTGGACGCCCTCGCCGGGAATGTGGCCCTGTGCCCCCCGGCCCCGTCCCAGCTGGCGGCGGTCGAGGCGTTCTCGCCCGAGTCCTATGGCGAGGCGGACGCGTGGGTGGCCGGCTACGCCCGGACCCGGCAGACGCTGCTCGACGCGCTGCCGGCCCTCGGCTGGGGCCCGGCAGCCCCGGCCGACGGCGCGTTCTACCTCTACGCCGAGCTCGGCGACCAGCTCGGGCGGTTCGGCGATTCGCGCGAGTACGCCAGGGCGCTGCTCGAGGCCGAGGCAGTGGCGCTCGTGCCGGGCACCGACTTCGACGCGGTCCACGGGACGCGCGCGGTCCGCCTCTCCTTCGCCGCCGGCCAGACCGCGGTCGAGACGGCCATCGAGCGGATCCTGCGCTTCCAGGGCGCCTGAGTCAGAAGCTGGACGAGCTGCCCGAGCCGGAGAAGCTCCCTCCGCTGCTGCCGTAGCCGGTGCTCGAGGATGACCGGGCGGAGTCCACGGCCGAGTAGCCGGCGGCGATGCCGCTGTTGAAGCTCACGATGCTGATCACCGGAAGCTGCGGGTAGGCGACATCGAGGATGCTGCCCTGGGTCCGGTGCGTGCTGCGCCACGACCGCGTCGACGCCTCGAGCTTCCCGCGCATGAGGTCCCGCTCCTTCTGGTTCTTCGCATGCTCGTCGATCACGGCCTCCGCGTGCGCCCCCAACAGCGCACCGATCCGCTCGCGCTGGGCCTTGAGCCCGTCGAGGGCCGCCTCCGGGGTGAGCGATCCGTCCTCGAGCCCGGCCCCGAGCCGCTCGATCTCGGCCCTGGCGAGGCCGACGCCGGATTCCAGCGCCCTGGCGCTCTCGGAAGTGCCCGCGGTCGTCTTCGCCGCCAGCATGGCGTCCACGCCGTCGAGCTCACCGGTGAGGTCCTGGGTCTGTCGCTGCCACGCGGAGCGCCAGCTCGATCCCCGGTTCAGGATCGCGTTGGTGTCCGCGATCGCGTCGTCGAGTCCGTCGAGGGTCTGGGCGAGCTCCTCGTACTTCCGGGCCTCCTTCACGCTGGTCGACCTCGAGCGCTCCCGCGGCGTCATCAGGGTGAGGCGGTCCCGGAGCCTGGTGGCCTCGCGGTGCTTGGCCCGGAAGCCCTCCCACCGTTCGAGGACGAGGCCGCCGTAGGAGGACGAGGCGGGGATGGTCGAGGCGTTGAGCTCGGTCGTATCGAGCGCGAGGGTGACGGAGGAATAGGAGCGGTCCCCGGAGGAGAGTGCCTCCGCGAACTTCCGCCGCCGCCACGCCCGCACGCCCGCCCACGCGCCCGCTCCGCCGAGCACCGCGACGCCGGCGATCCCGCCGCCGATCATGGCTGCGGGGGAGAGGTACCAGGGCCGGCCGATCCGGGACGCCGCAGACTTCACGCCCGCGATCGTGCCGTCGGTCCACTGCGCCGCGCGGAAGAGTTCCTTCGTGTCGTCCTGGATCGCCTTCTGCTCGTCGAGGCTGACCTTGCGGTCCTCGCCGAAGTACGTCCCGACGTGCCGCCCGGTCGTGTCGAGGGCGAAGATGAACAGCCCGTCCGCCCACTTCTGCCCGTCGGGGCTGATCCACTCGGGGTGGTTGGCCCTCGCGTACCGCAGGACCTCCTCGTTGAGGTTGTCAGCGGCCGCGCCGGCACGCGTGAACACCACGACCTTCGTGGGCTCGTAGAAGGAGATCTTCGCCAGCGCCGGGTCGAGCTGGGGCCGGTAGAGGGCGCCGGCGGTATCCTCGACGACGACCTGGGTCGGCGGGACGGCGAGCGCCGCCGGCGCGGACACGAGCAGCACGCCCGAGGCGGCCGCCGCCCAGACGGCGATGAGCAGGAGGGCGGCGCCCCCGGCCATGAGCGCCCGGACAGCGCCCCGCACGAACCGTTCCACGGCATCCCCCTCCGCGCGGCCCGCGGTGGGCCGACGACGCCAGCCTACGCATCGCCGTCGTCCGCCTGCAGGGGAGAAGTCCCCCTACGCCTCGCCGGCGTGCCACCGCTCGAGGCGGGCCGCCACGGCCAGCAGACGGTCGTCGTCGTGCGGCGCGCCGACCAGCTGGATACCCACCGGGAGTCCCGAGGGTCCGGTGAGCAGCGGCAGGGACACGGTCGGGCAGCCCAGGAGCGTCCACGCTCGGCAGAAGACCGGGTCGCCGCTGCCGTCCTCGGCGGGGGGCGCCTCGCCGCGCGCGGCGGGGACGAGCAGCGCGTCGAGGTGCGGGAACACCGTGCCGAGCTCGCTCCGGCACTCGTGGGCGAGCTGCAGGGCCCGGCGGTAGTCCCGCTCCGGGATCGAGGCCCCGCGCTGCAGGAGCTCGGTCAGCCGGGGGCTCACGAGCGACCAGTTCCCCTCGCAGCGCGGGCCGAGGCTCCGTGCCGCCTCGTATTCCATGATGGTGTTCTGTGCCCCGACGAGGCCGGCGAAGCTCGCCGGCAGCTCGACGTCCTGGACATCGAACCCGGCGTCCCGCAGCCGCCGCTTCAGCTCGTCGATGCCGTCCCGCGTGGACCGCTCCGCCTGGTCCCACTCGGCGGGGCGGGCGAACCCGATCGTCGGCCGTGCTGCCGGCTCCGCCTCCGACGGGGCGGAGCGGTCGGAGCGCAGCACATCGAAGACCGCGGCCGCGGCCTCCACGTCGCGGGCCAGCAGGCCCACGGTGTCCAGCGTTCCGCTGACCGGGAGCACCCCGTCCCGGTCGATGGCTCCGAACGTCGGCTTGAATCCGACGATGCCGCAGAACGAGGCCGGGCGGGTGATCGAGCCGGCGGTCTGGGTGCCCAGGGCCACCGGAAGGAGGCCGGCGGCAACGGCCGCCGCGGAGCCGCTGGAGGAGCCTCCCGGAGTCCTGCCGGGATCGAGCGGATGGCGCGTGGGGCCGGCCTGGAACAGGGCGAACTCCGTGGTGACGGTCTTGCCCACGAGCAGGGCTCCCGCGGCCCGCAGAAGGCGCACCACGGCTGCGTCCCTCCCCGGCCGGTGCCCGCGGTAGATGGCTGAGCCGTACTCCGTGGGCAGGTCAGCGGTGTCGATGAGGTCCTTGATGCCCACGGGCAGGCCCCGCAGCGCCAGCCCCTCCGCCCCGGCCGCGTCCAGCCCGTGGGCAGCCCGGCGCACCGCCTCATCATCCAGGTGCGCGAACGCCCTCAGGGCCGGCTCCCGCTCCCGGATGGCCGCCAGCACGGACTCTGCGGCCTCGGCGATGCTGCTGGCCGGCTGCTGCTCAGACATGCGGCATGACCAGCATCGCGATGCCGAAGATGACGAAGCCGACCAGGAACGCGGCCACGGTGTAGCCCATGACCTTCCGGACGCTCAGCTTGGCGATCGCGAGCACCGGCAGCAGCCAGAACGGCTGGATCATGTTGGCCACCGCCTCACCGGCCGCGACGGACATGGAGACCTTGCCGAGGTAGGCCGGCGAGCTCTCGCCCAGCTGGCGCGCCGCCTCGACGGCGATGGGCCCCTGGACGCCCCAGTGGCCGCCGCCGGAGGGGACGAAGAGGGAGATGATGATGGACCCGAGGAAGTTCAGGAAGGGCAGGGTCGCGGTGGTCGCGCCGGCCACGATGGAGGCGGAGATGACCGCCTGCAGCGGCTTGGTGTGGGCGTCCGGTGCGTAGGCGAGCAGGCCCACGATCCCGCCGTAGAGCGGGTACTGCAGCAGGAGCGGGCCGCACGTCTTGGCCGCGTCCGTGAAGGCCCGGATGAAGCGGATGGGCGTCCCGTGCAGCAGCGCGGCGAGGATGGTGAAGAGCATCACCATGGAGGAGATGTTGAGGTTGAAGCCGCTGATGACGAAGTAGGCCGCTCCCGCGAGGAAGAGCAGGACGTTGAGGATCCACAGCCCCTCGAGCCGCTCGGCGAAGGAGCGGCGCGCGCCCGGCGCGGGGGCGGTGCGCGGCGAATCCTCGTCCATCGCGCCGGCGCCCAGGAGAGCGTCGCGGTCCACGTCGTCCGTCTCGTGCGGGGCCATCTTCCAGATCAGGAGCGCGAGCGCCGCGATGACCACGAGGACGGTCACCCAGCTGTAGGGCTGGAGGATGGTCAGATCGAGCGGCACGAGCTGGTGGGTCGCCGTGAAGATGACGTTGAGCTTGCTGGTCGGGTCGGTGTTGGCGAGGGCGATCGAGCTCGAGAACCCGTTGGTCCACAGCATGTACCCCATGTAGCCGGCCGCGATCATGTACCCGAAGTTGGCCGTAGAGAGCCGGGCGAAGATCCGGCGGCCGAGCAGCGCGCCGACCACGAGGCCCAGGCCCCAGTTGAGGATGTTCGCCACGGCGGCGGCCCCGAAGCACATGAGGGCGCCCTCGATCTGGTTCCGCGGCTTGGAGGCCAGCCAGATCAGGCCCCTCTTCACCGCCGGCGCCTCGGCGAGCGTGTAGCCGCTGACCAGGATCAGCACCATCTGCAGCGCGAACGTGAAGATGTTGTTGGTGCCCCAGACCCCCTGGTACCAGCCCTCGAGTATCCCCTTGGCCGACGCGTGCGGGACCCACAGCAGGATCATGGCCACCACGAGCAGGGTGAGGATGACCGCGAACAGGAACGGGTCCGGCATGAGCCGCTCGACGTAGCGGACGCAGAGGTCGGTGAAGCGCTGGATCAGGGTCTTCCGTGGGGGCGCCAGGGTGGTCGCGCCGTGCGCGCCGGTCTTCGGGGTGCTCGACATGGTGTTCCTCAGTGGTCAGGTCGGCGCGTCCCGCGCTCCGGGCTGCGTTGGCCGACAACGGGAAGCTACCACTTGGTAGGACCACATCAAGGCGCAACGCCGTGACGCGGATCACCCGTCAGGAGGCGAACTCCTCGGTGTCGACATCGGCCTGCGCCGCCGGCGAGTAGCGCGGTCCGGACACGGTGCGCTCGTTGACCAGCTCGTCCACGCCGGCGAGCACGTGAGCGGGGAGCTCGAGGGACCCCGCGGCGAAGTCCTCGTCGAGATGGTCCGCGCTGCGGGTGCCGGGCAGGGCGATGACGTGCTCGCCGCGGGAGAGGACCCAGGCGATGGCGAGCTGCGCGGGCGAGCACCCGGCCTCGCGCGCGAAATCGCCGAAGCGGTCCAGGAGGGCGAGGTTCGCGGGCCAGTGCTCGGCGTCGAACCGCGGCATCGATTGGCGCAGGTCCCAGTCCGGCAGCGCGGCGGGGTCGCGCAGCACTCCGCCGAAGGCACCGCGGCCCACCGGGCTGAAGGCGACGAACGCGACTCCCAGCTCGCGGCAGGCCTGCAGCGTGCCCAGCTCGGGGTTGCGGGTCCACGGCGAGTACTCGCTCTGCAGCGCGGCCACCGGGTGCTCGGCGTGGGCGCGCCGCAGCGTCTCCGCGCCGATTTCGGAGAGGCCGACGGCGCCGATCTTGCCCTCGCGGACCAGCTCGCCGAGCGCCCCGACGGACTCCTCGATGGGGACGGTGCGGTCCCAGCGGTGCAGGTAGTACAGGTCGATCTTCTCGGTGCGCAGGCGCGCGAGGGAGGCGTCGACATGGGCGCGCAGCGTCTCGGGGCGGCCGTCGATCACGCGGCGCCCGTCCTGCGAGGACATGCCGCCCTTGGAGGCGAGGAAGAACTCGTCGCGGCGGCCCGCGAGGGTCTCGCCGAGGAGCGTCTCGTTGGCGGTCGCGCCGTAGATGGTGGCGGTGTCGAAGTGGGCCACGCCGGCGTCGAGGGCGTGCAGGAGGAGCTTGGCGGCGTCCTCGCGGGAGGGCAGCGGGCCGTAGGACTGGCTCAGGTTCATCCAGCCGAAGCCCACGGGGCCGACGTCGGTTCCTGCGATCGTTCGTGGAGTTGAGGTCATCCCCCGATCCTTCCAGATCCGCCCGGCAGAACCCTCAAGGGGCCTACTCCGCCTGCTGCCCGCGCAGCCGCTCCATCTCGCGCCGGTCCTTCTTGGTGGGCCGGCCAGCGCCGCGGTCGCGCTGCGGCAGGCCGAGGAACGGCGCGGGCGGCCGCTCGGGCGTGTGGTCCGTGTAGCACCTCGAGGCCGCCTCGGCGCCGACCCGCTTGACGATCAGCACGTGCACCTCGAGGATCCGCTCGAATCCCGGCTGCCGGACCCGGATCGTGTCGCCCGGGACCACGGTCTGCGAGGCCTTGACCGGGTTGCCGTTGAGCCGGATGTGCCCCGCGCGGCAGGCGGCGGTGGCGGCAGAGCGCGTCTTGAAGGCGCGCACGGCCCACAGCCAGGAGTCGATCCTCACCGCTGAGGGGGACGATGCAGGTGCGTTGGAAGGAGGCATGGTGCCCAGCATCCTACCGGCGTATCGTCATGTGAATCGGGGGACGATCAAAGGAGCTCTGACATGCCTGACAAGCAGCCTCACCAGCCCGAAACCCACAAGAAACCGTCAAAGACCATCAAGGAGCAGCGCGCGGCGAAGAAGGCCAAGAGGGCCGTCGCCCTGGACTCCGATCCGGTGGCGCACCTGCGCAAGCCCCGCAGCAAGTAGTCACCACCACACACGGAAGCGGACGACGTCGGCCGGGAGGCCGCCGTCGTCCGCTTCCGTGTCTTTGGGGTGCTCCGCGGTCCCCTGTGCGCTACGAGCGGCCGGTCTGCAGGCCCGCGCGGGCCATCGCGTCGGCGTAGGCGCGGCCCATCTCGATGAGCCACTCGGTCTGGCGCTCCTTCGAGCCCGCGAAGGCGCGCCCGTGGAGGGCGCGGGCCTTGTAGACCTTGAGGCCGCGGCGCCAGATGAGCGGGTTGTCCGTCTTGAGGAGCATCTGCGCGAGGCGGTTCGCCTCGGTGCCGTGGGCCACGATCGCGGACACCCGCGGGACGGTCTTGAGGAACGTCAGCAGCGGCTTGAGCCCGGCGTGCAGCTGCTCGGGCGTGAGCTTGCCGTTGGCCTCGCCCGGGGTGAACCACGGGTAGGCATTCCACGGCATGATCCACTCCGGCCGCAGGCCCAGCTGGTACTGCAGGCCGAGCAGGCGGGTCGCGGCGGCGTCATCGCCGGCCCAGACGTAGCCGCGGGGGCTCGCCTCGCCGGTGTTGGAGAACAGGCTCACGATCCGGCACTCGTCGACGGAGTGCATGGGGTCGACGTAGGGGACCTCGAAGCCGGGGCGCAGCCGGCGCAGGAACTCCACGTGCTGGTTGACCGGGGCGATGTGGGGCGCGAAGTTGGGGTCGGCGGGCGCCGGATCCGCGGCGCCCACAGCCTCCTCCTCGGCCTGCGCGGGCTCCTCCTCCTGCGCCGAGGTCACCCCGGAGGGCGCGGCGAGCACGAGCTCGAGCTGCGCTGCGGCGCGCACCGCATCCTGTTCCGCGGCCGTCGACGCCTCCAGGGCGGCCTGGGCGGCCTGCTCCGCGGCGGATGCCTCGGCTGCGGCGGCCTTCGCCGCAGCGGCCTTGGCCACGGCGTGGGCCACCGCCTGCTTCGCCGCGGCGGCGGCCTCATCGGCGGCCGCCCGGGCCTTCTCGGCGGCGCGGCGGGCGGCGGCGACGACCTCGTCGGCCGCCGCGGCAGGAACCGGCTCGGCCGCAAAGGCGGGGGCCGGCTGGTGCGCGCGCGCCGGGGCAGGGGAAACCGGCGCAGCCGCAGCAGGGACAGCAGCCACCGAGACAGCAGCAGCCACCGGAGCGGGCGTCTGGCCGCCGGCGGCACGGCGCTCGGCGATCGTCGTCACGGTCACCTCGGACGCGGCCGGCCTGCCCTTGGCGGTGGCCCCCTTGGGTGCGGGCGATCCCGAGGACGCCTTGGCCGCCGCGGCCTTCTTCGGCGCGGCCTTGGCCCTCACGGGCTCCTCGTCGTCGTCCTCGTCGTCGTCGAAGATGCCTGCGAAGAGATCGTCCAGACCGTCGTCGTCCTCGTCCTCCGGGTCGGGGCTGTAGCCGAACCCCTCCTCGTACTTCGCGTCGAGCTCGGAGCGGAAGTCGGAGTCGAAGTCGTCGTAGTAGTCGGGCTCGGCCAAAGCGGTCATGAGGTCGGGGATCTCCTCTTTTCGGGCGCACGCCGTTTCCGGGCGCGATGGGGGGCTGCGTCCGTACCGGGCTGTCTTGTGGGGTGGCGAGCCGTGGGTGGCTCAGCTGTCCGAGTCTAGCAAGCTGCAGTTGGGCTTGGGGTCGCCCGCCGTTCACCTTCCACGGCGGAACGCGTAAGCTCGGGCCGTGGATGCGGACAACGCGCCGAACATCACACTCCGCCGCCTCGGACCGCACGACGCCGGCCGGCTCACCGCGGCCTCGGACCTCTTCGACGCTCCCATCACCGAAGCTGGCGCCCACGAGTTCCTCACCCGGCCGGGCCACCACCTGCTGCTCGCCGAGGACTCGGACGGCCGGGCGGTCGGGTTCGTCAGCGGCGTCGAGACCGCCCACCCGGACAAGGGCACCGAGATGTTCCTCTACGAGCTCGCCGTGGCGGAGGGCTGGCGCCGCCGCGGCGTGGCCTCGCACCTGGTCAACGCCCTCGCGGAGATCGCCCGCGAGGGCGGGTGCTACGGCATGTGGACGGCCGCGGAGCAGGGCAATGAGGCGGCCCTGGCCACGTACCGCTCCACGGGGGCACGCCTCGAGCCCGGGACCACCCTCGTCGTCTACGACCTCGCGTGAGGGCCCGCACATGGTCGCCCCGGTCAGCATCACGGGCCTGACGAAGACCTTCGGCAGGGTGCGCGCCCTCGACGGGCTGGACCTCGAGGTCCGCGAGGGCGAGGTCCTCGGCTTCCTCGGGCCCAACGGTGCGGGGAAGTCGACCACGCTCCGGATCCTCCTCGGCCTCCTCCGGGCCGAGGCCGGCCATGTCGAACTGCTCGGCGGGGATCCCTGGCGCGACGTCGTGCGCCTCCACCGGCGCATCGCCTACGTTCCCGGGGACGTGAGCCTGTGGCCCTCCCTCACGGGCGGGCAGGCCATCGACCTCATCGGACGCCTCCGCGGCGGCCTCGACGAGCCGCGCCGGGCCGAGCTCATCGCCACCTTCGAACTGGACCCGTCCAAGCGCGGCCGCGCCTACTCGAAGGGCAACCGGCAGAAGGTCGCGATCGTCGCCGCCCTCGCCTCCCGCGCGGAGCTCCTCATCCTCGACGAGCCCACGGCGGGCCTGGACCCGCTCATGGAGGCCCTGTTCCGCCAGGAGATCCGGCGGGAGAAGGCCGCGGGACGGAGCGTGCTGCTCTCGAGCCACATCCTCGCCGAGGTCGAGGCCCTCGCGGACCGCATCAGCATCGTCCGCCAGGGCCGGGTCATCGAGACCGGCACGCTCGAGCAGATGCAGGTCCGCGCCCGCACCAGCGTCGCCGCGACGCTAGCGGACGGCGCGGCCCGTCCCGACGCCCTCGCGGCGCTGCCCGGCGTCGCGGACCTGCGCATCGACGACGGCCGCGTGCGCTTCAGCGTCGACGGCGAGGGGCTCGGCCTCGCCATGAACGCCCTCGCCGCCCACGGCCTGCGCGCGCTGACGGTCACCCCTCCGAGCCTCGAGGACCTCTTCCTCCAGCACTACGGCGACCGCCTCCCGCCCGGCACCGAGGGGAAGGAGAGCGGGACGCACGACGCCGCCGCTCGCCGTCGTGCGCGGGGTCGCCACCGCGGCGGCTCGGGGCAGGAGCAGCCGTGAGCGGATTCGCGGGCACCGGGCGGCTGCTCCTGTTCGCGCTCCGGCTCGACCGGCTCCGGCTCGCACCCTGGGTCCTCATCATCACGCTCTTCCCGTTCAGCGTGTACAACAGCTACTCGACCGTGTTCTCGGGCCCCGACGAGGCGCGCTCGCTCGAGCAGACCCTGAGCACCAACCCGGCGTTCATGCTCCTCCTCGGCCCCGCGGACCGCCTGGACGACCCCTTCGGCTTCACGACGTGGCGCATGCAGGTCTTCGGCATGTTCTTCGCCGCGCTCATGGCCGTCTTCGCGGTCACCCGGCACGCGCGGGCCGCCGAGGACACCGGGCAGGCCGAGCTCATCGACTCGGGGGCCGTGGGCCAGCACGCGCGCCTCGCCGCCGCGGTCCTGCTCGCGTGGATCGCCTCCGCGGCCGTGGCCCTCGTGATCGGTGGCACCCTCGCGGTGTCCGGCGCCCGCGCACAGGAGTCCTTCGCACTCGGGGCGCTCATCGGCGGAGTGGGAGTCACGTTCGCGGGCATTGCCGCGGTCACCTGCCAGATCGGCTCGTATGCCCGCACGGCCAACACGCTCGCGGCGACGATCCTGGTCCTCGCCTACGTGGTGCGCGGGCTCGCGGACACCCTCACGGGAGGGGAGTGGGCCCTGTGGACGAGCCCGCTGGGCTGGGCGGAGCTCGTGCGGCCGGCCACGGAGCTCAGCCCGGCGCCGCTCGCCCTCCTCGTCGCAGCGGGCGCCGCGGCGGCAGGAGTCGGGGCGTGGCTGGCCGGCCAGCGGGACTACGGCGCCGGACTGGTCCACGAGCGTCCGGGGCCCACCCGGTGGCGCGCGGGGGTGTGGGGGCACACTGCCGCCCTCTACCGGGCGCCGACCCTGACCTGGACGGCCGCCTTCGTGTTCCTCGGCTTCGTCTACGGGCTCGTGACCGGGACGCTGCGGGACTTCTACGAGGGCAACGCCTTCATCCGCCAGCTCCTCGCCGCGCACGCGGCGACGGAGGCGGACCTGACCTTCACGTTCGTCTCGCTGCTCCTCCTCATCCTGGCGCTGACCGGGGCCGTCCTCGGGATCCAGGTCGCCGCGCGGTTCGCCGCCGAGGAAGAGGAGGGCCGCGCCGAGTGGCTCCTCTCCACCGCCGTCTCGCGGCAGGGCTACTTCGTCCCCACGGCCGTGGCCGCGCTCCTCGCGCCCTCGGCCACCTTCGCGGTGGGCGGCGCCGTGCTCGCGGCGACCTCCGATGCGACGGGGGCCCCGATCGGCGCCGGCGACATCGTGCGCCAGACCCTCGCGACCCTCCCGGCGCTGTGGCTCGCGACCGCCGCCGGACTCGCGCTGGTCGGTGCCGCCCCGCTGCTGCGGTGGATCGCGTGGCTCCTCCTGGTGTACTGGCTCCTCGTCACGGTCTTCGGCCCGGTGCTCAAGGCACCGGACTGGCTGCTGGACACCAGCCCGTTCCATGTCATCCCCCGCGTCACGGCGGCCGACGCCGACTGGGCACCCGTCGCCTGGATCCTCGCCATCACCGCCGCTCTCCTCGCGGCGGCCGTCCTCGGCTACCGGGCGCGGAGCATCCGCGGCGCCTGAGCCGTTCCGCGCCTGTCCGATGCGCCCACCTTCTGGAAGAATTGGCGCCCTCCCCGCGTTGGACTCCGCATCGGCTCCTGCGCCGGGCGTGCCCCGTGGGCCGCCGCACCCCTGTCCTTCCCTGAAGCACCTCAGGAGAACCCTTGCCTTCCGCACCCGAGCACCCCTCGCCGTCGGCCGCCGCACACCCCGCGGCGCCGCGCCAGGCTCATCCCATCAGCCCGGAGAGCCGGCTCATCGTGACCGTGCTGGTCATCGCGGCCTTCGTGGTGATCCTCAATGAGACGATCATGAACGTCGCGCTGCCGCGGCTCATGGCCGAGCTGCACGTCGACGCGCCCACGGTCCAGTGGCTCTCGACCGCGTTCATGCTGACGATGTCCGTGGTCATCCCGACCACCGGCTTCCTGCTCCAGCGGCTGTCCACCCGCGCCGTGTACATCCTGGCGATGAGCCTGTTCAGCACCGGGACGCTGCTCGCCGCGCTGGCCCCGGGCTTCGGCGTGCTGCTGCTCGCCCGCGTGGTCCAGGCGTGCGGCACGGCGATCATGATGCCGCTGCTGATGACGAGCGTCCTCACCCTGATCCCCGTCCCGCGGCGCGGCCAGGTCATGGGCACCGTCAGCATCGTCATCTCGGTGGCTCCCGCCGTGGGACCCACCCTCTCCGGGCTGATCCTGCAGTTCCTGTCCTGGCGGTTCATGTTCCTCGCCGTGCTGCCGATCGCCATCGCCGCGCTGCTGTTCGGCGCCGCGAAGCTGCGGGGGGCGGCCGGCGGCGAGCGGAGCTCCCTCGACGCCCTCTCCGTGGTGCTGTCGGTGCCGGCCTTCGGCGGCGTGGTGTACGGACTGAGCCAGCTGGGCGGCGAGGGATCGGGCGGCCTCGGCCCCGTGGCGCCCCTCCTCGTCGGCGCCGCCGCGCTGGCGGCCTTCGTGCTCCGCCAGCTCGCGCTGCAGCGCTCCGGCTCACCGCTGCTGGACCTGCGCGCGTTCGCGTACCCCATGTACACGGTCGCCACGGCGCTGCTCATGGTCGGCATGATGGCGCTGTTCGGCGTCGTCATCCTCCTGCCGCTCTACCTCCAGCAGCTGCGCGGGCTCGACACACTCGGGACCGGCCTGCTCCTCCTGCCGGGCGGCCTGGTCATGGGGCTCCTCGCCCCCACCGTGGGCCGCTGGTTCGACCGGGTCGGCCCGGTGCCGCTGACGCTGACGGGGACGTCCCTCATCACCGCGGTCCTCGGGGCGCTGGCGTTCATCACCGCCGAGACGTCGGTGTGGCTGGTCATGGGCCTGCACATCGTCCTGTCCCTCGGGCTCGCCTTCCTGTTCACCCCGACGTTCACGAGCGGGCTGAACCCGCTGCCGCCGCGGCTGTACAGCCACGGCTCGGCGATCCTGAGCACGCTGCAGCAGGTGGCCGGGGCCGCCGGAACGGCGCTCCTCGTGGCGGTGATGGCGGGGACGGCGCACGCAGCCAGCGCGTCCATGCCCGCCGCCGACGCGGCCATGGCGGGCTTCCACGCCGCGTTCCTGGTCGCTGCCGCCGCCGGCGTCGCCGCGATCGTGCTCGCTGCCTTCCTCCGCAACCGGCCTGCGGAGGCGGCGGGGGACCACGGCCCGTCCGGGCCGGACGGGCAGGCCGAGCCCCAGGGCGCGGGCACGGAGCCGCGGCAGGCCGTCTGACGAATACGCCGAATGGCATATGCTGTTTGAGGCATAGAGAGTCAGGGGGCTGAGAAGCCGCCGTCCGCGTGGATCAGCTGGCCGTTCACCCAGCCCCCCGGGCCGCTCAGGAGGAAGGCCACGACGCCGGCGACGTCGGCCGGGGTGCCGAGGCGTCCCCAGGGCTGCCGGACGCTCAGGGCAGCCCGCGTCGCGTCGTCCATCCAGCCGGTGTCTACCGGTCCCGGGTTGAGGGCGTTGGCCGCGATGCCCTGCGGCGCGAGCTCCCGCGCGGCCGCCATGACGATGCGGTCGAGCGCGCCCTTGCTTGCCCCGTAGGGCATGTTCCCGACCGTGTGGTCGGAGGTGAGCGCGACGATGCGCCCGACGCCGTGCCACTCAGTGGGGAACTGCTGGGCGTAGGCCCGGATGAGGAGCCAGGAGGCCCTGGCGTTCACCGCGAAGTGCCGGTCGAAGGATTCGGGTCGAGTGTCGAGCAGCGCCGAATCGACCGACTCCGCGTGGCTGAGGACGAGCGCCCTCACCGGCCGGTCCCTCCCGGCCTCTGCCAGGAGGCGCTCAGGCGTTGCGGGATCCGTCAGATCCGCCTCGATCGCGGCCACCGAGGCACCGAGCCCGCGCAGCTCGTGGGCGATGGCCTCGGTGTCCCCGGCGCGGACGCCCCAGGGCATGCGGCCGTCGTAGGCGCTCCAGTAGGAGAGGGCGAGGTCCCATCCCTGGCGCGCGAGCTCGCGTGCGATCCCGGCTCCGATTCCGACCGTGCGCCCCACGCCCGTGACGAGGGCGACGGGCCGGTCACCGCCCGTTGGCGGCCGTCCGTCCGGGCTGGGCTCCATCACGCCATGCTAGCCGGAGGGTTGTGCCCGGAGCGGGGACCGCGAGGGGAGCTGTACCCGGAACGGCGAAAGTGCGACGAGATACGTACCCGAAACGGGCGGGGCGGGGTTGTTCACCGGGTGTGCACAGCAGGCGCCGAATTATCCACAGGCTGTGGGAAAACCGGTGGATACTCCCGCTCCGCGGGGAACTACAGCCGTGTGAGTTATCCACGGCGTGGACAACCCTGTGGACAAACTAGTCCTCATCCATGACGAACCCGTCCTCGACGAGCTCCGCGTAGTCGGGGTGACGCTTGATGAAGGCCCGAACGTAGGGGCAGTAGGGCCGTATCCGGCGCCCTGCCGCGCGCACGTCGTCGAGCGCGTAGGTGACGAGCTTGCTCGCGAGGCCCATCCCGGAATAGCCGTCGGCCACCTCGGTGTGGTCGAAGGCGTACACGGAGCCGCCCTCCTTCTCGCGATACTGGGTGAAGCCGGCCACCACACCTCCGACATGCACCTCGTAGCGGTGCCTCTGGTCCGCGTGGACGAACTCCGTCTTCCCGGACTGCCTCTCGGATTCCTGCAGGGTCATGGATGCCTCTTTCTCGACTGTTGTTCCTGGAATGCCGTGCGCACGCGACCGCGGCCGGAGCCTGACGTTGGGCAGCGGGGGAGCCGGCAGCGCCGCCTCGCCCCCGGTGAGCTCGACGACGGGACCGAACGGCTCGCCGTCGTCCCCTGGGCCCCGGCCCGCGAGCTGCCCGTTCCACGCCTCGCGCAAGGCCGCCACCTCCTCGTGCGAGCGCCCCACGAAGTTCCACCACATGGTGATCTCCTCGGGGAACGGCGGTCCGCCGAGGATCACGGCCCGCACGGGCCGGCGCCCCGGATTGGCGAGCCGGATGCGGCCGCGTCCGGGTGCGAAGAAGGCCAGGTGCGCCTCTGCCAGCGGCGTGCCGTCGACCTCGAGGGCCCCGCCGTCGGCGAGGATCGCGTGCTCGAACTGCTCCGCGACCTCCAGCACTGCCGTGCTCCCCGGGTCGAGGACGGCTTCGGCTCCGAGCAGCGCGGTGTAGGTGCGCACGGGGGAGGCCGAACCATGCAGCGCGCCGAGGAACACCCTCAGCTCTCCCGCGCGGTCCCCGTCCGCGCCGGGGAGTGCCACGGCGGGCGGCACGTACCGTTCGAATCCGGGTGGGGCGGAGCGGAACGGCCCGGGCAGCGCCGTCCACAGCTGCACCCCGTGCAGCGTGGTCGTGCCGGGGGTCGAGTACTCGGAGTGGTTGATGCCCCGCCCTGCAGTCATGAGGTTGAGCTCGCCGGGCCGGACCGTCGCGCGGTGGCCGGCGCTGTCCCGATGCTCGATCTCGCCGGTGAAGAGCCAGCTCACGGTCTGGAGTCCCGTGTGCGGGTGCGGCGGCACCCGCATGCCGCCGGTGGCCGAGACGTCGTCGGGCCCGTAGTGGTCAAGGAAGCACCAGGCGCCCACGAGGGAGCGCTGCCGGGACGGGAGTGTGCGGCGCACGGGCATGGCCCGCGGTCCGCCGAGGGGGACATCCCGGGGTTCGATGACCTCGATCCCCTGCGCGGCAGGCTCGTCCGCGCAGAGGGTCTCGGGCGGGTCGAGTTCAAGATTGCTCACGCCAACTACCTCCTTAGGCCGAGCCTACGCCGGGGCGCCGACATCGGGGAGGAGTCCCTCTCCGTTGTCAACAGCGTTATGCCCAGAGTTATCCACAGGCTGGGGACAAGTCGCGGCGCCGGGCAGGGTGATGGGCGGACAAGGCCCGGGACGACGCGCGCCGCGCCCCGAACTACACCCCTGTAAGTTACGCACACTGTGGATATCCCCTGTGGACGGAAGACTCTTGACGGCACCGCAGGGGCGGCGTAGCGTGATTGTATTCAACCGATCGGTTGAATAACCGATGCATTGATGGTGCGCCCCCGAACCGCGGCGCACACCGGAGGTCGAGCAGGATGCACGCCGCCCCGCCCGTGACGCCCACCGAGGAAGACCAGCTCAACCGTGCCTTCGCGGCGCTGGCAGATCCCCTCCGCAGGAGGCTCGTGGCGCGCCTCGCTCTGGGGGACGCCACGGTCAATGAGCTCGCGGCGCCGTTCGCCGTGACCCTCCAGGCCGTCTCCAAGCACCTGAGGGTGCTCGAGGACGCCGGCCTGATCACCCGCAGCCGCGACGCCCAGCGCCGCCCCTGCCACTTGGAACCGACCGCCTTCGGCCCGCTGGCCGCGTGGATCGATGCCTACCGCGTGCGCACCGAGGAGAAGTACCGTCGCCTCGATGCTGTCCTCGCAGCCCAGGCCGAGCACGAAGGCGGACGGGAGGCGGACCAGACCGCCGCGCAGCAGAGAGGACACCAGCCATGACTGCCACCCAGGCCTCGACCGTGACCGCCGAACCCGGGCTGCCCTTCGTCGACGTCGTCCGGGAGTTCGACGCCCCGGCGGAGCGCGTGTTCCGTGCGCACACCGATCCCGCGCTCTTCGCCCAGTGGATCGGACCCCGCGCCTACACCACGGTCGTCGACCACTTCGATGCCCGCAGCGGCGGTTCGTACCGCTTCACCCAGACGGACGCCCAGGGCACGGGCTACAGCTTCCACGGGTCCTTCCACGAGCTGACCGCACCGCGCCGCATGGTCCAGACCTTCGAGTTCGAGGGTGCCCCGGGGCACGTCTCCCTCGACGCCGCCGTCCTCGAGGACCTCGACGGGGGCCGGTGCAGGCTCAGCGTCCACTCGTCCTTCCAGACGGTCGAGGCACGGGACGCCATGCTGGCCGCCGGGATGACCGACGGCATGAACGAGGGCTACCAGCGGCTCGACGAACTCCTCGCCTCGGGCGGAGCCTGAGTCCACCACCGTCCACAGGCGCGGCCGCATCTTGTCCACAGGCTAGGGACTGGCACCGCCGGACGGGCCCCCGAGGCTTCCCCACGGACCGCCCCGGCCGCGCCGCGGCGGGGTTACGGCTCCCGGCAGCGCTCGGAGCGCTTGTGCACAGATGTGGAAAACCCCTGTGGAGAAAGGACCTCCACAGGGGTGCCACGGCGACGGGCCGCCCGGCGCAGCTACAGCGAGATGCCCCCGAGGGCGGGCCCGCTCGAGACCTTCACGACCGTCGCGAGAACCAGGAGGACGGCGACCCCGACGAGGCCGCCGATCTGGACCACGACGCGGGAGCGCCCGCGCGGCGCGTAGGCGATGGCCGCCGTCGTCAACGCCCCGGTGACCAGGCCGCCCAGGTGCGCCTGCCAGGCGATCCCGGGGACCACGAAGCCGAGCACCGCGTTGATGGCGATCAGCACGACGAGCTGGCGGACGTCCCCGCCGCGCTGGCGCTGCACCACGAACAGACCGCCGAACAGGCCGAAGATCGCCCCCGAGGCACCGATGACGGCGACGGGCTGCCCCGGGGCGAGCAGCAGGAAGCCGACCGACCCGCCGATGGCCGAGAGCAGGTACACGGCCAGGAACCGGGCCCGGCCCAGGAGCGGCTCGAGTGCCTGGCCGAACAGCCACAGCATGTACATGTTCAGGGCAATGTGGAGGACGAAGCCCTGCGAGTGGAGGAACGCGCTCGTGAGCATGCGCCACGGCTCCGCCGCGGTGAGGGGGGCCGAGTTCGCGTAGGCGAAGTCGACATAGACGCCGTTCCCCGGGATGATCCACTGCAGCGCGTACACGAGCACGCACACCGCGATGATGCCGATGGTGACGACGGGCCGGCTCCCGGGCTGTGCCCGGCCTCCGTACATCGTCTGCGGGGCGCGCGCGGCGCCAGAGAGTTCGCGGACGCAGTCCACGCACTGGAAGCCCACGGCGGCCGGCCGCTGGCACTCGGGGCACGCCGGCCGGCCGCACCGCTGGCACGTCACGTAGGAGACGCGGTCAGGGTGGCGGGGGCAGACGGGGACGGCCTCGGGGCCGGCCGCCGGGCTTCCTTCAGTCATGTCGGCCGGTCAGAGCTGCTCGATGTCGATCGAGCTGATCACGACGTCCTCGACCGGGCGGTCCTGCATGCCCG
Organism: Sinomonas sp. RB5; assembly: GCF_054063535.1. Taxonomy (NCBI): domain Bacteria; kingdom Bacillati; phylum Actinomycetota; class Actinomycetes; order Micrococcales; family Micrococcaceae; genus Sinomonas; species Sinomonas sp. RB5. The sequence goes on from NZ_JBSSGJ010000008.1 coordinate 110,630, forward strand.
TGCGGACGGCCTCGATCTCGTCGACGACCTTCTTCGACGCGTCGTCGGCGACCTCGCCGAAGATCGTGTGCTTGCCGTAGAGCCAGCTGGTGTCGACCGTCGTGATGAAGAACTGGGAGCCGTTGGTGCCCTTGCCGCCCTGGATGCCGGCGTTCGCCATCGCGAGCTTGTACGGCTCCTTGAAGTTCAGCTCGGGGTGGATCTCGTCGTCGAAGCGGTAGCCCGGGCCGCCGATGCCCTTGCCGAGCGGATCGCCGCCCTGGATCATGAAGTCCTTGATGATGCGGTGGAAGACAGTGCCGTTGTAGAGCGGCGTGCCCGTCTTCTCCTCGCCGGTCTCGGGGTGCGTCCAGGCCTGCTCGCCGGTCGCGAGGCCCACGAAGTTCTTGACCGTCTTCGGGGCGTGGTTGCCGAAGAGGTTGACCACGATGTCGCCGTGGTTCGTGTGGATGGTTGCCTTGGCAGTTGCGATTGCGCTCATGGCGGCCATTCTTCCACGGGGCAGCGGCCCGTCTCCGGGTGCGGGTACGGTTCCGCGCTCGGTGAAATCCGGGAACGCCGCGGGCGCCCCGGCCGTGTGACCGTAGCCTATGCCACGTGTGGCACGTAGGCTGGCGTTGGTCCAGCAGACTCCCGGAGGTAGCCGTGAAGAAACCAGTCGAGAAGAGCCTGAACGCGTCCGAGTCGCTTGCCCGCGACGTCCAGCAGAATGTGAGCGCCGGCGTCGAGAACGCCCGCGACTGGGCCCAGCCCCGTGTCGACGCGGCAGTGCAGTGGGCCGTCCCGAGAATCCAGCAGGGACTCGACTCGGCGTCCCCGCGGATCCAGGAAGGCATCAAGTCCGCGGCGCACAACATCGCCGAGGGCGTGGCCACCGTGACGCCGAAGATCCAGGACAGCCTCTCCCAGCTCGCGCCGCGCATCACCGACGCGGTGGACAGCGCCGCCCCGCACCTCCACCACGCGGTGGACCGGGCGGTCCCGGCGATCAAGGGTGCCGCCGACGAGTACCTCCCGAAGATCTCGGAGGGCATCGCCCACGCGGCGGACTCCGTGAACCGCGGCCTCTCCACCGCCCCGGAACGGGTCGATGCCGTGGCGCAGAGGCTCGCCGACTCCGGCGTGGTGCGCCAGGCCGATGCGGCCGCGAAGGAAGCGGTGAGCACCGCCCAGAAGGCGGTCCGCAACGCCGCGAAGGAGATCTCCGGGCCGGCCCCGAAGAAGAAGGGCCGCGGCCTGCTGATCTTCGGCGTCATCACGGCCGCGGTCGCTGCCGGTGTCGCGGCATGGAAGGCCGCCAAGCCGGTGGAGGACCCGTGGAAGACCCCCGCCCCGGTGACCCCGGCTCCCCAGCCGGCCGCGCCGACCGCGTCGAGCGCCACGGGCAGCGCCGCCACACCGTCCCCGGTTCCCGCCGGCGGCGCCCCGACCACCGATCGCGTCGTCACGGCTGAGAAGCCGGTCGACGAGGCCCCGGCTGCGGCCGAGGCGGAGGCGGCCGCCGAGCTCGACGCCGGCCAGGCCGCAGTCCTCGAGGGCGAGAAGGCCGGCGAGGAGGCCGCGGAGAAGGACGCCGCCGAGAACGCCGCGGCGGGCGAGGGCAAGCACGTCGCCCCGGATGCCACGACGGCCATGAAGAACATCCACGCCGCGTCCAACGGCGGGGAGGGCAAGGAGACCCCGGGCGCCTGACGCCCTCTTCCTCCCCCTGAGACGGGCGCGGGAGACGCCATGGCTGCGTCTTCCGCGCCCGTTTTCCATGCCCCGTCATCCAAGGGCGGCATGGCCCCCACGCCGCCACAGTGCGGGGGCCTTTGCTAGATTTGTGGTGATGTCCCCGGACCCTGCCCTCCCCGCCACGGCGGCTGCTTCCGAGCCGCCGAGCGTGTCGATCGTCGTGCCGGCGTACAACGAGGAGAGCGTCATCCGCCAGTGCGTCACCGCGGCCATCTACCAGTCGGTCCCGGCGCACGAGATCATCGTGGTCGACAACATGTCCAAGGACTCGACGGCGCAGATCGTGCGCCAGCTGCAGTCCGAGTACCCCGAGTCCCGGATCATCCTCCTCACCCAGGACAGGGAGCAGGGGCTGATCCCCACCCGCAACTTCGGCCTCGATGCGGCCACGGGGGACGTGCTCGGCCGCATCGACGCGGACTCCCTGCTCGAGCCCGACTGGGTCGAGGAGGTCCAGCGGGCGTTCATGGACAGCTCGGTCCAGGCAGCGACCGGGCCCGTGATCTACTACGACATGCCGATGCGGCGGTTCGGCCTCAAGGCCGACGACAAGATGCGCCAGCTCCTCCTCAAGCTCTCGCGGCACGAGTACCACTTCCTGTTCGGCTCCAACATGGCGATCCGGCGCACGGCGTGGGAGGCCATCCGCGACTCGACCTGCCGGGACGAGAGGGACGAGATGCACGAGGACATCGACCTGTCCCTGCACCTCGCCGAGCGCGGCCTCAAGATCCAGTACTGGCCCGACATGGTCTCGGGGATGTCCGCGCGGCGGCTCGAGGACTCGCCGAAGGACTACCGGTACTACGTGCAGCGCTTCGATCGGACGTACAAGGCGCACAACATCAAGAAGATCGCGCTGCGCGCCCCCATGGCAGTGATCTTCTCGGTCTACTACCCCGCCAAGCTCCTGCGCGCCATCCACTCGGCCAACCAGCCCCCGGTCAAGCGCGGGGGAGTGTAGCGTCAGTCCGCGCCGAGCTCAGGCGCCGTCCGCGGTTCGCGGCGGTTCCGCCGCTGGCCGAGGACGACGACGGCGAGCCCTGCGAGGATGAGCCCCAGCCCGGCGTAGGTCCCGCCCGGGAGCACCTCCCCGAGGAACACGGCGGCCAGGAGTGCCGCACCGGGGATCTCCAGCAGGATGAACATCGAGACGACGAGCGGGCTCAGGGTCGCGACGAGGTGGTTGAACGCGGTGTGGCCGACGAGCTGCGCCGCCGCCGTGATGGCGAGGATCCCCGCCCAGCCGGCGGGTTCGAACCCGGTGAGCCGCTGACCCGTCGCGAGGGCCATGACGGCCACGAGCGCGGCGCAGACCCCGTAGCAGAGGGCGGTGTAGGTCCCGGTGCCCATGGTCTGCCGGGCCTTTCCGCCGGCCATCGTGTAGAGGCCAGCGAGAATGCCGCCGGCGAGGGCGAGGAGGTCTCCGAGCACCGCCTCGTGGGAGGACCCGAGGTCCAGGCCGGTGATGGCGACGACGCCGAGGAACGCGAGCCCGAGGCCCGCGAGGACGGCCACGGGCAGCTTCCGGCCCCGCAGCACCGAGAAGACCGCGATCCACCCGGACTGGAGGCACACGAGCGCCGTCGACGCCGCCACCGAGGTCAGCGTCAGGGACAGGATGAAGCACACGAAGTGGAAGGCGAGGGCCACCCCGGCGAGGGAGGACCAGAGGAGGTCGCGCCGGGTGAGCCGGCGGAACTGGCCCGGGCTCCGCACGGCGACCGGCGCCGCCATGACGACCGAGCCGATCGCGTTGCGCCAGAACGCGATCGCGAGCGCGGTGACGGACGTGCCCGCGAGCGTTCCGGCGATGAGCGGTCCCGACGCGGAGACGCCGAGCACGCCGAGCACGACGAGGAGGGGGATCACCAGCCCACTCTAGTGCCGGGCCGGACGGCAGAAGGTCCCGGCACCTGAGCGGTGCCGGGACGCTGCAGCAGAGCGCCCAGTCCCAGAAGTCGGTGTCCACTTGCCGATGAACGCGTGCCTGCTGCCGGGCCCTGGCCCAGCAGGTGACTGCTGGGAGGGCGCTCACGGCCGCTCTCGGTTCAGCCATGCCCTCAGTGGGAGGGCATCATCCTGTGGTGCGCTTCCATGGCAGGCCGAATGGCCGCCACGGTCACGCCCGCGGCGATGATCCCGGCGATCCAGGACGTCCACGCCGCACCGGTGTGGTCGGAGTAGGCGCCCATCCAGGGCGAGGCGAAGAGCACCACGCCCGCGGCGCACTGGGCGTACTCGAGCCACGGTGTGCCGGGCATCGACAGGTTCAGCACCGCCGTGGCGATCAGCACAATGCCGAAGACGAGCATCAGGGTCCTCGACATCGACGTCTGCGCGGTCCACAGGACTGCCAGGGCCGTATACAGGCCGCAGGCTCCCGCGACGTAGTCTTCCCAGCGGATCCATTTCTTCATCATGTTCTCCGTTTCCTTCTCCTTCCCCGGGTGGGCCCGGGGTCCTGCCCGGGAAATCCGGGCAGAGGATGTGCCATGTGGCCAGGATCCCGATTCGACAGTGGTCGGGCCTGCGAAGCAGCTCATTTGCGGCCGTTGCGGACCTCGTTGGCCTGGAGGGCCCAGGCTGTTGCGAGGACCAGCAGGAGCGGGCACACGTCCGTGCCGTCGATACCGAGGACGAAGAGGAGGACTGCGGCCGCCGCACCCGCGACCTTGAGGCGCCTTCGCCGGCGCCGTCGGAGCGGGGTCGTCTGGGGGGAAGTGATTGCCATGGCCTGCCCCTCCTTCGGGCTTTCCGAGGGCATGTGCGCGGGTGCCATGCCCGCGAGTATGGCGCGGGAGCGCCAGGGGATCACGAGGTGGAATCGCTGCGGAGGACTGCGCCGCTCGGCGCGTCCCCCGCGGCCAGCGGCGGGACCAGGGTCTGCATCGCCCGCCGGGGCGCCGCTACAGAGCAGACCGGGGCCGTCCTCGCCGAGGCCGACCCGACAGCAGGAAGCGGAGTCCCTCGGGCGTGGCGAGGGTTCCGAAGGAGTTGACGGCGACGCTCGCCGGCATCGGGACCGCCATCCCTGCGACGGCGTACGCCGAGTGGATCCAGCCGCCGCCGTGGCAGCGCACGGCCTCGGCCCGGGCAGCGCGGCCGATGCCCGACGCGGGCCCAGCCACCGCTGCTGTCCGAAGCATGATCCTCTCCTTCTGGCGCCAGGATCCCCCGCTTCCAACTCTCGGACCCACGGCAGGCCCGGGTCAGAGGCGAAGGACCCGCCACGCATCACTCCGTACCGGCAACGGGCCACGGGACGCCTGCGGTGAGGTCGATCCGGAGGGTTGCGATGATCTGGGGTCGAGGTCGAGCGGGTCCCGGAAGTCCTCCCGGGGCACGGTCGCAATCGGCTCGCCGTCTCGGATGCGCTGGAAGAGCACCAGGTCCGGGTGGGCGTTCACGAGAAGGATCTCCTGGGCCATGGGTCATCCGGGCGGATGCCCAACGGCTGCAGGCTCTTCTGCGCCGGGGCCAGATGCGGCAGGCAGCACGAGAACGACAGGAGCGCAGCCGGCACCGGGCTCCTCGCGTGAGCGATGAAGTGGCCGGCCCCGGTCCCTGAACTGGACAGATGCGGGGACGTCCTCCCCGGCCCGGACGACCAGCAGGACTCCCAAGCCGCCTCGAGCTGTGCGTAGGCACCGGCGGCCTCGGCCACCGACTGCTCGGCCTCTTCCCACGGGTCCAACCGCGCCACCCCACCTGGAGACCCAGCGTCTTCTGGACCCCACCCCTCACCCCCGTAGCCCAAGGTGGCATGGGATGTCCCTCGACAGCTTCCCGACAGTCTCGACCACCCAATCGAGAGCGCCATCTCGATTGAGTGGTGGGTCAGGCCGGAATCGTGTCCCGGGGACCTTTGGCCCTCCAGAGGGGCGGGTCATGTCGTGGATCGTGGCAGGCAGAGGGGAAGGCCGGACCAGCCGTCGCCGGTTGCGCGGACTATGCCCCGTCATCCTCGCGCGCCGGGAGAGAAGACCGATGAAGGACACCCAAGCGTACGTGCCCCGCCACCACACGGCACCTGCGGCCGCCACGTCCCACACTCCACGCCGGCATGGGCGCACCGAGCGGGGGCCGGCGCCGCACAGCCCCTGGGGCGATCTGCCCCCTCTGCCCCCGCAGGCCGATCCTACCGACCTGTACACGCCGCGCCGCCGGGAGCAGATGCTCGACGACCTGATCAGGGCCGGGCTCGGCGAGGAACAGGCCCTAGCCCAGCTCGCACGCCTTGAGGCCGGAGACCTCTGGAGCGGGTAGCCACCGGACCGCCGGGCCGCGGAAGGCAGATGACGAACCGTCGCACAATCAACAAGGAAGGCACGCAATGACTGTCGAAGAACGCTGGGATTCGCTGACCCCGGAGACCCGCCGGTGGCTCCTCGACAATCCCGGGACCATCATGCTGCCGCGCACGCTCGCGAACGCCATCAGCGACGCCGACGGAGCCCCACTCGTCACCGACCCCCACGGAGAGGCCGCCCTCTCCCCGAAGGATCAGCAGTTCATCCGGCGCAGGGCGAACAGTGCAAGGAACCGGCACTGACGCCGGGGCAACACCCGGCGCAGCCCGGCGGCGCCATCAGGCTGTTCCTCGCCGGGAGGGGGCCGGCCAGAACAATGGCGCCCCGGCCCGGGGCCTAAACCGATCGTCGAGGCAAACGGGGCAGGCGAGAGCCCGGAGCCCAGATTCCAGTATGCATGCGACCTCGGCCGAAGTGCCGCTGCCTCCACCGCTTCCTCGCCGAGGCTCTCGGGCAGGCAGTCCGGTGGACGAGTGGCGGGACTACGGACTCGCTGCGTGCCGGGGCCCGGCGGCCGCAGCCGAGGGTCAGCGGGCCGTGGGCCATCAGCGCCCTTCGGGCCAGTCTTCCTCCCGGCCGTGCGGTCGCTGGGGACCGGGGTCCGCCTGAGGGCCCTGGTCGAGCAGGCCGGCGAGGGAGGGCCCGTCGTAGCCGTACTCGTCCAGGTCCCTACCGTCGGTGAAGACGCTGCGGGCGCTGACCTCGGCCTGGACGATGGGCCAGTCCCGAGCGGCGACGTCATCCCGCATTGCGTGCTGGCGTGCGTAGTCCCTGGAGAGGGTGATCCAGTCCCCGCGGTTGATCTGGCCGAGCCCGGGCGGCAGGGCCCGGTAGATGCGCACCCTGGCCTGCGGATCCTGGCGCACGCGGCGCAGCTGCTCCATGGTCTCCTCGTCGCACTCCCCGAATCCGTGCTCCTCGGGGTGGCTGTAGAACTCCTCCCCGAGCACATCGCCCAGCGCGGTGAGGGGAAGCGCCCGGCCCCCGCCCCTGGGCGCCCGGGGCGAGCCGGTGTAGTCCATGCCCCCAGCGTACCGCCGGACCCGCCGCGAGCCCCCGGGCGGGCCTGCCCGCTGCTGCCTGCACCGCGCCTCCGATCCTGCCCTTCCGCGATGCGGAGAGCGCGTAGACTGGGATACGGGAGCCCGCCGTCCTTCTGCCACCACCTCTTCGGGGAGGCGCCGGCAGGCGCCCGACGACACGTCTCCAGCGAAACCTCCAGCCGTGAACCCTCCGGCACCCCTGCCGTGAGCGACCGCCCCGCGGGCTCCCGCGGGGCCATCCAGAGAACGACTGAAGGACGTGGAACGACCATGGACACCACCAGGGAATCCGTCACCGAGCGTGCCCCCCGCCTGCCCGAGCAGGCAATTGCCCTGAACGCGATCGTCGCCAGTGCCCTGCCCTGGAATCTGGGCACCGCCCGCGGCCCATCGAAGTACACCGTCATGGTCGCATTGAGCAGGCGGGCCGAGCCGTACGAGATCGACCTGATCCAAGACCCCTCGACCGTTCGGCGGCTGCGTGACGCCGGCTACGAAGGCGTCAACCTCGCCATCGCCGGCCGGCGCCTACTCGTGGAGCACACCAACCTCGAACAGCTCAGGGCCGGTCTGGCGGGCGAGCTTGCCCGCCTGTTCCGGGACGTCTCGATCGCATCCCTGGCGCAACACGGCCAGCGGCGCTCCGAGCTCGAAGCCATGGTACTGCTCGAACGGGACCGCAGGGAGGCCGTGGAGGCCCTCGCCGCAGGGGTCCGCTTCACCTGCTGAAACTGGGTCGCCCTCCGCAGAGGCCCTGCGGGCCGCCAGGAGCGGGCCCTTGAAGAGACCCCAGGCATCCGTCGCAGCCCTCTCCGCCCTCCCGCGGCGCGGAACCGGCGGCGGCAACGAAGGATCGGCGAGAGGCCATGGCCCAACCCGACTCTCCTGCCCGACCTTGCCCTCACCCGTGTTCTGGCAGCTGTACTGCGGCCCGACGCCCACACCGGCCAGGGTACCTGGCTGACATGATGCGCCGGTCAGAGCCCCTGCAGCGGTGGCGGGGCAAGGAGCCACGCTGTCTTGGCGTCTCATCCCCGGGCGTCACGCCGCCCGACACTAGACCTGTTTCCGCCCGGACGCTGCTGGTGGGCCTTGATCAACTCGCCGGCCTCCCCGGCGCTGTCATCGACGCCGCGGTGCTGGAAGGGCGTCCCCTCGCGTCGTGGCCGGTGGCCGGATCGGGTTCGCCTCGACGGCCGGCGCGGGGCGCTCAGTTGGGGCGGTGCTGGGTGGCGAGGGGGCATTCGAAGACGGTGCCGAGGCCGTGGCCGACGGCGTTGAGGTATCTGATGATGATCCCGTAGGAGGCCACGAGGCTCGTGGCGGTGTAGGGGATGCCCTGCTGGGCGCACTGGGCCCGGATCAGGCTCTCGGCGTGGGCCAGGGCCGGCCGGGGCATGGTCGGGAAGAGGTGGTGCTCGATCTGGTGGTTGAGGCCGCCCATGAGGACGTCCATGATGCGCCCGCCCCGGATGTTGCGCGAGGACATGACCTGGCGGGTGAGGAAGTCCGCCCGTGCGGATGCTGAGAAGATCTTCATGCCCTTGTGGTTGGGGGCGAAGGTGGCGCCCATGTAGAAGCCGAAGACGCCCTGCTGCACTCCGATGAACGCGGCGGCGATGCCCGGGGGGAGGAGCCAGAATGCCAGGGCAGGCACTGCCAGCACGCGGGCGGTGAGGATCGCCAGCTCGACTGCCCTGCGCTGCACGGGGGCCCGTCGGAGCAGGAACCTGAACGAGTCGACCTGCAGGGCGAAGCCGAGGAACGGCAGGAGCGGGAAGAGCAGGTAGCCCTGGTGGCGGGTGACGAACCCGAGCCAGCGGGGCCGCGCGGCGGCAGCCGCGTCGTGGAAGGCGATGGTCCCGGGCTTGATGTCCGGATCCTTGCCGATCACGTTCGGGTTGGAGTGGTGACGCGAGTGCTTCTGCTGCCACATGGCGTAGCTGATTCCCGTGAGCCCGTTGCCGATGAGGCGGGCGGACCATTCGTTGGCCGCCCAGGAGGCGAAGACCTGGCTGTGCGCGGCCTCATGGGCGAGGAATCCGAACTGGGTCATCAGGATCCCGAGTCCAGCCGCGATCAGCAGCTGGTACCACGAGGGTCCGATGAGCGCGAAGCCGGTCCAGCCGCCGGCCCAGGCGATGGCCAGGATCGCGAAGAGCGCAATGTAGTAGCCGCGCCTCCGGTCGAGCAGGCCAGCGTCCCGCACCTGCCTCTGGAGGGCCACATAGCTGTTGACCACGCGGTTCGGGCGAATGGCCCGGGCGTCTGGTTCGCTGTTCTGGGCCATGGTTCCTCGGATCCGCTGGGGGCACCGCCCCGATCGAGACTCCTGCACCGGACACCTGCCCTCCTCTGAGGGTACGGCGGGCCCAGCACCCGTGTCACGGCCGCACGCAGCCCTGACGGACCCGGTCCTTTCTACCCTGCCGGCCGCCGCGCTGCGGGCGTAGCCTGAAAGACAGTGGATCGGGACCCCAGGAGCCGCAGACCGGCCCGGGTCCCGGCCCCTCAGAAGGGCTGAATACCATGACCTCTCTACCGGTCAACCCCCAGAGCCCCGCAGGACGAGAAGAGCCCCACCCAGATGCTACGGGACGGAACGGCCCGGATCCCGGGGCTGTCCAGGCCCCCTCCGCGACCGGCAGCAAGCCCAGGACCACCAGGGTCGGGATGGTGTGGGCCGCCGTCGTGGTGGCACTGCTGGCCCTGGTGCTGCTGATCATCTTCATCCTGCAGAATCAGCAGCCCGCCAAGGTGCTGTTCCTCGGGCTGGAAGGCACGGTCACCCTGGGCATGGCGCTTCTCATAGCGGCAGTCGGCGGCGGCATCCTCGTCGCGGCCGCAGGCGCTGCGCGCATCGTCCAGCTCCGATCCAATGCCCGCAGGTCCCGCAAGGCCGGCGCCAGGGCGTGATCATCCTGCCGCAGTCCGGAACCACGCCCGAGGAGACGCCATGAACACCACTCCAGAACGCACCGAGGACCTCTTCGCCAGGCCAAGCGACCTCACCGGGCCGGAGGATCCCCTCCGGGTGACCGGGATCGTCCTCAGCTCGCTGCCCGCCGAGACCCTCACCTCCGAGGGGCCGCAGCGGTACACCGTCACAGCATCCCTCTCGCGCCGCCCGGACCCGCTCGAGATCGAGGCCGTCCACGCGGAATCCACCCGCAGGAAGCTGGAAGAGGCCGGCTTCGGCCACGCGGGCCTGCAGATCGCGGACCGGCGGCTCCTGATCAGCGACACCAGCCTCGAAGAGCTGAGGGACGGCCTCGCGCAGGTCGTGGGCACCATCGTGCGCACGGCCACCCTCAAGGCGCTGGCGCAGAAGGACCTCGCGCGCCAGGCCCGCGCCGACCTGGACGAGGCAGAGCACGAACGCTTCCTGCGCGTCGCCGAGCAAGCGGCCGCCATCGACTTCGGCCCGTGAGGAGGCCACAGTGAGTGACATCTACAGGACCCGCCACGACCCGCCCGCTCCGGTCCCCAGCGCAGAGGCCGAGGAAGAAGCCGAGAACGAGGTCTGGGACGACGACGGCGGCCACGCCCCTTCTGCTCCCCGCGACAGCGAGGGCGGTCCCGGGCGCGAGGGCAAGGGAACTTCTGCGGGCCGTTCCCGCCACGAGGCTCGCACCCCCTGACGCGTCGGTGCGCGATGAGGGCTCGGGGTGAAGGGGAACCCTTCGACAGGATCCTCCTGATCTACAACCCGTCCGGCCGGGCCCCGGCACTCCTGGCCGAGGAGCTCCGGACCGAGCTGGGCGCCCGCCTGCCCGGCACGCCGCTGAGCCTGCGCCCCACAGCCTTCCCCGGCCATGGACGTGCCCTGGCGGCTGCCGAGGGCGGACGCCCGCTGCTGGTCTCCATCAGCGGCGACGGCGGGTACAACGACGTCGTCAATGGCGCCATGGACGCCGGCGGCCAGGCCGTCTGCGCTGTCATGGGTGCCGGCAACGCCAACGACCACCGGCGAAGCACCCGCACGCTGCCCATCATCGACGCGATCGTCCGCGGCGACGTCCGCCGCATCGACCTCCTCCGACTCACCGTCGGGGAAGGGCCGGACCAGTGGTCCCGCTACGCCCATTCCTACGTGGGGTTCGGGCTCACGCCCCTGATGGCCATCGGCATCGAAGCAGGCGTCAAGGGACGCTTCACCGAACTGCTCTCCGTGGCCCGCGCCCTGCGCGGCCTCACACCCCTGGAGATCACCCGCGCGGACGGCGCGCGGGCCGTGCTGGACAGCCTGATCCTGGCCAACATCACCCGGATCGCCAAGTACGGCCGCATCAGCGCGGCAGGCTTCCCGGACGACGGGATGTTCGAAGTCGTCATCCTGCCCCACGGGGCCAAGTGGCGCATCGCGCTCATGGCCCTGCGGGCCGTCACCGTCGGACTCGGGGTCCAGACCAGCGTGCCAAGCTACAGGTTCACCAGCACCGACCCGATCCCGCTCCAGATCGACGGCGAGGTCATGACAGTCGGAGCCGGCACGCCCGTGCTCGTCGAGTCCCGGCGCCAGACACTGGCAACCCTCGGCTAGGACAAGAGTCCCGCTCAGGGGGCCGGCGGCTGCGTTGCCGGCAGTGGTGTCTCGCGCGCAGCAGCTCCCAGGTCCATCGGCCTCTGGCCGAAAAGGCTGGGAGACGCCCTAGTGCTCGTCGAGATTGTCGAGATCGTCGGCCACCCTACGCAGGTCCTGAGCCCAGCCGACCGAACGGTTGGGCTCGGCCGACCCGGCCTCGAAGTTGACGAGGGCGGCCGCGAGGGCATTCAGAGCGGCCGCGAGGTTCTCCTTGACTGCGGCGTAGCCCTGGTCGGACCGCGGGTCCGAGGATGCACCCATGAGCAGTTGGGCGCCCGCCCGGATGATCAGTGACGCTTCGAGCTCGTTCATGGGCGCGTCCAGGACGTCGAGGGCACCAGATGATAGGCGCCGTCCTCCGGATCGAGCATGTAGCCCAGGAATTCCTGGTCAAACGTGGTGATGCCCGAGTCCACGGCGTCCAGCTTTGCCCGAATCAGAAGGGAGAGCTGCCTCCAACGCTGGCGGGCGAGGTCCTGAGGGGTCTTGGAGGCCGCGTACGGCGTGCTGCGGGAAGGCAGACCGTCGGCCGTGTGCGGCAGGGCCAAGACGATCCGGAACCGGCGGGGTCCCGCTCTGAAGGAGATCGCCGCCCTGCCGTCCTCTCGGCTCCACCGCAGGCCGGTGGCACCGGAGGCCAAGAGCATCTGCTGTATCTCCGACTGCGACGCCGCAGCGGTGATCGAAGCGCCGCGGACGTAGTTTGTATTCATGCTTGAGGCCCTCCTGAGGCGTGCTGGCTGATGCTGGTGTGATGCACGGTGCGGGCGTCTTCCAGGGCGCGGCCGAGTCTCCGCGCGAGACCTGCGCCCTCGCTGCCCTCCGAGAGAGGGCCGTCGGCTTCGGCCACGCAGTCCAGCAGGACCATGGTCACCGCCTCGGTGGAGCCCTCCGGTTGGCCAGGCCGGAGTCGGCGGTGGACCTCGGCAGACCGGTCGAGCTCCCTGGTGACCAGCAGGGCTGCCTGGGTCCGGTTGCTGACGCCGAGCTTGTGCAGCAGGACCGAGGTCATGTTCTTGATGGTCTTCTCCGCAAGGCCCGTCGTGGCGGCGATCTCGCGGCCGGCGAGCCCGCGCCCGATGAGGAGGAGCACCTTGAGCTCCTGGGGCGCCAGCCCCGGAAGTTCCTGTTCTGGGAAGGGTGCCTGCGGGGATTCCAGCAGCATGGCCCGGAACGATGGGCTGTAGGCCGTTCGGCCGCCCAGCACGCGGCGGACTAGCCGGACGGTTTCGTTCCCGTCGTCCTGCTTGGACAGGCAGCCCCACGCCCCTGCCAAGACAGCCCCGATCAGGGCGGCCTCGTCATACGCGTCCGTGATGATCAAGCACCGTATCCGCGGGTCGATGGCCAGCACGGCCCGGCACACGTCGGCGCCGGTTCCGTCGGGGAGCTGATCATCGAGCACAGCGAGCGCCGGCATCAGCGCGGGAATGCGGCGGGCTGCCTCCCGTGCTGACCCAGATGATCCCGCGACGTCGATCCCCGCCGAACGCAAGAGGCCCTGCAGCCCGGTGCGGACCAGCTCGTGGTCATCGAGGACGAAAACGCCCTCAGGGGTGCGAACCGGGCGCGCCTGTGCCACCGGCTCGCCCGACCAGATCATGGCCGGCCGGCTGTCGGCGCGATGCGGAGGCTGGGAGCTACGGTGATGGGAAACCGTTCGATCGGCTGCTGGCGCCCGTGAAGGCGCTACCAGAAAGCGGAAAGCCAGGGGCAAGATTGCCGATCGCTTCTCTCATTCTAAGCCTCCTGACGCCCCAGCGGCCATGTCCGGTGAGCACGTGAGGCCCCGGCAGGGCGTCGAGGATGGAGACACTCGTTGAGAGGACCACCCGCATTAGGAGCTGCCGGGCAGCCCCGCCAGACAGATCCCCCCGTCGCGCGCGGGGGATCGCCAGGGGCTTCCCGGGCGGCCGCGCTCGCCCGTGTCGCCGCGAGCTTCTGCGCCGGATACCGGGTCTACGGCGGCCGGACCCGTGCGCACTTGGGGGAGCTGAGCGGGCACCGGCGACGCATCCGGGATGGCCGGTCCTTGACTCGGCGTCGGCATCCGCCCCGCGTCCCCAGCGGCGAAATCCGCGTCAGGCCGGGGAAAACAAGGAAGCCAGGCGTTCAGAACGCCTGGCTTCCTCTATTCAACTCGCGGTGGAGGCAAGGGGACTCGAACCCCTAACCCCCTGCTTGCAAAGCAGGTGCGCTACCAATTGCGCCATGCCCCCGTGTTCCTGGAACGGGCTACTCGACCGTGTCCGTCGAGCCGCTCCAGATGTCCTTCTGGGCCTCGGACTCCTTGGCCTTCCGATACAGGAAGGCACCCGCAAGAGCGGCGACTGCGATGGCAATCAGTCTCTTCACGGGCACCTCCACATGGTCCGGACGCAAGGATCCGTGGGCGTACCAGGACTTGAACCTGGGACCTCTTCGTTATCAGCGAAGCGCTCTAACCGCCTGAGCTATACGCCCTCACGTGGCCCTCGGGCCGAGATATGACTCTACAGCACACCTCGGCCCGCGGCCAAATCCCGGTCAGTCGTCGGTGAGGGTCACTCCGACGCCGCCCACGAGGGTCGCCGAGATGTTGTACAGCACGGCCGTGAGCATCGACAGCGCGGTCAGGAGCACCACGTTGACCACGGCGATGATGGTCGCGAAGGAGGCCACCTGGCCGAGGGAAGCGATCTTCTTCAGGTCCAGGGAGCCGCCGCTCTCCGAGCCGCCAATCTCGCCGAGGAGGCCGTTGATCTTGTCGAAGATGCCGGTGACGTCGAGGACCATCCACAGCACGATCGAGGCGACGACCGTGACGATGCCGAGGGCCACTGAGAGCAGGAACGACATCTTGAGCACGGACCAGGTGTCGACCTTGCTCACGATCAGCCGCGCACGGCGCTGCTTGGCCTTCGGCGCCGGCCGGACGAGGCCCGCCTGGCCGGGGCGCTGGCCCTGGGGGCCGGGGCGCTGGCCAGGACCGACCGGCCGCTGGGTGGCGGCACGCTGCGCGGCCGCCGCGGTGAGCGGACGCTCCGCAGGCCGGGCTCCCGGCCGCTGGCCCGCGGAGTTCGCCGACTGGGGCGGCACCGTGGGACGCTGCGGCGGCCGCGCCGGCGACGCGGCCTGCGGATAGCCCCCGGACGACGGCGTGTTCTCGGGCGTGCTCACTCGTTACCTCCCGGAGTCTGGTCAGAGTCTGGGGACAACGTTACGGCATGAGCCTCCACCGCTGCCTCCTCCTGGGGGCCAGGGGCAGCTTCGGGAGCGCCTTCGGCGCCCTCCTCCGCGTCGGCTCCGTCGACCCCGAGCGACCGTTCGCTGTTCTTGGCGACGGCGATGATGCGGTCGCCCTTGTCCGGCTTGGCGAAGATGACGCCCATGGTGTCGCGCCCGGTCGCCGGGACCCCGGCCACCGAGGAACGGACCACGCGGCCGCCGCCCATGACCACGAGCACCTCGTCCTCATCGGTGACGATGAGGGCGCCCATGAGGTGCCCCCGGCCCTCGGCATACTTGCCGACCTTGATGCCGAGGCCGCCGCGGCCCTGGCGGCGGTATTCCTCGACGCTGGTCTTCTTCGCGTAGCCGGCCTCGGTGACGATGAAGACGTACGAACCTTCGGCCACGACGTCGGCGGCGAGGAGTTCGTCGTCGTCACGGAACTTCATGCCCGTCACGCCGCTGGTGGCCCGGCCCATGGGGCGCAGGGCATCGTCGTCTGCCGTGAAGCGCACGGACTGGCCGTGCCTTGAGACGAGCATGAGGTCGTCGTCCTCGGAGACGATCTGCGCCGAGACCAGCTCGTCGCCGTCGCGCAGGTTGATCGCGATGACGCCGGCCGAGCGGTTGGTGTCGTAGTCCTCGAGGCGGGTCTTCTTCACGAGGCCCGCCTTGGTCGCGAGGACCAGGTAGGGCGCCTGCTGGTAGTCCCGCAGGTCCAGGACCTGGGCGATCCGCTCGTCGGGCTGGAAGGCGAGCAGGTTCGCCACGTGCTGGCCCTTCGCGTCCCGGCCGCCCTCGGCGAGCTCGTAGGCCTTGGCCCGGTACACGCGGCCGAGGTTGGTGAAGAACAGGAGCCAGTGGTGGGTCGTCGTGACGAAGAAGTGCTCCACGACGTCGTCGCCGCGCAGCTGCGCGCCCCGGACGCCCTTGCCGCCGCGGTGCTGCTGGCGGTACTGGTCGCTGCGGGTGCGCTTGACGTAGCCGCCGCGGGTGATAGTGACGACCATCTCCTCCTCAGGGATGAGGTCCTCGACGCTCATGTCCCCGTCGAAGCCCGCGAGGATGCGCGTGCGGCGGTCGTCGCCGTGCTTCTCGACGATCCCGGTGAGCTCCTCCGAGATGATCTGCCGCTGGCGGGCCGGATCGGCCAGGATCGCGTTGTACTCGGCGATCAGGGCCTCGAGCTCGTCGTTGCGGTCCTGGATCTTCTGCCGCTCGAGGGCGGCGAGGCGGCGCAGCTGCATGTCGAGGATCGCGCGGGCCTGGATCTCGTCGATGTCGAGGAGCTCCATGAGCCCGTCACGGGCCTGCTCGACCGTGGGGGAGCGGCGGATGAGGGCGATGACCTCGTCGAGCATGTCCAGCGCCTTGAGCAGGCCGCGGAGGATGTGGATCTCCTCCTCGGCCTTGCGCAGCCGGAACCGCGTGCGCCGGACGATCACGTCGATCTGGTGGGTGACCCAGTGCCGCACGAACGCGTCGAGCGAGAGGGTGCGCGGGACGCCGTCGACGATTGCGAGCATGTTCGCCGCGAAGTTGTCCTGCAGCTGGGTGTGCTTGTAGAGGTTGTTCAGGACGACCTTGGCCACGGCGTCGCGCTTGAGCACGATCACGAGGCGCTGGCCGGTGCGGCCGGAGGTCTCGTCGCGGAGGTCCGCGATGCCGGAGATCTTGCCGTCCTTGACGAGCTCGGCGATCTTCATCGCGAGGTTGTCCGGGTTCGCCATGTAGGGCAGCTCGGTGACCACGAGGCACGTGCGGCCCTGGATCTCCTCGACGTTGACCACGGCGCGCATGGTGATGGAGCCGCGGCCGGTCCGGTAGGCGTCCTCGATCCCGCGGCGGCCGAGGATGGTCGCCCCGGTCGGGAAGTCCGGGCCCTTGATGCGCACCAGGAGCGCCTCGAGGAGCTCCTCCCGGGTTGCCTCCGGGTTCTGCAGGTACCACTGCACCCCGTCGGCGACCTCGCGCAGGTTGTGCGGCGGGATGTTCGTGGCCATGCCGACGGCGATGCCGGAGGAGCCGTTGACCAGCAGGTTCGGGAACCGCGCCGGCAGGACCGTGGGCTCCTGGTTCTTGCCGTCGTAGTTGTCCTGGAAGTCGACGGTCTCCTCATCGATGTCCCGGACCATCTCCATGGCCAGCTGGGCCATCTTGGTCTCGGTGTACCGCGGTGCGGCGGCGCCGTCGTTGCCGGGGGAGCCGAAGTTGCCCTGCCCGAGCGCGAGCGGATAGCGCATCACCCAGTCCTGGATGAGGCGCACGAGGGCGTCGTAGATCGCCATGTCGCCGTGCGGGTGGTACGTGCCCATGACGTCGCCGACAACGCGGGCGCACTTGTTGAAGGCCCGGTCGGGCCGGTAGCCGCCGTCGAACATCGCGTACAGCACGCGGCGGTGGACGGGCTTGAGCCCGTCGCGGACGTCCGGCAGCGCCCGGCCCACGATCACGGCCATCGCGTAGTCGAGGTAGGACCGCTGCATCTCCGTCTGGAGGTCGACCTGCTCGACGCGGTCGCCTTCGGCGGGGCCCTCGGGCACGAAGGCCGTCGGGTCGGTTCCCGGCGTGCCCGCGGTGGGGTCCTCGGGAGTCTCGTCGCTCAAAGATTCTCTCCTCTAATTGCTTTCCGACCCGAGATCAGATGTCCAGGAAGCGGACGTCCTTGGCGTTCTGCTGGATGAAGTGGCGGCGGGACTCGACGTCGTCGCCCATCAGCACGGAGAACGTCTGGTCCGCGGCCGCGGCGTCCTCCATCGTCACCTGCAGGAGCGTGCGCCGGTCCGGGTCCATCGTGGTGTCCCACAGCTCGGTGTAGTCCATCTCGCCGAGGCCCTTGTAGCGCTGGATCCCGTTCTCCTTGGGCAGCCGCTGGCCGTTGGCCAGGCCCGCCCGGATCGCCTCGTCCCGCTCGCGGTCGCTGAACACGTAGTCGTGCGCGTGGTTGGACCACTTGATGCGGTAGAGCGGCGGCTGCGCGAGGTACACGTAGCCGTTCTCGATGAGCGGGCGCATGTACCGGAACAGCAGCGTCAGCAGCAGCGTGGTGATGTGCTGGCCGTCCACGTCGGCATCGGCCATGAGCACGATCTTGTGGTAGCGCAGCTTGGCGATGTCGAAGTCCTCGCCGATCCCCGAGCCGAACGCGGTGATCATCGACTGGACCTCGGCGTTGCCGAGCGCCTTGTCCAGGCGCGCGCGCTCCACGTTGAGGATCTTGCCGCGCAGCGGCAGGATCGCCTGGGTCTCGGGGTTGCGGCCGCGCTTGGCGGAGCCGCCGGCCGAGTCGCCCTCCACGATGTAGACCTCGCAGCGCGAGGGGTCCTTGCTCGAGCAGTCCGAGAGCTTGCCGGGCATCCCGAAGGACTCGAGCGGGCTCTTGCGGCGCGCGTTGTCGCGGGCCTTCCGCGCAGCCATGCGGGCCTGCGACGCCTGGATGGCCTTGCGGATCACGTCCTTGGCGGGACCGGGGTTGCGCTCGAGCCAGTCGCCGAGCTGGTCGGTGACGACGCGCTGGACGAAGCCCTTGGCCTCGGAGTTGCCGAGCTTGGTCTTGGTCTGGCCCTCGAACTGCGGCTCGGCGAGCTTGATGCTGACGACGGCGGTGAGGCCCTCGCGCACGTCCTCGCCGCTGAGGTTGTCGTCCTTGTCCCTGAGGATGCCCTTCTCACGCGCGTAGCGGTTGACGAGCGAGGTCATCGCCGCGCGGAAGCCCTCCTCGTGCGTGCCGCCCTCGTGGGTGTTGATGGTGTTCGCGTACGTGTGCACCGACTCCGCGTAGGCGGTGGTCCACTGCATCGCGACCTCGAGGGCCATCTTCCGCTCGTGGTCCACGCTGTCGAACGCGATGACCTCCTCGTGCACGACCTCGATCTTCTTCGAGGAGTTGAGGTGCTTGACGTAGTCGAGGAGTCCGTCGTCGTACTTGTAGTCGACCACGCGGCGGGTGGGGGTGGAGGCCGCTTCCTCGGCGGGGATCCCCGCCTCGGCGCCCTCGCCGGCGACCTCGCTCTCCTCCTCCTCGCCGCGGCGCTCGTCCGTGAGGGTGATGCGCAGGCCCTTGTTGAGGAAGGCCATCTGCTGGAAGCGGGCGCGGAGGGTCTCGAAGTCGAACTCGGTGCTCTCGAAGATCGCCGGGTCCGGGTAGAAGGTCTGGGTCGTGCCGGTCTCGTCCGTCGCCTCGCCCTCGACGAGCCCGCCGACCGGCTGGCCGCCGTCGCGGAACGACATGCGCCAGGCGCGGCCCTGCCGCTTGACCTCGGTGTCGACGCGGGTCGAGAGCGCGTTGACCACGGAGATGCCGACGCCGTGGAGGCCGCCCGAGACGCTGTAGCCGCCGCCGCCGAACTTGCCGCCGGCGTGCAGGATGGTCATGACGACCTCGACCGTGGGCTTGCCCTCGGTGGGGTGGATGTCGACCGGGATGCCGCGGCCGTTGTCCTCGACGCGCACGCCGCCGTCGTCCTGGAGCGTGACCTTGATGTGGTCGCAGTACCCGGCCAGCGCCTCGTCGACCGAGTTGTCCACGACCTCGTAGACGAGGTGGTGGAGGCCGCGGGGTCCGGTGGAGCCGATGTACATGCCGGGGCGCTTGCGGACGGCCTCGAGGCCCTCGAGCACGGTGATGCTGCTCGCCCCGTATTCCCGGGGCTCGGGGCTGGATCCGGAGGGCTGTGACGCGTCCTGCTGCCCACTGGGCTGGTGCTCGTTCTGCTGGGTGTTTGGGTCCACTGGACTCTCGTCAGCCACAGGCGTTCTCGACCCCTCTTCCGTTCGGCAGGCTTAACGTGTCAATTCTACCGGTTCCCCCGCGCGGGGGCCGCCAACGCACGGGCGATTGCCTCTGGGAGGGGCGCAAACGGCTCAAGGCGACTCGCGGCGGCCGCCGTCCAAGGGGGGATGTGGGTCCGGGGCTGCCGGGCGTCCCACGCGCCGTCCACGGGATCCGGCCTTCCTCACCCGTAGGTGTCCCGCGGTCCGCGGCCGCGGACGTGCCGCGGGCCCTTCCGCCAGCTCGGCGCCGAAGGCCCCAGCACGTGGATCCGGGTGACGATCCCGTCGCCGAGCTCGCGGCGGAAGCGGTCCATGAGGCTCGGGGCCAGGAGCCTGAGCTGGGTGGCCCAGGCGGTGGAATCGCAGCGGACGCGCAGCTCCGTGCCCTCGAAGCTCTCCGGGGTGCAGTGGGCCGAGATCTCCGGGCCCACCAGTTCGGCCCAGCGGGACATGACCGACCCGACGGACACGGGGGAGTTCCAGCCGCGCTCAGCGACCATGCGGGTGACCACGCTGCCGAGGCCCTGCGGGTCCCGCCCGCTGTAGCCGGCCGCTGGCCGCTGCCGGGTGCGGGGCCGGGGCGCGTTGGGATCGGCCACGAGCGGACCGGTGGCGCGGACGCGGACCTCGCCGCGCGCCTCGGCGGCCCGGCGCACCCGGTTGAGGGCCGCGCGCGCGGCGTCGATGCCGTCGGGGACCGCGTCGGGGACCCCGGCGTCCTTGTCCTCAGCCATCCTCGTGCTCCGGGAGTGCGGCGTCCCCGTCCTCGACGGCGCCGGGAGACACGCGGATCCGCCGGCCACCCAGCTCGGGCGGGATGTCGGCGTCGACCGCGGCCGTGACGAGGACCTGCTCCGCCTTGGCCACGATCGCGGCGAGCCGGGCGCGCCGCGTGGCGTCGAGCTCGGCGAACACGTCGTCGAGGATGAGGATGGGCTCGTCGCCGGGCACCGCCGAGTCGTCGAGCATCACGTAGTAGGAGGCGAGCCGGAGCGCGAGCGCGAACGACCAGGTCTCGCCGTGCGAGGCGAACCCCTTCGCCGGGGCCTCGCCGAGGAACAGCTCGAGGTCGTCGCGGTGCGGTCCCACGAGCGTCAGGCCCCGCTCGAGCTCCCGCGGGCGCGCCGCCGCGAGGGCGGCGAGGAAGCGCTCGGCAATCTCGTCGGCCCCGAGGCCCGCGAGGCCGGGGGAGCCGGCCGCCGCCGCGGGTTCCCCGACGGACGACGGCGGGGGGCCGGCGTCGTCCGCATCCTCCTCCGCGTCGGGGACGCCTCCCTCGACGCTCGAGCGGTAGACGGCGCGGGCGACCTTCGATCCGTCCGTGAGCTGGGCATAGGCGGCGTCGAGATGCGGGGCGAGGCGCGCGACGAGGGCGGCCCGCGCGGCCAGCAGGCGCGCCCCGGCCTGGGCGAGGTGGGTGTCCCACACGTCGAGCGTCGACTCGACGCTGGCCCCGCCCGAGGCGTCACGGGCGTCCGTGCCGCCTCCGCGGCGCGAGAACCGCGCGGACCGGGCGCTCTTCAGGAGCGCGTTGCGCTGCTTGAGCACGCGGTCGTAGTCCGCGCGGGTCCCCGCCAGGTGGGGCAGGAGCACGGTCAGGAGCTCGTCGAGGAACCTGCGCCGGGCCGAGGGGTCGCCCTTGACGAGCGCGAGGTCCTCTGGGGCGAACAGGACTGTGCGGGCAATCCCGAGCAGGTCCCGGGCGCGGATGGTGGCCCCGCGGTTGATCCGGCCGCGGTTCGCACGCCCGGGGTTGATCTCCAGCTCGAGCGCCGAGCGCTGCGTGCCGCGCACGAACGCGGCCCGGACCAGGGCGCGCTCCGCGCCGAACCGCACCAGCGGGGCATCGGAGCTGACGCGGTGGGAGCTGAGCGTCGAGAGCATCCCGAGCGCCTCCACGAGGTTGGTCTTGCCGACCCCGTTCTGGCCCACGAGGACCGTCGCACCCGGGCCCAGCTCGAGGTCGAGCTGGGCGTAGGAGCGGAAGTCGGTCAGGGAGAGGCGTTCGACGTACACCGGTCGGCGGAGCTCCGCTCTACTTCGCCGGGCGCGTCGCGTGCCCGCCGAACTGGTGGCGGAGGGCCGAGACCATCTTCATCGCGGGGGAGGAATCCTCGCGCGACTCGAAGCGCGCGAACAGCGCCGCGGTGATCGCGGGGGCCGGCACCGCGTTGGCGATCGCCTCCTCGACCGTCCAGCGGCCTTCGCCCGAGTCCTCGACGTAGTCGTCGATGTTGTCCAGGCCGGGATCCTCCTCGAGCGCCTTGACCAGGAGGTCGAGCAGCCACGAGCGCACCACCGTGCCCTTCTGCCACGCGCGGAACGTCCCGGGGAGGTCGGTGATGATGTCCTTCGCGGCCAGCAGCTGGTAGCCCTCGGCGTAGGACTGCATGAGTCCGTACTCGATGCCGTTGTGGACCATCTTGGCGTAGTGTCCCGCGCCCGTGCCGCCCACGTGGACGAAGCTGTCGGCCCGCTCGCCCTCCGGACGGAGCGCGTCGAAGACGGGCAGCGCCCGCTCCACGTCTGCTGCGTCCCCGCCGGCCATGAGGCCGTAGCCGTTCTCGAGTCCCCACACCCCGCCGGAGACCCCGCAGTCGACGAAGCGGATCCCCTTCTGCGCGAGCTGCTCGGCGTGGCGCTGGTCCTCGGTGAAGCGCGAGTTCCCGCCGTCGATCACGAGGTCGCCCTCGTCGAGCTTCTCCGCGAGGTCTGCGACGACCGCATCGGTGACAGCGCCGGAGGGCACCATGACCCACACGATGCGCGGGGCCGGCAGCGCGGCAACCAGCTCGTCCACGGAGGCTGCGTCCGAGACCTCCGGATTGCGGTCGTACCCGGTGACCTCGATGCCTGCGCGGCGCAGCCGCTCACGCATGTTGAAGCCCATCTTGCCGAGGCCGATGAGTCCGATGTGCATAGCCGGGTCTCCCTTCGTGGGGCTGTGGTCGTGTGGAGCGGCGGGATGCCGGACCCGGGTCAGTTCGGCAGGCGCACCGGCATGACGAGGTAGCGGTAGTCGACCTCGTCCTCGCCGTCGAGCTCCCGCTGGGCGGTGATCATGGCCGGCTTCGGGGCACTCGTGAACGAGAACCGCACAAACGGCGTCTCGATCACGGCAAGGCCCTCGATGAGGTAGTGCGGGTTGAACGCCACGGTGATCGCCTCGCCGTCGAGCTTCGCCTCGAGCTCCTCGGAGGCCTGGGCGTCCTCGCCTGTGCCCGCGTCGAGGGTCACGAGGCCGTCGGTGAACGCGAGGCGGACCGGGGTGTTGCGCTCGGCGACGAGCGAGACACGGCGCACGGCCTCCACCAGTTCCTGGGTGGCGACCACGGCGTGGATCGGGGTCGACTCGGGGAAGAGGGACCGGATCTTGGGATAGTCGCCGTCGACCAGGAGCGAGGTCGTGGTGCGGCCGCCGCTCTCGAAGCCGATCAGCCGCGAGTCGTCGTCTGCCAGGGCAAGGCTCAGCTCGCCGGAGCCGCCCAAGGTCTTGGCGACCTCGCTGAGGGTCTTCGCCTTCACGAGGGCGGCGGTGGAGGTGCCGGGGCTCGCGGGATTCCAGGGGATCTCGCGCATCGCGAGGCGGTAGCGGTCGGTGGCGAGCAGGGTGATGAGCTCGTTCTCGATCTCCATCCGCACGCCGGTGAGGATGGGCAGGGTGTCGTCCTTGCTCGCGGCGATCGTCACCTGGGCGACGCCCTTGGCGAATGTGTCGCCGGAGACGGAGCCGAGGATGGCCGGGAGCCCGGGAAGGGGCGGGTACTCGGCCTCGGGCATCGTGGCGAGGTGAAAGGAGCTGCGGCGGCACGTGAGGGTGACCTTGGTGCCGTCCGTCTCCACGTCCACGGGAGCGGCGGGGAGGCTGCGGCAGATGTCCGCGAGGAGTCGTCCGGAGACCAGGATGGTGCCCTCTTCGCGGATCTCGGCGGGGATCTCGAGGCGTGCCGACGTCTCGTAGTCGAAGCTGCTCAGGCTGACGACGCCGTCATGCGCCTTGAGCAGAAGACCGGCCAGGACAGGCACAGGGGGACGCGGAGAGAGCGAGCGGGCCGCCCAGCTCACGGCCTCGGTGAGGACATCCCGTTCGACTCGGAACTTCACGGACGCGTTCCGCCTTTCATCGCTGTCTCATTGGCCGCGGGGGCACACGTTCAGGGGTGCCGGCCGGGTCCGGCCAGGGCCTCGGTTCGAGGCGGCGGACCCACAGCAAGCGTTGAGCACAGCTTAGCCCCATGGGCGCCGACGGGTTCAAGCCAGCGGCGTCGGTGCTGCCGGGCTTCCGGTCCGGGTCGGGTGCTGTCCGGGCGGGGAAGGGCAACTGTTGGCTAACGAGTCTGAAGATTCTTGTAATTGGTGGTGTTAATAAGTGCTGTGGAAACTGTGGATAACCGCCTGTGGCCGCGGCCTGCCGCGGAACTGGGCTGTTCATCCGGTGTTGATCCGGCAGGGAGAGCCTGAGGGCGGACTGTGGATCCCCGGATTCGTGTCGTTCGGGCTCTCCACAGCGGTCCTGGGGGTTTTAAGCCCATGCGGCCGGGATGTGCACTTAAGCATCCACAGGGTTGTCCACAGCCGCCTGTTAATAAGGCACGCGCGGGCGCGAGGCCCCTGCGGGCTAGAGTCCCCGCTGGGCCTGCTTGATCTTGTTCGTCAGCTCCGTCACCTGGTTGTAGATCGCGCGGCGCTCCGCCATCAGCTCGCGGATCTTGCGGTCGGCGTGGATGACCGTGGTGTGGTCGCGGCCGCCGAGCACCTGCCCGATCTTCGGCAGGGACATGTCCGTGAGCTCGCGGCACAGGTACATGGCGATCTGGCGGGCCGTCACGAGCGTGCGCGTGCGGGACTTGCTGTTGAGCTCCTCGACGGTGAGCTTGAAGTACGCCGCGGTCTCCGTGAGGATCTGCTCCGACGTGATCTCCAGTGCGGACTCGTCGGTGATGAGGTCCTTGAGCACCATCTCGGCCAAGGCCACGTCGACGGGCTGCTTGTTGAGGCTCGCGAACGCCGTCACGCGGATCAGGGCACCCTCGAGCTCGCGGATGTTCGCCGAGATGCGGGACGCGATGTACTCGAGCGCGTCATCCGGCGCGGAGAGGCCCTCGCTGTTGGCCTTCTTGCGGAGGATCGCAATACGCGTCTCGAGGTCCGGCGGCTGGATGTCCGTCAGGAGGCCCCACTCGAAGCGGGACTTCATCCGGTCCTCGAAGCCGTGCAGGGCCTTGGGCGGCTGGTCCGAGGTGATGACGACCTGCTTGTTGCTGTTGTGCAGGGCGTTGAACGTGTGGAAGAACTCCTCCATGGTTCCCGTGCGGCCGGCGAGGAACTGGATGTCGTCGATCAGGAGCAGGTCCACGTTCCGGTACGTGGTCTTGAAGCTCGTGCCCTCGTCGTCGCGGATGGAGTTGATGAAGTCGTTGGTGAACTCCTCCGAGTTCACGTACCGCACGCGGATGCCGTTGTAGAGGCGGCGTGCGTAGTGGCCGATCGCGTGCAGGAGGTGCGTCTTGCCGAGGCCCGAGTCGCCGTAGATGAACAGCGGGTTGTAGGCCTTGGCCGGAGCCTCGGCGACCGCGACGGCCGCCGCATGCGCGAAGCGGTTCGAGGCGCCGATCACGAAGGTGTCGAACACGTACTTGGGGTTGAGGCGGCTGACCTCCTGCGACGTGCTCGGCGGCGTCGGCGCGGGGCGCAGCTCCTCCCGGATGCTTTCGCGGATCTCGGGGCGCTTGACCGGCTCGAACGTCTCGGCCCGCACGGGCACGAGGTCGGTGTCGACGTCGATTGCGCACCGGATGTCCTCAGAGAAGACCGAACGGAGCGCGTCGTCGAGGGCGGACTTGACCTGCCCCTGCAGGACCTCGCGGGTGAGCTCATTGGGGACGGCGACGAGGAGGGTCGAGCCGATGAGCCCCTGGGCCTGGGCCAGCGAGACGAATCCGCGCTGGCGCGGCGAGACCCGGTCGTCCTCCTCGAGGAGGCGCACCACGCGGCGCCACGAACTGCCAAGGGTGTTGGCTTCGTTGGCTTCCTCTGGTCCCATGTGCTCCTCTACCTGCCTGCTTCGCTTCTCACGCCCTCGCTGCCCTCGCGTTCGTGACGCGACGATGACCGGGGGCGAACCGGACGCGGGCAGGGAGGCGTTTCATCCCCCCGTCAGTGCGCCCGCATCCTCTGAACCGCTTGTTTCATCCACAGGGATACCCACAGACGTGGAGGAGGGCACTGGGACAGCCTAGATGATGGGACAACCCAGAAGATAGCTGGCATCGGAGGCCCGAGGAATTACACTGGTGAAGTTCTCGGCGGGGGCCGCGCCGGGGCGCTGTCCACAGGCCTGTGAGTGGAGTTGGCCACAGCTGGGGACAACCTCATCACGGGGGATCTTGGCCGCACGGGCGCGGCCAGGGACCCGCACGGCGAATTGACGCCGCCCCTTGCCGTGCCCTAACGTCGTTAAGTCCTTTGTGTCTGCCTACTTCTCCTGTCGCATGCCCTCGGCACGCCCCACGCACAGCCCCTCCGGGTGCCCGTGCTGCGGATGCCGGCATGAGGCGCGGCGGGGGCGGCAGGCCATGAATACATAGCGTCCGCCAGCACTTCGACCCGTCCGGCAGACGCGCTCGATCTACTGGAGTGAGAGAAGTGAGCAAGCGGACTTTTCAGCCGAATAACCGCCGTCGTGCCAAGAAGCACGGTTTCCGTCTGCGCATGCGCACCCGCGCCGGCCGCGCCATCCTGGCTGCGCGCCGGTCCAAGGGCCGCGCTGAGCTCTCGGCCTGAGTCCTGACTCGGCCGGGTCGGATCGCGGGCACGCGCTGATGGCGGACTGATGCTCGCCGCGGCCCACCGCCTGCGCTCCGGCGCGGACTTTACGCATACCGTACGTTCCGGCGTCCGCCAAGGGCGCCGGAACGTCGTGCTGTATGCGGCCCCCACTGGCGAGCGGGCGAGCCGGTTCGGTTTCATCGTGTCCAAGGCGGTGGGGAACGCAGTCACACGCAACCTCGTTAAACGGAGGCTGAGGGAGGCCGCCGCCTCGACGGTGCGCGTGCGCCCTGTCGGACTCGACGTCGTGGTCCGCGCCCTCCCCGCGTCGTCGACGGCGAGCTGGGACGACCTCAGCACGGACTACGAATCGGCGCTCGGCGCAGCCCTGCGCCGCCTCGAGCGGGGCACCGGCCCCGACGGGGCCGCCGGACGGGAGAGGACAGCGGATGGCAGCGGTGGCTGAGATGCCCGCCGGCGCGCGGCGACCGGCGGCCGTCAGGTGGGCGGCCGGCGTCGGCCGTTTCGTCTGGACCCTTCCGCAGCACGTGCTCATCCTGCTGCTGAAGGTCTACCGCGCCGTCGTGTCACCCCTGTACGGACAGGTGTGCCGGTTCTTCCCCTCCTGCTCGGCGTACGCCCTCGAGGCCGTCACCGTGCACGGCGCTGTGCGAGGATCGTATCTGGCGGTGCGCCGGCTGGCCCGATGCCATCCCTGGAACGCCGGGGGCATCGATCCGGTCCCGGAGGGCCACCGCCATTGGCCCGAGGACCGCATCCCGCGGATCGTCGTGCTGAACCACCCGGACCGCTTCTGGACCGACGGTGCTGGCCCCGCAGGCCCGCGCCCCAACGACACGAGTAACTGACATGAGGAACAGGGAAAACGCATGGACCCTCTAGGGACAATACTTCTGCCCTTCGAGTGGCTGGTCTCCTTCGTCATGGTGGCCTTCCACGAGGCCCTGTCCTTCATCGGCCTGCCCGCAGCGAGCGGCTGGACCTGGACGTTCTCCATCATCGGGCTCGTCCTGGTGATCCGCGGCGCGCTGATCCCAGTCTTCGTCAAGCAGATCAAGGCCCAGCGCGGCATGCAGCTGCTGCAGCCAGACCTCCAGAAGCTGCAGGCGAAGTACAAGGGCAAGACCGACCAGCTCTCGCGCCAGGCCATGGCCCAGGAACAGATGGCGCTCTACAAGCAGCACGGGACCAACCCGTTCTCCGCCTGCCTCCCCATGCTGATCCAGATGCCGTTCTTCTTCGGGCTCTTCCGGGTCCTCTCGGGGATCAGCAACGCCCAGGCGAACAACACCGGCATCGGTGCGATGACCCATGACCAGGTCGAGCAGTTCCACAACTCGAGCATTCTGGGGGCACCGCTCTCCGCGTCGCTGCTGCACGGCGGTGGGGGCGACGCGGTCGCCGTGGCCATCCTCTCGATCCTCATGATTGTGGCGATGACGGCCTCGCAGTTCATCACCCAGAAGCAGATCATGGCCAAGAACATGTCCGAGGCGGCCATGGCCAGCCCGTTCATGCGCCAGCAGAAGATCCTGCTCTACATCCTCCCGCTCGTCTTCGGCATCGGCGGCATCAACTTCCCGATCGGCGTCCTGATCTACTGGACGATCTCCAACCTGTGGACCATGGGCCAGCAGTTCTACGTGATCCGCCGGATGCCCGCTCCCGGTTCGCCTGCCGCTCGGGCCCTCAACGAGCGCAGGGCCGCGAAGGGCCTCGCCCCGATCGACGTCACCACGGGCAAGGTCATGCGGCCCGAGGACATCCCGCCGCCGCCGGAGCCCAAGACGCAGCGCCAGCAGCCGCAGCGGAAGAACAGGAAGAAGAAGTCATGACCTCCGAGAGCACTGCCGTGAACGTTCCCGAGGACCACGACGCCGAGGACGCCGCCTCCCAGACGCCGCTCAGCCGGCTCGAGGAGGAGGGCGACGTCGCCGCCGACTATCTGGAGGAGCTCCTCGACATCGCCGACATCGACGGCGACATCGACATCGAGGTCCGCAACGGCCGGACCTACCTTTCTGTGGTCGGGGATGACGAGGCCGAGGGGCTCGACACCCTCGTCGGGGCCGACGGTGAGGTCCTCGAGGCCCTCCAGGAGCTCACGCGCCTCTCCGTGCTCTCGGCCACCGGGAACCGCTCGCGGCTCGTCCTGGACATCAATGGATACCGCGGGGAGCGGTCCGTGCGGCTGCAGGAACTCGCCGAGACGGCCGTCGAGCGGGTCAAGGCCGGCGAGACGACGGTCCACCTCGACCCGATGAGCTCCTACGAGCGGAAGATCGTGCACGACGCCGTGGCCGAGCTCGGGTTCGTCAGTGAATCCGAGGGTGAGGGCGCCGCTCGGCACATCGTCGTCTCGGCCGACTGACGACGTGGCCGAGAAGTCACCCGCTGAGGCCGCCGTCGACGGCGTGCCCGAGCTGGTCGGGAACGATCTGGCCGCTGCCGAGCACCTGTTCGGCGACCGCCTCGACCTCGCGCGCCGCTACGTGCGCCACCTCGCCACGTCCGGCCTCGAGCGCGGCCTGATCGGTCCGCGGGAGGTCCCGCGGCTGTGGAGCCGGCACGTGCTCAACTGTGCTGTCATCGAGTCCGAATTCCCCGAGGGCGCACGCGTCGCAGACGTGGGGAGCGGGGCCGGGCTGCCCGGCCTGTGCCTTGCCATCGCACGGCCTGACCTTCACCTGACGCTCATCGAGCCGCTCGAGCGGCGTGTGCACTGGCTCGAGGAGGTCGTCGCCGACCTGGGCCTTGCCAACGTCGCGGTGCTCCGGGGACGGGCCGAGCAGGTTGCGGGCGAGGTCGACGCCGATTTCGTCACCGCCCGAGCCGTGTCCGCGCTCGCGACGCTGGTGCCCATGACGCTCCCGCTGCTGCGCGGGTCCGGCACGCTGGTGGCGATCAAGGGACGCAGTGCCGCGGAGGAAGTGGAGAAGGCCGCCAAGGCCATCCGGAAGTTCAAGGGCCACTCCGTAGACGTGCACACCGTGGGCGAGAGCCTGCTGGAGGAGCCGACGACTGTCGTGAGGATCGATGTCGGCGAGGCCTGAACTCCCGCGGGAGGACGGGTTGAACCGTTAGTCTAGGGAGAGGCAATCGACGCGAATCGAGAGTGAGTTGACAGTGACCAGTGGCGAGACGTCGGCCCAGCGCATACCTCCCTTTTTGACGCTGGGGTCTGCACGCGCCACGGCCAGCGGCCCCACGGAAACCGGTCCGCAGCCGCCCTCGGTCCCGGCCGAGCTCTTGGCTGCGCCGAAGGGCGATGCCCAGTCCTTCCTCCAGAACCTCGATGAGGGCAGCCCGATCGCGAGCCAGCTCGCGAGTGAGGCGCGGCGCCGCGAGAGGCTCAGTGGACGCACGCTCCGCCGTCCTGACAACACCCGCGTCTTCACGGTGTCGAACCAGAAGGGCGGGGTCGGCAAGACCACCACGACCGTCAACATCGCCGCGGCCCTGGCCTCTGCGGGCATGCAGGTCCTGGTGATCGACATCGACCCCCAGGGCAACGCGTCGACGGCCCTCGGCATCGAGCACCATTCGGAAGTCGAGAGCATCTACGACGTCCTCATCAACGATGCCCCGCTGAACGACGTGGTGGCACCCTGCCCCGACGTGGAGAACCTGGTCTGCGCGCCCGCGACGATCCACTTGGCGGGCGCCGAGATCGAGCTGGTCTCGTTGGTCGCACGCGAGCAGCGTCTGCGCCGTGCCATCGACAACTACGCCGCCGAGCGCCAGAAGGCTGGGCTCGAGCGCCTGGACTACATCTTCATCGATTGCCCGCCGAGCCTGGGCCTCCTCACGGTCAACGCCTTCTGCGCGGCGACCGAGGTACTCATTCCGATCCAGTGCGAGTACTACGCCCTCGAGGGACTGAGCCAGCTGCTCAAGAACATCGAGATGATCCAGAAGCACCTCAACGCGGACCTGCGCGTCTCCACGATTCTCCTCACCATGTACGACGGCCGGACGAACCTCGCGGCCCAGGTGGCCTCCGAGGTGCGCGAGCACTTCCCCGAGCAGGTCCTGGAAGCAGTGGTGCCGCGTTCTGTCCGGATCTCGGAGGCTCCCAGCTACCAGCAGACCGTGCTGACCTACGATCCGACGTCGACCGGTGCACTGTCCTACCTCGAGGCCGCGGCCGAGATCGCGGAGCGCTAGCTCGTTGGCGGGTCACCAGTCTCGCATCACCTCTGAACAGCCAGTGCCCGGGCGAACGGGCTCAAGGGAGGAAACCGCTATGAGCGAGAAGCGCCGAGGACTCGGCCGGGGTTTGGGAGCCCTCATCCCGAGCACGGCACCGGCTAGCGGCTCGACGACGCCGTCGCGCCCCGTTGACCTGTTCTTCCCCGACACCGGGCGGCGGTCCGCCGAGGAAGCGCAGGAGCAGGGGGAGTCCCTCGGCACCGCTGCAGAGGTTCCGGCCGAGAAGCCGGCTGTTGACCGTGGAGGCCAGGGCGCCGAGAAGCCCTCGACCTCGCAGTCGTCCTCCAGCGCTCCGGAGGCTGAGAACGAGGAGGGCCGTCGGGGCTCTGTCCCCGACGAGGTGGCCCCGCCGCAGGCCAAGGCGCCCCGGAGCCGGTCGAGGCGCGCGCAGACGGAGGATGAGCTGGACCTCGTCGAGGTGCCGGGGGCACAGTTCGCCGAGATTCCTGTGGACGACATCCACCCGAACCGGAAGCAGCCCCGCACGGTCTTCGACGAGGAAGACATGGCCGAGCTGGTGCACTCGGTGCGTGAGATCGGCATCCTCCAGCCGATTGTTGTCCGGAAGTCAACCGAATCCGGTAGCGAAAGCTACGAACTGGTCATGGGTGAGCGCCGCTGGCGCGCGGCCAAGGCCGCGGGGCTGGATGCGATTCCCGCTATCGTCCGGGACACCGGTGACGATGCGCTCCTCCGCGATGCGCTCCTCGAGAACCTCCACCGGAGCCAGCTGAATCCGCTCGAAGAAGCTGCCGCCTATCAGCAGCTGCTCGAGGACTTCGGAACTACGCATGAGGAACTTGCCGATCGCCTCGGCCGCTCGCGTCCGCAGGTCTCAAACACCATCCGGCTTCTGCGCCTGCCTCCCCTCGTCCAGCGCCGAGTGGCGGCTGGGGTGCTCAGTGCTGGCCATGCTCGAACTCTCCTTTCTCTTCCGGATGACGCCGCAATCGAGCGCATGGCGCAGAAGATCGTCGCCGAGGGGCTGTCAGTGCGTGCCACCGAGGAAGCCGTCGCGCTCTACCAGGAGCCGCAGGACGCTCGCCGTACGTCTGCTCGGAACAATGCGCGCCACGAGCGGCTCGATTTCCTGGCGTCCAACCTTGCCGATCGTCTCGACACCAACGTCAAGATCACCCTCGGTGCACGCAAGGGGAAGGTCAGCATCGAGTTTGCCTCGGTGGAAGACCTCAACCGGATCATGACGCTCATCAGCCCCGAAGAGGAGTGATCCTCCGACCGCCAGCGAGGGCTGAGCGGAACTGCTGCTTGATCGGGGCCTGTTTCACGTGAAACAGGCCCCGATCCTTTGCACGCAGCGCCGGCAGGAAGCTGCAGCCGTTGGTGGGTGGACGCGGAACGTCCCCGCGGCCTCTGCAGGTGTCGCTCGACAGCCTGAATCAAGTGCACGGATCTGCGCATCGCTGCCGGAGGTTTGCGCATCGAGCGCCAATGCACAAGCCCGCGCCCAGGGCGTGAGCTGCGGGCGCATCGCGCATTGCACGACGCATGCGCTTCCGGGAATCGGGTAGAGTGCGGCTGAATCGCCAGCACGTCACGGGGAATACTGTGACAATCCTTCAGATCTGTGGATTCAAAGACCCCTCCTGAAGGTGGTGCTGGGAGCAGCGAAGGACGGGAGGCGGGGGACAACTTCTAGAGTCGGACCCCACGCAACCCGTTGGCGTCTCGGGCACCGCGTATTCGTCGCGCGCGCCCACTTCCGCGCGGCCCAAGAATCTGTGTCCACGAGGCCCAAGCAGTGCCCCCCCGCGAGCTTGATCCCTTTCTGCGGCGGCGGCGCTGTCGGCCACACTGCAAGAGAAATCCACTTGCCTAAGAGGCGGTGTTGCCGCGTTTCCTTGGAGGACGATCGTGGGGGTGCCATTTGCTGTGGTCGGAACCCCTGTTGGCTCGCGCGTGTTCGCAAGCGCGATGCCAAGAACCAGGTGGTGTGCGGGCGAATCGCCAGTACGTCGTGGGAAGTGCGATGATTCCGCTTCGAACCTGCGGATTCGAAGTAAGGGTTACCGTCATTGTGGTCGCCTCGGAACCGCGGACACCGAGACGCCGCTCAAGGTCGACGTCCTTAAAGGGGGTACGCACTCGGCTTTCGAATTCCGCCGTGGCCGACACTGGGTGCCGGTTCACGACAGGGCCTGTCAGCACAGCGATACCCGGCAAGAGGGAATCGTTGCGGACCCACGAGAGCCGCGGGTCGGACGCAGAGCTGTCGTCGGACTGCGCGCGCTATGGCCCTTTGGCACTGCTACCGGTGTTTCACGTGAAACGATGCACCCATGTCGTCCCCAGGACCCCTCCGTTGGGAGGCGGGGTGTGACGCCGATCGACAGTCCTGGCGGCTGGCCGAGAGCGGGAGGCAGGCCCTATACCCGCTATGCCTGACCTGGGCTCGTTCGAAACCTGGCCCTAGCCCCCGTGGCCATGGTGGCACTTCGGCCATACCGGTCCCGGCGCGGTTCGAGAGACGGCACGGGACGGATTCGACTCGCGCTGCGGTTGGCCAGACAGTAACGCCTGCGAGCCGCGTCAGCGGGCGTGATCTGCCTCTTCGTCACTCTCTGGTCATGGGAAGGACCCGTGCTACCTCGAACGGAGGCCTTGGCCGGCGGGGAAATCGTGGCCGGCACTTTCCGAAGAGGCTCGACGCGAGCTCGTTGTTCACGACGTGATCGGGCGCTTCGGTGTGCCGGCGCAGGGAGGTGTTTCACGTGAAACCAGCGACTTGGGACTCGTCTCCCGCGCCGAGGGGCAGGCGCCGGTCCAGGCCCGCGCGAGCAGTACGACTGCGATATGTACAGCCCGGGCCGCGCCAGCTCGCCGGGGTGGCGTGGGTTGTTAGAGGCCGCCCGGTTGCGGGTTCGTGCGGGTTTGTGATGTGCAGAGACGGCAGACGTCCGAGCACCGTGTCGGCTCGTAGGGCCTCTCCGAGCTACCCACTAGCCTCGGGCTCGAGCAGTCATGGCGGCGTAGGCTGGCCGATCATGCGCGGCCGCTCGGGTCGGCCAGACTTCCGTACCGCTGCCGTTTCCGCGACTGGTCGAGCTGGGGCTGCCGGGGTGCCAGGGACTCGACAGCGCGCATCGGGGTACTCAAGCGTGCGGGGGGCTCCGCAGGCGAGCAGCGATTAGACAGAGTGGATGAGCGAGAGCCCTGTGGGCCACAGCGGACGGTCGAGGTTCGACCCGGTCGGTGGCCGGCCCCAGCTGTGCGCACTGGCGGTCGCGGCGGTGTCCGTTGCCAATGGGCCACCCAGGCGCACGAGATCGCCTGTGGATATCCCTGTGCGGATCTCGAAGCCGTCGACGTCGAGCCTGTGGATAACGGTGGGGATAAGTGCTGTGGATCTGCGACGTCCGTGGCGGTGGGCGGAGACATGTGTATAGCGCCGGCGTGGAAGGTGCGGGCTGGGGTCCTTTGTGTTCATGCAATGATCGCGTCGTCGCGGTATCCAGGCCCGGCAGTGAGTAAGCCCAGGCGCTCCGATACGTGATCCAATGGATGAGTGGGGGCTGAAATCAGCCGACTCCGGCCGAGTTTTGTGGGCGACGTCGGGTGCTTCGTCGCTGGAGGTCGACGGCGGCTGCGAATTGGTGCCCACAACGAGTCCACGCCCGGAGGGGACAATGCCGCTTGCTCTCCTTGCCTCAGCTGGTAACGTCGCGCGCCAGCACAGCGCGGCAGAACCGGCTGTGGATATTGCCTGTGGATAACCCTGTGGAGTACTGGGCTGTGGGTTGGGTTTGGTGTGGATAACCCGGGCGCCTGTACCCATGGATGGGCGTTCCACAAGCTGCCGGCCCGGCCGTAAGGAGAGGCGTCGTTTCACGTGAAACCATAGGCGCGGTGTTTCACGGGAAACAGAGACAGCGCCCTGCGCACCCTTTCGCGTCCCTGACGTGGCCACGACCCTTCCTCACGCCTGCCACTCAAGGGCGACGCCTCGTCGCCGTACGCATCTGGGGTGCCGCCCCGTAGCGGGGCCAGTCTGCCGACCGGGCCCGGGCGAACGCGGGCGCTGCTGTCCGTCGCAACGCTGGGCAAGGTGCACGGACCGTCCTCGCGAGCGGCACGTCTCCGGGCGAGCGCCCCAGCACAGGACTGGGGCGTTCGAAGACCGAACATCGACAGACTGTTTCGATGCGGCCGCCCTTGCCGCGTTCGGGCGTGTCCCAAGTCGTCGAGAAACCGTGATGACGATCGGCTAGGGCATCGACCGGCTCTGTGAGGGAACCGACGCGTCTGCCCGTCGATCGGCGCGGATTTGGCATCTAGTAGAAGTCTCGCTGGCCTACAGACCGTAACTGCTGCCGGGGGGTCAGCAGCGATCCATCGCCGGCAGCTGGTGTAGATCGTCGGACCGGCCCATCACCGCCGCCTGCGAGGAAGCGCTATGTTGTCCGGTACATGAGCCGGGGACGACCGTCGATCGTCTACGGGCGTCTGGAAGACCGACGGGCGCACTTCTAGTGAAATCTCGTCCATTGCAACGCGTGACTAGCGCGACGCGGGTGAGATTGCGTCCGATGCTGCGGCCCGCTCACGCTCCTGGTCGAGAATCCAAAATCGTCGGCTCACGACGCAACGACGGCGGGCCGCGAATCTGTCCAGAGGGCATGCGGCGTAGCGAGCACCCCGTTTCCGCCACGTGAACGTTCCTGCTGGCCGGTGGTGCTCGTGTGTCGGCAGTTACAGGTAAGCGGATAGGAGTAGGTGGTGACACGAAGCGATCCGCTGCAAACACTAGCCGTTCAGGGTATTGCCAACCTGCAGGTCCTGAGTTTGCGCTGATTTCAATGCTGACCGCTGTCCGTCCGTGGGATCTGATGCCCCCGGGGTGCGGGTCCCAAGGTATGGTTGCGGCGTTGTATCGGCGGAATTGCGGTTCCGTGGTGGCCCCACCATGCAGCCTGGTCACTTGGGCTTTAGGGGCTGCTGTCGATGTGGGATTAGCAGGACCACCTCGATAGGAGGTGTCTCTTTCTACGGAAAATCCTCGGCGCGGGCTTCTCAACAGCGGGCACACGACGGACCTTCGTTTCACGTGAAACAGCGGTCGGAACAGCCTGGGCGATCGGGCTTCCGGGTGAATAGGACGCGCAAGCAGGGATGTGCGAACGCGGTGCTGCGAGGATGAGAGCCGCGCGTGCGTCGATTGTCGGCTCGCGCGCCTCATAGGGGCGCGAGCTGGTCTACGACGGCAGCGGCGTTTCACGTGAAACACCGACGACCCGCACTAGCGCGTGCAATGGAGAACGTGTGCGGGGCAGCGTTGCATAAGAAAAGGGGGAGGACGCCTCTTGGCGTCCTCCCCCCAGCATCGCAGCTGCGGAAGCCAGTCCTACTTCGCGAGGACCTCGTTCCACTCCTTCTCGAAGTACTGCTTGGGCCGGGCGCCGATGACGGTGCCCGTGACTTTGCCCTTCTCGAACAGGTACACGGCGGGGATCGATGTGATCCCATACTCGGCGGCAATGTTCGGGTTGTTGTCGACGTCCACCTTCACGACATCCACCTTGTCGGCGTATTCGACGGAGATGTCATCGAGGATCGGGCCGAGTTTGCGGCACGGTCCGCACCATTCGGCCCAGAAGTCCACAATGATAGGCTTCTCGGACATGAGGACCTTGTCAGTGAACTCGGCGTCAGTGACGTTCTTGGCGTTGCTCATCTCTTCTGATCCGATCTCTAGGGTGGGTCTCAGGACTGTGCTGCGAGGGAGCGGGCCTCGACGTCGGCCAGGTAGTGTTCGACGTCGAGAGCGGCGACACAACCCGAACCGGCTGCCGTGATGGCCTGACGGTAGGTGGGATCCACAACATCGCCGGCGGCGAAGACGCCCGGGATGCTCGTCTTCGAGGACCTGCCCTCCACGGCGATGGTGCCCTCGGGAGTGAGCGCGAGGACGTCCTTGACCAGGCTCGTCCGCGGATCGTTGCCGATCGCCACGAAAACACCGGTCACTGCGATCTCGGACTCGGTACCGTCCACGGTGCTCTTGAGCCGGAGGCCCGTGACCTTGTCAGCGCCGATCACGTCTGCAACCGCCGAGTTCCACACGAAGGTGATCTTCTCGTGGGCGAGCGCACGGTCCGCCATGATCTTGGAGGCGCGCAGGGAGTCACGGCGATGAACCACAGTGACCGAGCGGGCGAACTTCGTGAGGAAGAGGGCCTCCTCCATGGCCGAGTCGCCGCCGCCGATCACGGCGATGTCCTGGTCCTTGAAGAAGAAGCCGTCGCACGTGGCGCACCAGCTCACTCCATGGCCCGACAGCCGCTTTTCGTTGGGGAGACCGAGCTCGCGGTAGGCGGAGCCCGTCGCGATGATCACGGTGCGTGCCCGGTAGGTCTCACCGCTGGCCAACGTCACGGACTTGATCTCGCCCTCGAGCTCGAGCGACTCGACGTCTTCGAACTCGATCTGTGCGCCGAACTTCGAGGCCTGCTGCTCGAACTTGTCCATGAGCTCGGGACCCTGGACTCCCTCGGGGAAGCCGGGGAAGTTCTCCACCTCGGTGGTGTTCATGAGCTCACCGCCCGCGGTCACGGAACCAGCAAAGATCAACGGATTAAGGTTGGCTCGCGCGGTATAGATTCCGGCGGTGTACCCCGCGGGACCCGATCCGACGACGATGACGTCGCGGATCTCTGCGCTTGTCTCTGCAGTGCTCACGGAGTGCGTACCTCTTCCTTGGCATTCAACGGTTGGCGTCAGCATCCACAACACGCCGATGGATATCGATATTCCGGGACGCTGTCTGGTCCAAGGGTACCCATGGGGCCGGGGCACATCCCAAGCAGGGGTCACACGCACCCGTGAAACAGTGGAGGGCCCCGGGTGTGACCCGGGGCCCTCCACGACGTGCGTGCGGAGCGGCCGCTACTCGACCTTGATCTCAGCGAGGCGCAGCCCGTACGGGTACTGCGTCTTGGGAGCGGAGAGCCGGGGCAGCGCATTGATCTGGATGATCACGTACTGTGCGGTCGGCGAGCCGCTGACCGGCACCGACACCTGCGGCCCGGTGAAGGACGTGGTCCCAGCGAGGGCGGCTCCGCTGAGGCTCGGCTGGCTGTTGGTGTAGATGCTCAGGTTGCCGCCCGATCCTCCGGACTGGATGAGGGTGACCTGCTTGATCTGGGCGGGGTTTGCGAGCTTGACCGAGAGGGCGACGCTCTTGGTGAATCCGCCCCAGTCCTCCCGCGCGAACTCCATGTCGGACCAGTAGGTCGCGGTGTTCCCGTCAAAGGTCAGCGGGAGCCTGCTGTCGAAGGCGTTCGCGAAGGAGAGCTCCTCCGGGTTGAGTCGGGTGACCGAGTCGATGGCCGGGGGCGCCGCAGGGGCGGTCGGCTCGGCCGAGGCGGACGCGCTCGGCTCCTGGCTGGCGGTCGGCTGCTGGCTGGCCTGGCCGGTGCTCGCGGTGCCGCCCTGCTGCGGCTGGAACAGCCCTCCGAGGGTGGTGAAGGCGAAGATGAGCGCGGCGATGAGCACGACGGCGAGCACCCCGCCGACGAGCCAGGGCATCGAACGTGGGCGCGTCGACTCGTCGTCCTCGTAGTCGCCATCGTCGGTGGCGGGCGACGACGGCCTGACCGCCGCCGGCAGGAATGGCGCGGCGCCGGCGGACGGCTGCTGCTGGCGCGGCTGAGGCTGCACGGCCGGCCTCTGCTGCGGAGCGGCGGCGGTGGGGGCCCCGCCCGAGGCGTCCCGGTTACCGGCTGACGACCAGGGCGTGACCTTCGGCGATGCGGCCTCCGAGGCAGGCTCGGCCGCGGCACCCGCACCTGCGCCCGCGGCGGCACCCGCAGCCGCGGCACCGAAGGCCTGGGTGGACGTGTCCGCCGAAGAGGACGGCGTGCCGGCCGAGCGCGGGGGTGCCTGCGGAGGCGGCGGGACCGCCCCGGGTGCGCTGGCGCCCTGCGCCGTACGCGGCTGCTGCTGCGTGGGCCGGTCCTGCACCGGGGGGAACCCGCCCGACTCGTACTGCTGGTGTTCCCGCCGGGCCGCAGCTGCCGCAGCTGCCGCAGCAGCCGCGCCCGCGGCCCCAGCGGCCGCCGCGCCAGGAGCACCCCCAGGAGCACCGCCGCCGTGGGCACCCTGGTCCTCGGGATGCTCCGGCTCGCCGTAGTCGTCGTAGCGGATGTACTGGTCGGGACGGCCAGGGTCGACCATGCCGTCGTACGTCTCGGGCTCGCGGGACCGCGACTCGCCGAAGATCTCGCTGCCGAGGGTGTCGGTGAAGAACGGCTCGACGTACGGCGTCTCCTGCGGGACGATCAGGTCGAGCAGGTCCGCGGGCGAGGTGTGGTTCGTGATGAGGTACGTGGAGCCGTGGCTGATCCCGAGATCCAGCACCTGCACGGCCCCGTGCCGCTCGCCCATGGCCACCTCGCGGGCGCTCTGGGCCAGCTGGTCCGCGTTCGAGGGCCCGGCAACGAGAATGCTCACGGGCCGGTT
Organism: Sinomonas sp. RB5; assembly: GCF_054063535.1. Classification (NCBI taxonomy): domain Bacteria; kingdom Bacillati; phylum Actinomycetota; class Actinomycetes; order Micrococcales; family Micrococcaceae; genus Sinomonas; species Sinomonas sp. RB5. The sequence continues at coordinate 149,770 of NZ_JBSSGJ010000008.1, forward strand.
CAGGACCTGGTCCACGCCGCCGAGGACAAGATCGCTCTCGTGGGACGTCACGATCGAAGACGTGACTTTGTACCGCCCCCCGAGCACGGTGCCGACGTCGATGGACTGGGCCACGGATACCTCCTGGTCGCTGGCGCGGGCACGACCGGTGGCCGCGCTTGTGCTGCTAGTGATCCTAGCGGAAGGGGCTGTCAAGCCTCGGGGCGGTGGTGGTCCGACTCGTCGGGGAAGTGCGGATTCTCTCCTGGCGGTCCCTGGAACGTGTGGCGCCCCGGGATCCTCTCGACGGGCGCCGTGGCCGGCCTGGCCCGGTACATGACCGGGTCGAACTGGCCCGAGATGCGCGGGATGATGCCGGTGTCATCCGAGATCGTGGTGAGGGCGGCGGTGATGGGCGCCTCGGTGCGCTCCGGCTGGGAGCCGGCGGCAGCGGCGCCGTCGTGCGCCGGGACGGGCGACGGCGGGGCGCCGCCGCCTTGCGCGAACCGCCCGCCGAGGCGTCCGAGGATCGGGCCGAGCAGGTCCTGCACCTCGCTGACGCGGAAGAGCCGCAGCAGCACGAAGTAGACCACGAGCATCGGCACGGCGATGATCACAATCGCCGCGAGCGCCGCCCAGTTGGAGCTCCAGATGAAGCCGCTCGGGTTGTAGCCGCCGAGCAGCCCGACGGCGAGGGCCCCCACCAGGGCGGAGCCCGTCGCCGCGTAGCCCATCCGGATGTACGAGCGGGCGACCGTGGGCCCGTCGAGGTGGCCGAGCTGCCGGCGGAGGTAGTGGCTGCTGAGGACCACGGAGAGGATGTTCCCGACCGTGTAGAGGCCGGCGATCGAGAAGATGATGTACCGCGGCGGCAGGAACTGGATCGTGAACGCACCCACCACGTTGAGGATCGCGAGCCACAGCTGGATCTTGAACGGGGTCCGCGCATCCTCCTTGGCGTAGAAGACGCGGGCCATCATGAAGTTCGCGCTCATGAACGGCGTGCTGAGCGCCAGGATGCTCAGGGTCTGGGCGAGCATGACGCCGTCCGACGCGCGGCCGCCGGAGAAGAACATGCCCAGCGGCGCGGCCAGCGCGAACAGGGCGAGGGCCGCGAAGACCGTTGCGACGGCCATGGTGCGCAGGCCGTGCGAGAGCGCCTCCCGGACGCCGGCACGGTTCCCCGCCTGGGACGCCTCGGTCATCCTGTTGAACAGCACCGTGGCCAGGGACAGGGCGATGATCGAGTGCGGCAGGAGGTACAGCTGCGACGCGATCTCGAGCACCGTGTTGCCGGGGACCTGCTGCCACAGGGGATTGCCCGCCTCCTGGAGCCGCTCGCGCTCGGCGCCCGGCTGGGACGCGACCCTCATGACGTACAGGAACGTCAGCTGGCCCACCGCGGTGGTCGCCAGCGTCCAGATGCCCAGCTTCGCGGCGGCACCGAGGCCCACGCCCCGCCAGCCGAAGCGCGGAGCCAGGCCGAGCCTGAGCTTCAGGACCGGGATGAACAGCAGTGCGGTCTGGATCGCGACGCCGATCGTGGACACCGCAGCGATGAAGAAGGTGTGGGCGCTGGTCCAGTTGTCGAGGCTGTGGGGATTGCTCCGGTTCGCCCCGAAGATCCACACGAACATGCCCAGGCCGCTGATCGCGACGATGTTGTTCACGATCGGCGCCCACATCGCCGGCCCGAAGGCGCCGTGCGCGTTGAGCACCTGGGTCAGGAGGGCGTAGAGCCCGTAGAAGAAGATCTGCGGCAGGCACCAGTAGGCGAAGACGGTCGCGAGGGCCAGCTGCTGGGGGCTGTACCCGGAGGTGGTCAGCTGCATGACCCACGGCGCGGCCACCGTGACGGCGGCCGTGAGCACCAGCATGACGATCACGCCGAGGGTGAGGAGGCGGCTGATGTAGTCCGCCCCGCCGTCTGCGGCCTTGCTGGCCTTGATGATCTGCGGGACCAGGACGGAGTTGAACACGCCGCCGGCCACGAGCAGGAAGATGAGGTTCGGGAGGTTGTTCGCGTTGACGAACGTGTCCGCCACGGTCGAGCCGAGGCCGAGGGCGAGGATCAGCATCCACGAGCGGATGAAGCCGAGCGCCCTCGAGACCAGGGTGCCGGCCGCCATGATCGCGCTCGAGCGGGCCTCGGAGGCGGGTGCGGACTTGGGTGACGCCACGGCCTGCCTCACGAGAGGAGGTGCTCGGGCAGCACCTCGCGCGCCAGGTCCGCGATGCGGCGCTCATTCGGGAAGGACAGGCGCCGGGTGAGCTCCGAGATGGGGATCCACGCGACGTCGACCGCCTCGTGGTCGGGGTCGTTCTCGATGGTCAGGTTCCCGCCCACCGCCCGCAGGAGGTAGTGGTGCACGGTCTTGTGGACGCGGTGGCCCGTGACGGTGAACCAGTAGTCGATGCTGCCCAGCGGGGCGAGGATCTCACCGGAGATGCCCGTCTCCTCGCTGATCTCCCGGATCGCCGCGCGCTCGTTCGACTCGCGTCCCTCAGGGTGGCCCTTGGGCAGGCACCACTCGAGGCGGCCGCCTCGGTTGAGCCGGGCGATGATCGCCACCGGGAGGTTGGGGTCCGCCGTGTCCACGACGACCCCGCCCGCTGAGACCTCTTCAACGGTAGGGAGGGACGAGGGATAGGCGTGCCCGGCCGGGGCGATGTGCGGCCCGACGGCCGACGGCAGGGGCGCACTCCTCCTCTTCTGAGGATCGCTCGGCAACGGGATGACCATGCAGTCCACTCTAACCAACGAGCCCCGGCCGGGACGGCACCGGGGGCGCGGAGCGCGCACGCGCCGGGATCTGCCAAGCTTTAAGGACTATGGCAGCAGATGACACGGCAGCGCACGGGCCCCAGTTCGAGGTGGACCCGGTGGTCCTGGAGCTCGGGCGGAGGTTCGCCGAGGCGGGATTCGAGCTCTCGCTCGTGGGCGGTCCCGTGCGCGACCTCTTCCTCGGCCGCACGTCCCCGGACCTGGACTTCACGACCGATGCGACGCCGGATGAGACGCTCTCCGTGGTGAAGGGGTGGGCGGACGCCCACTGGGACATCGGCCGTGAATTCGGCACGATCGGTCTGCGCAAGGGCAGGCACCAGATCGAGGTCACGACCTACCGGGCCGAGGCCTACGACTCCGCCTCGCGCAAGCCCGAGGTGGCCTTCGGCACGAGCCTCGAGGCGGACCTCGGCCGGCGCGACTTCAGCATGAACGCGATGGCCCTCCGCCTGCCCTCGCTGACCCTCGTTGACCCGTTCGGCGGCCTGGCGGACCTGCGTGCCGGGATCCTGCGGACGCCGGGCACCCCCGAGCTGTCCTTCTCCGACGACCCCCTGCGCATGATGCGCGCCGCCCGCTTCGCCTCCCAGCTGCGCGTGGGGGTGGCCCCCGAGGTGCGCGCGGCGATGGCCGGCATGGCGGAGCGGATCACCATCGTCTCGGCCGAACGCGTGCGCGACGAGCTCGTGAAGCTCGTCAACGGCGCCGAGCCGCGCACCGGCATCGACCTGCTCGTCGAGACTGGCCTCGCCGAGCACGTGATTCCCGAGGTCCCCGCGCTGCGCCTCGAGGCGGACGAGCACCACCGCCACAAGGACGTGTACCACCACTCGCTCACGGTGCTCGAGCAGGCTGCCGAGCTCGAGACGGGACCCGACGGTGCCGTGCCCGGCCCGGACTTCGTGCTGCGGTTCGCTGCGCTGATGCACGACGTCGGCAAGCCGGCCACGCGCCGCTTCGAACCGGGCGGCGGGGTCACCTTCCGCCACCACGACGTCGTGGGGTCGAAGCTCGTGAAGAAGCGCATGAAGGCCCTGCGCTTCGACAATGACACGATCAAGGCCGTGGCGCGGCTCGTCGAGCTGCACATGCGCTTCTATGGGTACGGCGAGGCCGGGTGGAGCGACTCGGCCGTCCGGCGCTACGTGACCGACGCCGGCCCCCTCCTCGAGCGCCTGCACCGCCTCACCCGCTCCGACGTCACGACGCGGAACCAGCGCAAGGCGGACCGCCTCGCGTTCGCCTACGACGACCTCGAGCGGCGCATCTCGGAGCTGGCAGAGCAGGAGGAGCTCGCGTCGATCCGCCCCGATCTGGACGGGCAGCAGATCATGGCGATCCTGGGCGTGCGCCCCGGGCCCCTCGTGGGCCGCGCGTACAAGTTCCTGCTCGAGGAGCGCATGGAGCATGGCCCCGCCTCCGAGGAGGAGGCGCGCGAGCGCCTGCTCGCGTGGTGGGCGCAGCAGCCCGAGTCGGCATCAGCAGCAGAGAGCGTCGAGAGCAAGGAGCACTAGTGGACGGGATGGGCCTTCCGGGCATGGAGGACTTCGGTCTCACGAGGCTGTGGCTCCTGCGCCACGGCGAGACCGAATGGTCCAGGAGCGGGCAGTACACCGGGCTGACCGATCTTCCGCTCACGCGGGTCGGCGAGGACCAGGCCCGCGCAGCCCGGCGGGCGCTCGACGGCATCCACTTCGGCCTCGTGCTCACCTCACCCCTGGTGCGGGCGCGCCGGACGGCGGAGCTCGCCGGCTTCCCCGAGGCGCAGCCGGAGCCCAATGCCGTCGAGTGGGACTACGGCGACTACGAGGGCGTCCGGTCCGCCGACGTCCGCGCCGAGAACCCGGACTACCTCATCTGGAAGGACGGCGTGCCGAACGGCGAGGCGCTCGAGCACGTCGGGGAGCGCGCCGACAGGATCGTCGAGCGGGTGCGCACCGCCGGCGTCGACAACGCCCTCGTGGTGGCGCACGGCCACTTCTGCCGGATCCTCGCAGCACGCTGGCTCGGCCTGCCCGCGTCCGCCGGGCGCCACTTTGTGCTCGGCACCGCGAAGGCCTGCCGCCTGGGCTGGGACAAGAGGACGCCGGCCGTCGAGGCCTGGGGGCTCTGAGCGGCGGCCCGCGCGGGAAGCTCGGAATTCTTTCAAAGAATCCTGCTTTTCTGCTTGCGGTTTATCGCCGGCAGTGGGTATTTTATGGATGCACGGCTTTTTCGAGCCGTTCCCGAAGCAGTTGCCCAAAGACCTACTGGCGAAGAAGGAGGCTGGACCGATGATGATGACCAAGGTTCTCTACCGTGGTTGGACCGCGTTTGCGATGGGCGGTCATCGCGGCCTCCTGCCGGTCTCTGGCGCCTGCAGCGCCTGATCCCTCGGCCAACCGGCCCTCACGCCGCGTCTCCTCAGTGAGTACCGCCTTCTAGGTGGCACCCCCGGGGCCGTGGCGCGGGCCGTTCGTGGAGATCAGTACGCCCGGCGTGCCTGACGGGCCGTCCGGAGCCGTCGCCGCGCTTCCTTTCCCCGCCGTCCCCGGCGCCCTCCGTGGGCCTTGCGACGGCGGCACGTCCTGTGGACCCCTGATATTCCACAGGTCATTCCCGCCCTGACAATTCCCCTGCATTTCTGCGGGCGAATTGCGCTGCGGAATTCACCGTTATCCCTTTCGGCGATAACCCCTGTCCTTTCGTCGCCCGCCGGCGACGGTCCGCCAGGCCGCGCCCTGCCGCGCTGCCCCCTGCCCTGGAGCTCCCATGCCCTCGCGCACCCCGCTGCCCCTGACCGACACCGAATCCCTGCGGGCCGAGCGCACGGCGGCCCGCCCGCCGTCGTCCGCCAGCGTGCCCCCGCAGCCCCAGACCGCCCCCGAGGAGGTGACCCCCGTGGCCCATCGCATCCGCCGCGCCCTGCGCGCCCTCGGCCTGGCCCGGATCGACGCGGAGCGCATCGACGCCCACCGCGACGCCGTCCAGCGCGAACTCGTGCTCTCGCGGCCGGTCCTCTGACCCGGCCCGCCCCCGTGCTGGGGCGGCCCGCCCAGCCAGCCGGTAGGCTCGAGGCCATGGTGGTGCGCTCCGACGAGAAGCCCGAAGCACGGCAGGCGGTCATCTCGCCGACCCGCAACGACCCCCTCCTCCACACGCTCTCCGAGGCCGTGGGCGGGCCCCTCGGCGAGCACGCCGCCCCCGGGATCATCCGCAGCGGATTCTGGACCCCCGAGCGGGTGCTCGTGGTCCTGACCGTGCTTGTGGCGGTGCTCGGCGTGGTCCTCAAGGGCTACTGCAGGGTCAACGGCTGGACCACCCCGCAGCACTTCTACGCCACCTGCTACTCCGACTTCCCGGTCCTGTTCAAGGAGCGGGGGCTCGCCGACGGGGTCCTGCCCTTCCTCAACGCCAACGCGCCGTTCGAGTACCCGGTGCTCACGAGCCTCATCGCCGGCCTCACCGCCCTCCTCGTGCCGGGGACCGGGAACACCGAGGCGCGGGCCACCGGCTACTTCGACGTGAACGCGGTGCTCGTGGCCGTGATGTGGATCGTTGCCGTCGTCGTGACCGCCCGCTCGAACACGCGGCGCCCCTGGGACGCCGCCATGCTCGCCGTGGCCCCCGGGGCCATCCTGGCCGGGTTCATCAACTGGGACATGTGGCCGCTCGCGCTGCTGGCGATCGGCATGTACGCGTTCGCCCGCCGGCAGCCGCTGTGGGCCGGGGTGTTCATCGGCCTCGGCGCGGCCACGAAGCTGTACCCCGTCCTCGCCCTCGGGGCCATCCTGCTCCTGGCCGTGCGCACCGGAAGGTACCGGCCCCTGTGGCTCACCCTCGGGGGAGCCGTGGGCACATGGCTCCTGGCCAACCTGCCGTTCATGCTCCTCGACCTGCGCGGCTGGCTGTACTTCTTCACCTTCACGCGGGACCGGCAGCCCGGCTTCTCCTCGGCGTACTACGCCTACAACCTCGTGGCCGGCCGGCTGCGCTGGGCCGCGCTCGACGCACCGGCCGTCAACGCGATCGCCGCCGTCTCCTTCGTCCTCGCCCTCGTGCTCATCGCCTTCGTGGCGCTCCACGCCCCACGGCGTCCCCGCCTCGCCCAGCTCGTGTTCCTGCTGGTGGCCGCGTTCATCCTCACCAACAAGGTCTACTCCCCGCAGTACGTCCTGTGGCTCATCCCGCTGCTCGCGCTCGCCCGGCCACGCTGGCGCGACTTCCTCGTCTGGATGGCCGTCGAGGCCCTCCACTGGTGGGCGGTGTGGATGTACCTCGGTGCGATCACGAGCGGGGGCCCGGCCACCAACAACATCGACTCGCCCTACTACGTGGGCGCCGTCCTCGCGCACATGGGTGCGGTCGCCTACCTCTGCGTGCGGGTGGTCATGGACATCTACGAGCCGGGCGGCGACCCTGTCCGCCGCAGCCGCCAGGACGACCCCCAGGGCGGCGACTTCGACCACGCCCCGGATGCAGTCACGGTCCGCTCCCTCGCGCGCCGGGCGGCTCCTGCGCCCGCCGCAGCGGGCCGGTGACCTCCCGCCCGCCCATGCCGCCGTTCGATCTGGCCCGCATCGGCGCCGGCCTCCCGTTCGCCGGATCGCTCGCGGAGCTCGGCGCGGCCCTCGCGGACCCGGGGTCCGCGGCGGTCGTGCAGGCGCCCCCGGGCACCGGCAAGACCACCCTTGTGCCGCCGCTCGTGGCGAACCTCGCCTTCGCGGAGGCGCACGACGGCGGCGCCCCGCCGCGCGTCGTCGTCACCCAGCCGCGCCGGGTCGCCGTACGGGCCGCGGCGCACCGGCTCGCCGCGCTGGAGGGCGCCGGTGCGCACCGGATCGGGTACACCGTGCGGGGCGAGCGGACGGCTGGCGCGGATACCGTCGTCGAGTTCGTCACGCCCGGGGTGCTGGTGCGCCGCCTGCTCGCCGACCCGGGCCTGGACGGGGTCAGCGCCGTGGTCCTCGACGAGGTCCACGAGCGCGGGCTCGAGACGGACCTCCTGGTGGGGATGCTCGCCGAGGTCCGGCAGCTGCGCGGCGACCTCCGCCTCGTCGCCATGTCCGCCACCGTGGACGCACCGCGCTTCGCCAGGCTGCTGGGCGGGGACGATGGACCCGTGCCGGTGGTCGACTGCCCGTCCGCTCTGCACCCGCTCGAGGTGACGTGGGCGCCGTCGGACGCGCCCAGGCTGGACGAGCGCGGAGTGGCCCGCGCCTTCCTCGACCACGTGGCCGACACCGCGGCGGCCGAGCACGCGGCCGAGCTGGCCGCCGGCCGGGACGTCGATGCGCTCGTGTTCCTCCCCGGCGCACGGGAGGTCCGGCACGTCGCCGAGCGGCTGCGCGCGCGGGCGCGGGGAACCGAGGTCCTCGAGCTCCACGGCCAGGTCCCGGCCGCCGAGCAGGACCGCGCGGTGTCCGGCCGGGGCCCCGGGGACCGGCCGCGGATCGTGGTCTCGACCGCGCTGGCCGAGTCGTCGCTCACGGTTCCTGGGGTGCGGCTCGTCATCGACTCCGGGCTGGCCCGCGAACCTCGCCGGGACTCCTCCCGCGGGATGTCCGGCCTCGTGACCGTCTCGTGCTCCCGCGCCTCGGCACAGCAGCGGGCCGGGCGCGCCGCGCGCCAGGGGCCAGGCCGCGTGGTGCGCTGCTATGACGAGCGGGCCTACGCCGCGGCCCCCGCCCATTCGACCCCCGAGATCGCCTCCGCGGACCTGACCGAGGCAGCGCTCGTCCTCGCGTGCTGGGGAGCGCCCGGCGGCCGGGGCCTCGCGCTCCCGGACGCGCCTCCGCGCGCGGCCCTGGCCGACGCCCTCTCCGTGCTCGCGGCGATCGGCGCCGTGGACGACGCCGGCCAGGCCACAGCCCTCGGGCGCAGGCTCGCCCGCATCCCCGCCGACCCGCGGCTGGCCCGCGCGCTGCTGGAGGGGGCCGGGCTGGTCGGCGCGCGCGCCGCCGCCGAAGCGGTCGCGATGGCCGCCCGTGACCTGCGCCCACCCGGTGCGGACCTCGGACGCCTCCTGGGCGCCCTGCGGTCTGGCCGCGACCCGCAGTCCCGCGCCTGGGCCGAGGAGGTCAGGCGGTTCGAGCGGATCGCGCGGGAAGCCGGGGCCGGGTCCGCGCAGGGACATGACCCCTCAACGGAGGTGGGGGCCGTGATCGCCCTCGCCTTCCCCGGCTCGGTGGCCCGCCGGGTCCCCGGCGACCGGGAGGCCTATCTGCTCGCCTCCGGCACGCGGGCCGGGCTCCCCGCCGGCAGCTCCCTGTCCGGGCACGAATGGCTCGCCGTGGCCGACGCCGCGCGGGCGGCGGGCCGGGACGCGGCGGGGACGGGCGCCGTCGTGCGCGCCGCGGCCCTGATCACCCGCGAGCTCGCCGAGGCGGCCGCCGCGCACCTGCTGACCGACCGCGTCGAGGCCGGCTTCGAGAACGGGCGCGTCGCGGCGCGGCGTGAGCGGCGGCTCGGCGCCATCCAGCTCGCCTCGACCCCGGTGCGGCCCGCGCCCCAGGAGGGCCACGCCGCCGTGGTCCGGGCGCTCTCGGCGGACGGTCTCGGTGCCATCGGCTGGTCCGAGGGCGCGGACGCCCTGCGCCGCAGGCTCGCCCTCCTCCACCGCGAGCTCGGGGCGCCCTGGCCGGAGGTGTCGGAGGCCGCCCTGCTCGCCCGCCTCGAGGACTGGCTGGCCCCCGAGGTCGACGCGCTCGCCCAGGGCACCGCGGCGCGCGGGATCGACCTCGCCGAGCCCCTGAGGCGCCTCCTGCCCTGGCCCGAGGCGTCCCGGTTCGCCGAGCTCGCGCCGGAGCGGCTCGAGGTGCCCAGCGGGTCGCGGGTGCGGATCGAGTATCCGCCGGTCGAGGACGTCGCGGCGACGGACAGCACAGGGGGACCGGGCGCGCTCCCGATCGTGGCGGTCAAGCTCCAGGAATGCTTCGGCTGGGCCGAGACGCCCCGCCTCGTGGACGGGCGCGTGCCGGTGCTCTTCCACCTCCTCTCCCCGGCGGGGCGGCCGCTCGCCGTGACCGCAGACCTCGCCTCCTTCTGGTCGGGCCCCTACGCGCAGGTGCGCGCCGAGATGCGCGGCCGCTACCCCAAGCATCCCTGGCCCGAGGACCCGTGGACCGCGGTGGCGACGGCGAAGACGAAGAGGCGGCTCGCGGGGGACTGAGGCGTTGCCCGGCACCTCTGACAGTGCTCGGGCATATCGACGCTCGGGCATATCGACACAACTCAGGCGTTCTTGGGGCCGTTCCGGGCCTGTTCGTGGACCGAGTTGTGTCGAAATGCCCGCCACAGGCGGTGTCAAGGGTGCAGCGGCCAGCCACTACCCTTGATGGGTGGCCCACCTCGACCTCTCCGGCATCGACTACGTCCTCTCGGACGGCACCCCGCTCCTGAACGGAGTGGCCTTCAAGGTCCCGGAGGGCTCGAAGACGGCGCTCATCGGGCCGAACGGCACGGGCAAGACGACCCTGTTCAAGATCATCGCGGGCGACCTCACTCCCGATGAGGGCGTGGTGGGCCGGTCCGGCGCGATGGGCATCATGCGGCAGTTCATCGGCCAGGTGCGCGACGACTCGACCGTCCGGGACCTCCTGCTGGGAGCGGCACCGCCGGACGTCGCCGCCGCGGGCCGGGCGCTCGACGCCGCCGAGCTGGCCATGATGGAGGACGACGGCGAAGCCACCCAGATGGCCTACGCCCACGCGATCGCCGAGTGGGGCGACGCCGGCGGGTACGAGTGGGAGACCGTCTGGGACGAGGTCACGATGGCTGCGCTCGGGGTTCCGTACGAGCGCGCGCAGCACCGCGCGGCATCGACCCTCTCCGGGGGCGAGCAGAAGCGGCTCGTCCTCGAGGCGCTGTTCGCCGGCCCCGACGACCTCCTGCTCCTCGACGAGCCGGACAACTACCTCGACGTGCCCGGCAAGCGGTGGCTCGAGGACATGCTCAACTCCTCGCGCAAGACGGTGTTCTTCATCAGCCACGACCGCGAGCTGCTCAACAACGCCGCTGGGCGCATCGTCACCCTCGAACCAGGGATCAACGGCGCGAGTGCCTGGGTCCACGGCGGCGGGTTCGCCTCCTACGTCGAGGCCCGGGCCGAGCGGAACGCCCGGTTCGAAGAGCTGCGCAAGCGCTGGGACGAGGAGCACGCGAAGCTCAAGGAACTCGTGACCATGTACAAGACCAAGGCGGCGTTCCGGTCCGACATGGCCAACCGCTACCACGCCGCCCAGACCCGGCTCGAGAAGTTCCTCGCGGCCGGGCCGCCGGAGGCGCTGCCGGTCGAGCAGAACGTACGGATGCGCCTGCGCGGCGGCCGCACGGGCAAGCGCGCCGTGGTGGCGGAGAAGCTCGAGCTCACCGGCCTCATGAAGCCCTTCTCCGCCGAGATCTGGTTCGGGGACAGGGTCGCCGTGCTCGGCTCCAACGGCTCGGGCAAGAGCCACTTCCTGCGCCTGCTCGCGCTCGGCGGCACCGACCCCGAGCGCGAGCACCTGCCCGTCTCCGAGGTCGTGATCGCCCCTGTTGCGCACGAGGGGACGGTCAGGCTCGGGGCCCGAGTCCGCCCCGGGTACTTCGCCCAGACCCACTCCCGCCCGGATCTCGCGGGCCGGACCCTGCTCGAGATCCTCCACCGCGGCGACGAGCACCGCTCGGGCCTCGCGCGGGAGGCCGCCGCGGGTGCCCTCGACGGCTACGGGCTCGCGGGGCAGTCCGAGCAGAAGTACGAGTCCCTCTCGGGCGGCCAGCAGGCCCGGTTCCAGGTCCTGCTCCTGCAGCTCTCCGGGGCCACGCTGCTGCTCCTCGATGAGCCCACCGACAACCTCGACCTCCACTCGGGCGAGGCGCTCGAGCGGGCCATCGAGGCGTTCGAGGGCACGGTCCTGGCCGTGACGCACGACCGCTGGTTCGCCAAGTCGTTCGACCGGTTCCTCGTCTTCGGCTCCGACGGCACCGTGCGCGAGGCCTCCGAGCCCGTGTGGGACGAGGGGCGCGTCGAGCGGGCCCGGTAGGCCCGGTCCCGCACGGTGCCGGCGGCGCGGCACGTAGCATCGCCCCATGGACGCCCATTCCGCCGAGGCCCCGCCTGCCCTGACCGCCCGTGACGCCACCGCCGAGGACTGGCCGCGCATCCGCGACATCTACGCCGCGGGGATCGAGCCCGGCGACGCGACCTTCGAATCAGCACCCCCGCCCACCTGGGAGGCCTTTGCCGCGACGAAGGAGTTCGTGCTCGTGGCCTGCGAGTCGGGCGCTGGTTCACGGGTGCTCGGCTGGGCCGGTGCGGCCCGCGTGTCCGCCCGGGAGGTCTACCGCGGCGTCGTGGAGCACTCGCTCTACGTGGACCCCAGGGCCGGCGGACGCGGCGTGGGGACCTTCCTCATGGCGGCCCTCCTCGAGGAGTCCCGGAATCGCGCGATCTGGACCGTCCAGGCCACCGTGTTCCCCGAGAACGCCCCGAGCCTGGCGCTCCACCGGAAGTTCGGCTTCCGCGAGGTGGGTCGCCGGGAACGGATCGCGCTCATGGGCCACGGGCCCCTTGCGGGGACGTGGCGGGACACCGTGCTGCTCGAGCTGAGGCTCTGAGGCGCTCCTCGGCACTCCGGGACAGCTGCGCTCCTCGAAGCGGCAACCTCACGGATCCGTTCGGCGCCTCCGTGGCTACCGGCCCTATCCAACCCGGCGCGGCGGGGGGAGAATGGCAGGACTGGACGATCCCCTTCCGGACCGAATGAGGGCGACGACGTTCTCGCGGTCCCGTTGTGGATCGAGCTTGAAGGAGCCGGCCCTTGTCTTCGCAACCGTCCTCCGGTGCTGCGCGCCCGCAGGCCCGGCTGTTCATCTACGACCGTCACGACCTGGCCCGGGAGAGCCTCCGCGAGCTCTTCCAGGACGAGGGGTTCGAGGTCATCGGCACCGACGGGGACCCAGCCGCCGCGGCCGCGCGGATCCTGGATCTGCGGCCCGATGTGTGCGTGCTCGACGCCGGGATGCTCACGTGGGCGGGGGTGGACATCTGCCGCCTCGTCCGGGACGCTGACCCCGCGATCCAGTGTGTGCTCCTGGCCCCGTGGGACGCCCCCGAGCTCGGCCGCCGGGCCGCGGCGGCGGGAGCCAGCGCGCTCGTCCTGAAGAACATCCGCACCGCCGAACTCCTCGCCGCCGTGGCCGCGGCGGCGTCCTCGGGCCAGGACCGCGCCGCGGTGCCGGAGACGGCCGACGAGGGCCACTGATCCTCGGCTCAGCCTGTTGTGATGCGCCCCTGCGCTGCGGAGTGCGCGCCCGGCGCGGCCACGACGTAGGACTTTTGGCCCTCCAGCTGAGAGCCGCCGTCTCGGACCCTTGGAGGAGCCCTTCGAGGATGCGAAACGGAGACCGATGAAGAACGCCCCTGCTCGCCCCCCGCGCCACCATGACCGCCCCGCGGCCGGGCGCACCCACTCGCCCCGTCCTCTCGACGCAGCCGACGACCGGCCGCCCCGCGACCCGGTCCGCTTCCCGCAGCCGCCCCACGCAGCAGGAGCCCTCGATCCCCAGGCGGTGCGCCGCCAGGAGCAGATCCTGGACGAACTCCTGCGCGCGGGCCTCGACGCGGAACAGGCTCTGGCCCAGCTCCACCGGCTCGAGGCCGGCGACATCTGGAGCGGATAGGCGTACGCCCCGGCGCGCTCTGCCATGACCGGCCGACTGGGCCGTTGGACTCTGGCCCCGATCCGGGGTGCGAGACGACAGTGGATCCAGGGGGCTGGGGCATCGTGGACAAGCAGGTCGCGGGGGGAAACAGGCTTCATCTCGGGCTCGGCAGCCCTCGCCACACAGTGCCTTCCAGAGCGATCAGGAGGCGAGGGCAATGGCTGTCAGCTCTCACCAGAAGACCCCCGTTTCCCCGCGCGTGCGGGTGCGGTTGGCGGCCTGCGTGGCCGTGGCGGTGATCCTCGTCCTCGTGTGTGCCGGCGGCATCTTCGGGACCCTCGCCTATCCGCTCTCCCTGGCCTTCCTGGCGGCCTGGTCCCTGCGGGCGAACGAGTCCCGCAACGGCAGGCTCTGACCCGGCGTCCCGTCCGGGGCCGCAGCACGCGGCCGGCCGGTGCCAGCGCTGTCGGAGCCACCGCTTAGGCTGTCGGCGTGGGGAAATTCCGCGTGGTCTCTCTCGTCCTCGCCGCCGCCGTGATGGGCGCGGCGCTCACCTCGTGCGACGACGGCCGCCAGTCTGCGGCCAAGCAGGCCGCGGGCCAGCTCGCCTCGGCGCTCGCCGCCCGCGACGTCGGCGGCGTGCCGATGCAGGGCAAGGATCCGGCCGCCGCCCAGCAGCAGCTCGCCGCCGCCTTCAAGGGCCTCGGCGCGGTGAAGCCGGCCGTCACCGCGGGCGAGCCGAAAGTGGACGGCGACAAGGCCGGCGTCGTCCTCGCCTATGACTGGAAGCTCGCAGGGCAGGACTGGACGTACCAGACGACGGCGCAGCTCGCCCGGGACGGCGACCGCTGGCTCACGCAGTGGAAGGCTGATCTCCTCGCCCCCCAGCTCGGAGAGGCCGAGGTCGTCACCTTCGACACCACCGCGCCCGCCCGCGCCGACATCCTCGGTGCCGGGGACGCGAAGCTCGTGACTGAGCGGCCCGTGCTCCGCGTGGGAATCGACAAGTCCCAGCTCGCGGCGGACCGCCAGGCCGACTCCGCCGCCAAGCTCGCGGCCCTGGTCAAGATCGACCCCGGCGAGTTCGCCAAGCAGGTCAAGGCTGCCGGCGAGAAGGCCTTCGTGGAGGCCATCACGCTCCGTGACGAACCCGGGCGCACCCCCACCGACGACCAGATCGCCGCCGTCCCCGGCGCCATCACCGTCAAGGACAGCATGCCCCTGGCGCCGACGCGCACGTTCGCACGGCCGGTCCTCGGCGTGATCGGGCAGGCCACAGCGGAACAGGTGCAGGCCTCCGGCGGGACGATCCAGCCCGGTGAGACGGCTGGTGCGAGCGGTCTGCAGGCCCAGTACGACTCCCAGCTCCGCGGCCTGGACGGGGTCACCGTCCACGCCCAGCCCGCGGACCTCACGGCGGAGAAGCTCAAGGCTGACCCCGGGTCCCGGCGCACGCTGTTCACCAAGCAGCCGGTGCCCGGCACCCCCCTGAAGACCACCCTCGACCCCCGCCTCCAGCAGCTTGCGGAGGACGAGCTCGCCGGGATTGGGCCGGCCTCGGCGATCGTCGCGCTGCGTCCCTCCGACGGGGCGGTCCTCGCTGCCGCATCTGGTCCCGGCAGCAACGGGTACAACACCGCGATGCTCGGCCAGTACGCTCCGGGGTCGATCTTCAAGACCATCGACTCGCTCGCGCTCATCCGCCAGGGAGCCACCGCGGACCTGAAGGTGCAGTGCACCCCGACCCTCACCGTGGACGGCAAGACGTTCCAGAACGCCACCGGCTATCCCGCGTCCTCGCTCGGCGAGATCACCTTGCGCGATGCCTACGCCCACTCGTGCAACACCGCCTTCATCTCCCAGCGCGACAAGGTCTCGCAGGCGCAGCTCGAGTCCGCTGCGACCTCTCTCGGGGTGGCCGTCGACGCCCCCAGGCTCGGGGCGCCGGCCTTCCTCGGATCCGTCCCGGGCGACGCCGGCTCCACCGACCACGCTGCCTCGATGATCGGCCAGGGCAGGGTGCTCTTCTCCCCGCTTGCGGCGGCGATCATGGCGGGATCGGTCGCGAAGGGCTCGCCCGTCTCGGCGCAGCTCGTGCTCAACCCCCAGGCTGCCACCACGCAGGGCGGCCCGCCGTCCGCGGACGCGTCCGCCACCGCCGCAAGCGCCCCCGCAGGTGCCGGGAGCGGCTCGGCCAGCCCGGCGCCGTCGTCCGCGGGCACGACGGCGAGTCCCTCCTCCCAGCCCGGCCCCCCGCTCACGGGCGCCGAGGCGGCGGTGCTGAAGGACATGATGCGGGCCGTCGTCACGAGCGGGCATGCCGGATTCCTCGCGGACGTCCCCGGGGGTCCCGTGGGAGCGAAGACCGGCACGGCGGAGTTCGGCTCCGACACCCCGCCCAAGACCCATGCCTGGATCATCGGGACCCACGGCGACCTCGCGGTGGCGGTGTTCGTCGAGGAGGGCGGCCTGGGGGCGACGGTGTCCGGGCCGCTGCTGAAGAACTTCCTCGTCAAGGCCGGCTGAGCCGTCGTTTCGAGCCACCTCCGCGGGGTAACCGGTCGCAATGTTCACCCAGAACGCGGCCCCCGGCATCCACCGGCTCGAGCATGCCGCCACCAATCTGTACGTGGTCGACGAGGGCGGGAGCCTCCTCCTGGTGGACGCCGGATTCCCCTCGAGCGAGCGGCTGCTCGCCCAGGCGGTCCGGGAGCTCGGCAGGGGGCCGGAAGACATCCGGGCGCTGGTCCTGACCCACGGGCACTTCGACCACATCGGCTCCGCCACCCGCCTCAGGGCGAGGCTGGGCATCCCCGTGTACGCGCACGCCGCGGACCATGACATCGCGGCCCACCCCTACCGCTACCGGCATGAGCGGAGCGCGCTGCTGTACCCGGTCCGGTACCCGAAGTCCCTCCTGGCCTTCGGCCAGATGGCCGCCGCCGGGGCGTTCGCCGTGCCGGGCCTGCGCGACGTGCGGACCCTGGACCAGGACGCGCTGCGGGGGCTCCCGGGGAGCCCCACGCTCCTGCAGGTGCCCGGACACACCGCGGGTTCGGTCGCGCTGTGGTTCCCCCAACGGGATGCGGTGATCACCGGCGACGCGCTCGTGACCCTCGACCCCTATACGGGGGGCCGTGGCCCGCAGATCGTCGCCCAGGCCGCGACCGCAGACAGCGAGACGGCCCTGGCGTCCTTGGGCGAGCTCGCGTCCACGCGGGCCTCGATCCTCCTGCCGGGCCACGGGGAACCATGGATGCAGGGCGCCGAGGCTGCCGTCGCCCGAGCCCTCGAGGTCTCCCGCCATTGACGCATCCATGATCCATGCGCCACCGCAATCGTTGCGCATCGCGCACGCCGGGCCGATCATGGAGGTGTGGACAGGGGCAGCGCCGCCGCGGAAGGACGTGGGTGAGGAGGCAGCACGGTGACGGCCGAGAATATCGAGATGCGGCCCGGTGTAGCCCGCCAGCTGCAGGAGGCCCTGCTCCAGAGCGATGGCCTGCAGGCCTTCCTGGGTCAGCTGGCGGAGACCACGGCCGAACGTCTGGCTTCCAGGGGCGCCGACTGCTGCAGCGTGACCCTGCAGCGGTGCCGGCGGGGGGCCACCATCGCGTCCAGCCACCCGGAGGCGTCGCGGTGGGACGAGCTCCAGTACGCGGCCGACGACGGCCCCTGCCTCGAGGCCGCCCGGACCGGCGCGGCCGTCTGCAGCCCCGACCTGTGGTCCGAGCAACGCTGGCCGGTCTTTGTGTCCCAGATCAGGGGCCATGGCCCGCGGTCGCTCATGGCCGCCCCGATCCCGCTCGGGGTTGGGGCGCATGCCGCACTGACCTGCTACAGCATCCGGCGCGACGCCTTCGAGGCGACCGACAGGGAGGAGCTCTCCGCCGTTGCATCCGAGGCGTCGGTCGCCGTCCAGATCGCCCTGCGCCTGGCCGCGGAGAGCGAACTCTCCAGCGACCTCATGGCCGCCCTCGACTCGCGGACCGCGATCAACCTTGCCCTCGGCATCATCATGGGACAGTCCCGCTGCACGCAGCGGGAGGCGAAGGAAATCCTGGTCCAGGCGTCCAACCACCGGAACCGGAAGCTGAGGGAGGTCGCGCTCGAGGTCGTGTCCATCTACGACCCGGATATTCCGTCGGCCGGCTTCCAGTGCGCCTGAGCGCGTTCCGGCAGCGCCGAGGCTACTGGCCGGGGTCTTCCGAGAGCCGCCCGCTCTTGCCCTGGAGCCTGTCGATGTGCCGCGAGGCCTCCGCCTTGGTGAGATCGGCGGGAAGCTCCTCCCCGGCCTCCCTCGCGAGCGTGTCGAGATAGCTGCGCTGGGCGGCAGTCATCGGCTCGTCGCCGGTCACCCAGTCGCCTGGGTCGCGGTCGAGTCCGCCCTGTGGCTCGGGTTCGGGGCTGCCGAGGGTCTCGGTGTCGTCACTCATACGGACTCCTGTGCCCGCGCGGGCAGGCGGCCAAACCGTCCGCGCGAGGCTCCCGGTCCGAGCCGCCGATCCGCGGGCGCCCCGCCGCGGCGCGCGCAGCCCGCCACCCCGGGGTGATTGAGTAGGCCCATGCGATCGACGGATTCGGGGCCATTGGTGGGCGCCGCATGAGCACCCGCACGGACTCGGCCGGCACGGTCCGCGGGGCCGCCATTGCCATCTTCGTCATCTTCGGGACCAACGGTTTCATCTTCGCCTCCTGGGCAGCCCGCATTCCGTCCGTGACGCAGACGCTGGGGCTGAGCACCGGCGAGATGGGCGCGGTCCTGCTCGTCGGCGCCCTCGGCTCCCTCGTGTCGCTGCCGCTGACCGGATCGATCGTGGACCGGATCGGGCTCAAGGCCACCATCCGGTTCGGCGGATCCTTGGCCATCACCGCCGCAGCCGTCATCGCCGTCGGCCTGCTCGCCCACTTGGTGTGGGTCGTCACCGCGGGCATGGTCCTCTTCGGCAGCGGCATCGCCTTCTGGGACGTCGCCCAGAACATCGGCGGCGCGGACGTCGAGCACCGTCTCGGCCGCACCGTCATGCCCCAGTTCCACGCGGCGTTCAGCGGGGGAGCCGTCCTCGGCGCGCTCCTCGGGGCGGCGCTGAGCGCCGCCCGGATCGACCTCGCGCTGCACCTGTTCGCGATCGTCGTGGTCGTCGCGGCGATCATCGTCCTCGTCCCGCGGTACTTCCTCGCGCACGACGCCGACGGGTCGCCGCACGAGGGAACCGCACCGCCCGAGGGTGCCGCGCCGAAGGGCAGCGTGCTCGACGCCTGGCGCCACCCCCGCACCGTGCTCATCGGCGTGGTGGTCCTGGGCGCCACGCTCACCGAGGGTGCGGGGAACGACTGGATCTCCAAGGGCGTGGTGGACGGCCTGGGTGCCAGCGAGGCCGCCGGCGCGGCCCTCTTCGCGGTGTTCGTGGGCGCCATGACGGTGGCCCGCTGGTTCGGGGGCCGGATCATCGACGGGATCGGCCGGGTGGCCGCCCTCCGCCTCAGCATGCTTTCGGCGCTCGTCGGGCTGACCACATATGCCTTGGCAAGCACCTATCTTCTCTCCGCTGTCGGGGCCGTGTTCTGGGGGCTCGGCGCGGCGCTCGCCTTCCCCATGGGCATGTCCGCGGCAGCCGACGATCCCCGACGGGCGGCCGCCCGGGTCTCGGTCGTCTCGACCATCGGCTACATCGCCTTCCTGGCGGGGCCGCCGTTCCTCGGCTTCCTCGGCGACCATCTCGGACTGCGGCATGCGCTGCTCGCGATCCTCGTGCCCATCCTGGTGGCCCTGGCCCTGGCCGGCGTGACCCGGAAGGAAGGCCCAGCACATGGCGCGGCGCAGTAGGCTGGCCGCCATGATGCGACCCCGCAGGCTCCGCGACCTCCGTCCCCCCGGCCTGCCCTTCCATGCCGTCCAGCGCATGGACACCGCCCTGGTCGACCGGGTCGCCCGGCTTCCGCGCGGCCCCTGGGACCCGGCGTTCTCCTGGCTGACCCGGGCCGCCACGCACTCGAAGCTGTGGATCGCCGTCGCCGCGGGCCTGGCCCTGAAGAAGGGGCCGTCCCGGCGGGCCGCCGCGCACGGCCTGATGGCCGTGGCGCTCGCCTCCGCGAGCGTGAACATCGTCGCCAAGCGCCTCCTGCCCCGCGCCAGGCCCCACTCCGCGGCCCTGCCGGTGCACCGCTTCCTCAGCCCCCAGCCCACGAGCTCGTCCCTGCCGAGCGGCCATTCGGCCTCCGCCTTCGCCTTCGCCACCGGGGTCGGACTGCTGAGCCCGCCGCTCGGCGCCGCGCTCGTCCCGCTGGCCGCCGGCGTGGCCTACTCGCGCGTCCACACGGGCGCGCACTGGCCCAGCGACGTCGTCCTCGGCTCCGCCTGCGGCGTCGGCGCCGCGTTCGTGACGCGCACCTGGTGGGCCCGCCTCGAGACCGCGCCGCCAGCCCGGACGACCCCCGTCCCCGCCCCCGCCCTCGAGCGGGGGGAGGGACTCGCCGTCGTCCTCAATCCGGCCAGCGGTCCGGCCGGGACTGACTCCGCGGCGAGGGTGCGGGAGCTCTTCCCCTCCGCGATGGTCAAGGAGGTGGGGGAGGACGACGACGCGGCCGAGGTCGCGCGGACCCTTGCCGCGACGTCCGGCGTTCGCGCCCTCGGCGTCTGGGGCGGCGACGGCACGGTGGGCGCGGTGGCCGGAGTGTGTGCAGACCTCCGCATGCCCCTCGCGGTGCTGCCGGGCGGGACCTTCAACCACTTCGCCCGCGACCTCGGAGCGCTCGAGGGCGCGGACGTCGCCGACGCCGTGGCCGCCGGGACGGCGCTCGTGTGCGACCTCGGCCGCGTGCGGGCCGAGCGCGGGGATCCCGAGGCACCCGAGGAGGTCCGCGTCGTCATGCTCAACACGGCGAGCGTGGGGGTGTACCCCAACCTCGTCCGGCGGCGGGACCATCTCCGCCGCCGCCTCCCTTGGCTCCCCAAGCGCGCGGCCGGCACGCTCGCGGCCCTGCGGACCTTCGGCGCCTCGACCCCCACCTGGCTCGAGATCGACGGCGTCCGCCGCAAGGTGTGGACCCTCTACATCGGCCGCGGCCGCTACTGGCCCCGCGACATCGCGCCGCTCGAGCGCCCCATCCTGGACGACGGCGTCCTCGACCTCCGTGCCGCCAGCGCCCGGCCCCGCTTCGCCCGGCTCCGGCTCCTGACGGCCCTGGTCACGGGCACCGCCGAGCGGAGCCCGGCCCTGCACGAGTGGGATGCCGAGGAGGTCGAACTCGCGGCCCTCGGGCGGCCGCTGGTCCTTGCGGTGGACGGCGAGGTGGTCCCCGGAGTCCGGCGCGCCACCGTCCGGGTGGAGCGGGGTGCCCTCACGGTGTACTCGCCGCGGGCCGCCGGCTGACCGTTCCTCGGAGGACCTAGGGGGCCGACGGAGCCGGCGCCGGTGCGGTCCCCGTGCTCTGGGATGCGCGGTTGCGGCCGCCGAAGCCGCCGTTGCCGCCTCCCGCACCGTTCTGTGAGCTGATCTGGAACTGGCCCCGGCCTGTCAGGCCGGTGCGGGCATCCACGGACTTCTGCAGCGCCGCCCCGCCGAGGCCGCCCGCGAGCACGAGGCACAGGCACACCAGGACCTTGGTGAGCCTTCCGGCGCGCCATCGGGGCGCCGGGACGAACGGTTCGTCGAAGGCCTCGTCCGCGTCGTCGGAGGGGAGGAGCTCCTCTTCGCGCGCCGGCAGGGGGCTGCCCCACGGGGCCGGAACGGACGCCTGCGGAAGGGTGAACGCCTCGGTTGCTTCCGCGGACGCGCCGACGGCCATGCGCTCGGTGGGAACAGTGGATTCTGGCGTGTGCTCGTTCATGGGGGCTCTATTCGTAGCGGAGGGCGTCGATGGGACGGAGCTTGGCGGCCTTATTGGCCGGATAGATGCCGAACACGAGTCCGATCCCTGCGGACACGGCAACGCTCAGCCACACGGTCCACCACTGGACCTCCGGCTGGATGCCGAAGAACTGGAAGCCGGAGGCGCCGAACCCGAGGAGGATGCCCGCGATGCCGCCGAGGACCGAGATGATGAGTGATTCGACGAGGAACTGCAGCACGATGTTGCCCCGCGTGGCGCCGATGGCCTTGCGGATTCCGATTTCCCGGGTCCGCTCCGTCACGGTGACGAGCATGATGTTCATGACCCCGATCCCGCCGACGAGGAGGCTGATCCCGGCGACCGCGCTGAGGAGGATCGTCAGGGTCTGGGTGGTGGAGGTGGCGGTCGAGAGCACCTGGGCCTGGTTCCGCACCTGGTAGTCGCGGGTGTCCGGCGTCACCTGGTGCCGGGCATCGAGGATCTGCTGCATCTCGTTCTGCGCCTGCGTCATGACGTCGGCGCTCTTGGCCTGCACGGCGATGGAGGAGAGGCTCTGGGTGTAGCCGGTGAAGGCGCCCTGCGCCGTGTCGATCGGGACCATGGCCACGTCGTCGGGGTCGTTGAGCCCGCTCGTGCCCTTGGCGGCGAGGACGCCGACCACCGTGAAGTTGCGGCTGTTGAGCGAGACGGTCTGCCCGACGAGGGTGGACACGTCCTGGGCCAGGTCGACGGCCACACTGTTGCCCAGCACGACGACGGGCTGGCCGGCGTCGGCGTCGTCGAGCACCCGCCCGGCCGCGGCGCTGAACGCCGTGATGCCGAAGTACGACGGCGTGGTCCCGAGCGTCGAGGCGATCGAGTGCGTCGAGGAGCCCAGCGCCGCGGTGACGGACTGCGCCTGCACCACCGGGGCTGTCGTCGCGATGTCCGGGGCGAGGACCGGGTCGTCGAGGGACTGCTGGTCGGCGAGGGTGAGGAAGGTGGACCGGGTGCGGGTCGCGGTCGCGCTCCCGCCGGTGGCCCGTCCGCCCGTCGCGACGGCGCGGTTCACGGTGAGCACGTTGGTGCCCAGGCGCCCGATCTGCTCCTTGATCATGTTCGACGTCCCGGCCCCGACGGCGAGGAGCGTGATGACGGCGCTGATGCCGATCACGATTCCCAGCGTGGTGAGCACGGAGCGCATCTTGTTCGCCGCGATCCCTGAGAGGGCGAAGCGCACGGACTCGGCGATCACGCGCTGCCTCCCGACGGTGCAGAGTCCTCGACGATGCGTCCGTCCTGCATCCGCACCACCCGCTGGGCGCGGGCGGCGACTTCCGGTTCGTGGGTGATCATGACGATCGTCCGGCCGCGGGCGTGCAGGGCGTCGAAGAGATCGAGGATCTCGTGCGAGGACCTGGTGTCGAGCGCCCCGGTCGGCTCGTCCGCGAGGAGGAGCACCGGCTCGCCGACGAGGGCGCGGGCGATCGCGACGCGCTGCTGCTGGCCGCCGGAGAGCTGCGAGGGCAGGTGGCCCGCGCGGGCGGAGAGGCCGACGGCGTCGAGGGCCTCGAGCGCGAGGGCGTGCCGCTCGCGCCGGCCCACCTTCCGATACGCCAGGGGCATCGCCACGTTGTCGACGGCCCGCGTGCGGGGGATGAGGTTGAAGCTCTGGAAGACGAACCCGATCTTGCGGTTGCGGATCTGGGCGAGCTGGAACTCGTCGAGCTCGCCGGTCGCGATCCCGTCCATGAGGTACTTCCCGCCCGTCGGCGCGTCCAGGCACCCGATGATGTTCATCATGGTCGACTTGCCCGACCCGGACGCGCCCACGATCGCCACGAACTCGCCGCGGCCGATGCTCAGGCCCACGCCGTCCAGCGCCCGGACCTCGGCCTCGCCCTGGCCGTAGACCTTGCTGACGTCCTCGAGGGCGATCACGGGCCGCGACCGGTGTGCGGCCGCACGTGCCGCCGGCCGTGCGTACTCGAGCTCTCTCATGCCCGGATCAGCGGCCGGTGCCGGAGTTGCTGCCGCCACTCGTGCCTCCTCGCGCCCCGCCGCCGCCGTTGCCCCCGGCGCCGCCGCCGAAGCCCCCGCCGAAGAGGCCCCGCGGGTTCTGGGTCGAGGTGTCCGTGGTGCCGGTCACGCTGGGGAGCACGATCTGGTCCCCCTCGCCCAGGCCCGTGAGGATCTGGGTGCGGCCGTTCGCCGTCACGCCGGTGGTCACGGCCACCGGGACGTCCGCGCCGTTGCGCTGCACGGTCACCGTCTGGCGCGTCCCCGCAGTCGTGATCGCGAGGGTCGGCACCACGAGCGCGTTGTCGGCCGACGCCGTCGTGACCGCCACCGTGGCGCTCTCGCCGAGGCGCACGGCCGCGGGCGGGTTCGCGATCGAGACGGTCACGGCATAGGTGACGACGCCGTTGGTAGTCGTGGACGTCGCCGCGATCGAGGTGACGGTCCCCGTCACCGGCGGGGCGCCGGCGTCGGCCTTCAGGGCCGGGAAGGTGAGGGTCGCGGCCTGGCCCGCCTTCATAGCCGCGACGTCCGACTCGGAGAAGGCCGCCGTGACTTGAAGGTGGCCGGCGTCCGTGAGGGTCACGAGGCCGGCCGCCGATCCGGACCCGGCAGCGCCGGACGACGACGAGCCGGAGCTTCCGGTGGAGGCCGCAGACCCCGCCCCGGAGGCGCTCGAACCGCCCGAGGAGCCGCCGGCCGCGTTCGCGCCCACGATCGCGCCGATGGCGGTCACCGTGCCGTTCGAGGGGGCCTTGACCACGCAGTCCGCGAGGTTGCCCTGGGCGGTCTTGAGCGCGATCTGGGCGCTCGTGACGTTCGCGGGCGCCGCATTGGCCTGGGCGTTCTGCGCTGAGCTGAGCGAGACGCCCGCCGTGGCGACCTGCTGCTGGTCCTTGAGGGTCGAGGAGGCCTGCTGGTTCTGGGCCTGGCTGAGGGACTGCTGGTCCTTGGCCAGCTGCGCCTGCGCCGCGGTCAGTGCATTGGCTGCGGGCGTGCTGCTCGGGCTCGCCGATGCCGTGGCCTGGTCCTGCGTGAGCGTGGTCTGGTCCGTGTCGACCTGCTTCTGGGCGGCCGCCACGGAGGCCGCCAGCTGCTGCACGTCGAGCGTCTGGGTCTGCTGGGCGCTGGTCAGCTGCTGGCGCGCCTGGGCCACCGAGTTCGCCGCGCTGGCTGCCTGCTGGCCGGTCTGCGCCGAGGCCGCGTCGAGCTGCGCCTGGGCGGAGTCGACGGCGTTCTGCGCGTTGGTCGGGTCGATGTCCACCAGCTCGTCACCGGCCTTGACGGCCTGGCCGACGGCAACCTTGACGGCCGTGACGGCGCCCGAGCAGTTGCCGGTCCCCACCGTGGTGGTCGCGGCCGACGAGACATTCCCCGAGGCCGTGGCTGTCTGCTGGAGCGAGGCGCGCGCTACGGAAACGGTGCGGCTGCTGACGCTGCTGGCGGGGCGTGCCGTCGCGGCGACGGTCGCCCAGATCCCTCCGCTCAGGAGGAGGGCAGCCGCCCCGAGGGCGCTGTTGATCACGAGGGTGCGACGGTTCACGGGTGAAACCTAGGGGGGAAGTCTATGTCTGGGCTGTGGTCGGGCCGAGCATGGGCTGTGGCAGGTGTGGGTGTGTCCTGCACGTCCTCCTGGGGTCCTCCGCCCAGACTCATCCTTGAGGAGGAGCCCCGCCCACGGGGGACGCGCGAGTTCATCCCCGCGGTCGTCGCGCCCGCCCGGGTGGCCGCCCTAGCGTGGAACCATGCGAACACGAAGGGGAATGTCATGATCCAGGCGCAAGACCTGGCCAAGGTCTACGGCGACAAGACGGCCGTGGACGGGGTCACCTTCACCGTCCAACCGGGCCGCGTCACCGGCTTCCTCGGCCCCAACGGTGCCGGCAAGTCCACCACGATGCGCATGATCATGGGGCTCGACGCGCCCACCCGCGGCACCGTGACCGTCAACGGCGAGCCATACGTCAGGCACCGGGCGCCGCTGCGGGAGATCGGCGCCCTCCTCGAGGCGCGCGCCGTGCACCCCGGCCGCACCGCCTACACGCACCTGCGCGCCCTCGCCGCCACCCACCGCATCCCCGTCTCGCGCGTCAGCGAGGTCATCGAGATGACCGGCCTCGGCGCCGTGGCACGGAAGAAGGTCAAGGGCTTCTCCCTCGGCATGGGGCAGCGGCTCGGCATCGCCGCGGCCCTGCTCGGCGACCCGCAGGTCGTGGTGCTCGACGAGCCCGTCAACGGCCTGGACCCTGAGGGCGTCCTGTGGGTCCGCAACCTCGTCAAGTACCTCGCCTCCGAGGGGCGCACCGTCTTCCTCTCGAGCCACCTCATGAGCGAGATGTCCCAGACCGCGGACCACCTCATTGTGATCGGCCGCGGCAAGATTATCGCGGACGCACCGATCCAGGACATCCTCAACGGCGAGGGCCGAGCACGGACCCGGGTCCGCACGGACAGCCCCGAGCAGCTCGCCGCGCTCCTGGCCCGTGACGGGGTGAGCATCCAGACCCAGGAGCGCGAGCTCCTCGAGGTCTCCGGCCTCGGGCCGCGCGAGATCGCCCAGGACGCCCTCGGCGCCGGCATCCTCGTCTACGAGCTCACGCCGCTGCAGGCGAGCCTCGAGGAGGCCTACCTCGAGCTCACCAAGGACGACGTCGAGTACCGCTCCGACCGTCCCGATGCCGGCCACGCGCCCAGCCTGCCCACCGCGGGCACCCCCGCCCAGACCCAGGAGGCGCACCGATGAGCACCGCAGCCCAGCATGCCCGCCGCTCCGCGGCACCGGCCCTCGCCGGCCCGACCTTCCTCCGCGTCCTGGCCTCCGAGCGGATCAAGCTCCTCTCGCTCCTGTCGACCCGGATCCTCCTGGTCTGCGCCGTCGCGCTCATGATGGGCTTCGCGGCGCTCCAGGCGTGGGGCTTCGGCCAGGTCTCCCAGGCCCAGCACAGCGGCACCGTGACCAATCCGCGCGAGGCCATCAACGTCACCGCCCTGCTCCCGCACCTTCCGGATGCAGGCGTGACCTTCTCGCAGCTCATCGTCGGCTCGCTCGCCGTGCTCCTGATCAGCGCGGAGTTCACCTCCGGCATGTCGCGGGCGACGTTCGCCGCGGTCCCCAAGCGCTGGCCCGTGCTCGCCGCGAAGGCGGTCTACGCCGTCGTGGTCGGGTTCGCGGTGACCTACGCGGGCGCCTACCTCGGCGGCCTCGTGGCCCAGCCGATCCTCGGCAACTACAGCCTGAGCCTCGACATGGCGAGCTGGGACGTCCAGCGGATCATGCTCCTCAGCGCGGCCTACGTGTCCGCGGTGGCCCTCATGGGGCTCTCCCTCGGCGCACTCCTGCGCAACTCCGCCGGGGCGATCGTCACGCTTGTGGCCGTGCTGTTCGTGCTCCCGATCATCTTCCAGCTCATTCCGAACGACTTCTTCAAGGAGGCACGCAAGTACCTCCCCACCAACGCGTTCCAGTCCATGCTCGAGGCAGGGTCCAGCCAGCCCCTGGACTCCTCGCTCCTCGAGCCGTGGCAGGGCACGCTGGTCATCGCCGCCTACGTGGTGGTGCTCCTCTTCGCCGCCTTCACCACGCTCAAGCAGCGGGACGTGTAGGAGGACCGTGCACGCTCCCGGCGCGCAGGCGCTCGCCCTCGCGGTCCCGCCACGGCGGGGCCGCGTCCGCGCGTACCTGGCCGACCGTCCCGTGGCGATGGACTGGATCGTCGTCGCCGCGGCCGTGTTCCTCGCGGGGCCGCTCTTCGCCGAGTACGTCCTGCATGGCAACTGGTGGCGGTTGGCCCTGCTGGCCGTCCAGCAGGCGGCCCTGCTGGGGCGGCGCCGGTCCCCGTGGGCCGTGCTGGTGGTGACCGTGGCGATCGACGCCGCCCTGCTCTACCAGTCGCCGAACAGCTCGGTCATGAGCGCGGCGGTCTTCTTCGCGCTCTACGCCGTGGCCGTCTCCGCCCCGGCGCTCGTCGCCTTCGGCGCATCCGTGCTCGCCTCGGTCCCGGCCTCCGTGTACTACGCCTTCGTCTACAGCCCCCGCGGACCCGCCGTCCCGGAGAACGCCCGCTACGTGGGCCTGGTCGCCGCGGTCTCCGTGCTGCTCATGGACGTCCTCGCCGCTGGGCTCGGAGCCTGGGTCCGCGGCACCCGCGAGCACCAGGCCGAGATCCGGGCCTGGGCCCTGCGCAGGGCCGAGCTGGCCTCCGTCCAGGAGCGCAACCGGATCGCCCGGGAGATGCACGACGTCGTCGCGCACTCGCTCACGGTCATGGTCGCCCTCAGCGACGGCGCCGCGAAGATCGCCGCGAAGGACCCGGACAGGGCCCAGGAGGTCCTCGGCGAGCTGTCCCGCACCGGGCGCACCGCCCTGGCGGACATGCGCCGCGTCCTCGGGGTCCTCCGCGAGCCGGCATCGGAGGCGAGCCTCGCGCCCGCCCCCGGCACCGAGAGCCTGCAGTCGCTCGTGGCCGGGTTCCGGACGGCGGGGCTGCCCGCCGTCCTCACACTCACCGGGGCCGCCCCGCCCGCGGACCCCGCCTTCCAGCTCGCCGTCTACCGGATCGTCCAGGAGTCCCTGACCAACGCGCTCCGGTACGGGCGCGGGGTCTCCCGCGTCGAGGTCGAGCTGGCACGCGAGGGCAGCACCGTGCGGGTCCGGATCGAGAACGACGGCGCGGCGGCCGACGGCGCGCAGCCTCGCCTCGGGACGGGCGGCGGCATCGCCGGGATGCGTGAGCGGGCCGCCCTCTACGGCGGCACCCTCCGCGCGGGCCCGCGGGCCGGGGGAGGATGGGTCGTGGAGACCGAGCTGCAGGTGGACGAGCAGCACTGGGCGGAGGGGGACGCATGAGCGAGACGGAGCACCACCACGGCGAGGGGCCCTTGAGGCTCCTGCTCGTCGACGACCAGCCGCTGCTTCGGATGGGCTTCCGGCTCGTCCTCGAGTCCGAGGACGGGATCGAGGTGGTCGGCGAGGCCGGCAACGGCGCCGAGGCCGTGAAGCTGACCGAGTCGCTGCGCCCCGACGTGGTGCTCATGGACGTGCGGATGCCGGTCATGGACGGCATCGAGGCCACACGGCGCATCGCCGCCGCCCACAGCCCTGCCCGGGTCATCATCCTGACCACCTTCGATCTCGACGAGTACGCGTTCTCCGGCCTCCAGGCCGGCGCCTCGGCGTTCCTGCTCAAGGATGTGGCGCCCGCCGAACTCGTCCAGGCCGTGCGGCTCGTGGCCAGCGGGGACGCCGTCGTGAGTCCCCGCGTGACCCAGCGGCTCCTCGAGACCTACGTCCGCAGCGCCGGCGCGCCCGCCCGGGGCAACGGCGGCGCCGCCCCGGACCCCCTGCTCAAGGAGCTGACGCCGCGCGAGCTCGAGGTCCTGCGGGCCATCTGCGAGGGCCTGAGCAACGCGGAGATCGCGCACCGGTTCTTCCTCTCCGAGGCCACCGTGAAGAGCCACGTGCGCCGGATCCTGACCAAGCTGCACCTGCGCGACCGGGTGCAGGCGGTCGTGTACGGGTACGAGACGGGGCTCATCATCCCGAGCAACCCCGACTACTGAGCCCCCTCCGTCTGGAAGTCACCTCCTGAAGGTCACCTCCTGAGAGTCACGTCCTGGAAGTCAGGTCCAGCGGGTCGCTCCCGCAGGAGCTGACCTTCAGGAGGTGACCTTCAGGAGCTGACCTTCAGGAGGCGGGGCGGGGCGAGTGTGAACCTCCGTGACGGGTGCGTTTCGTCAGGCGGGGCGCCCACCGGCAGACTGGGCGAAGAATCAAGAGTTCCGGCATCAAGCCCTGGCTTGCCGGACGGCAACCCTCCGGCTGTAGTGGGGTGCCCCAGGTGAGGATTCGACGGCGCGCGGGCCCCCGGCGCCGTAAGTATGGCGCCTGAGCGAGCCTCGCGCCGCGACCCGAAGAGGACCTGTATGGCCACCCTCCTGAGAACCGAGCCGGGACTCGGCACCGCCCTGCGCGCCAAGCGCCGCATCCTCGCCTCGGCGTTCGTCGGCACCACCATCGAGTGGTACGACTTCTACCTCTACGGCACGGCCTCGGCCCTCGTGTTCAACAAGCAGTTCTTCCCCGACGCGAGCCCGCTCGTGGGCGTCCTGGCCTCGTTCGCCACCTACGCGGTCGGGTTCATCGCGCGGCCCCTCGGCGGCGTCATCTCCGGCCACCTCGGGGACCGGATCGGCCGCAAGGCCCTGCTCGTGGCCTCCCTGCTGACCATGGGCATCGCCTCCACCCTCATCGGCGTCCTGCCGAACTATGCCTCCATCGGCATCCTCGCCGTGGTGGGACTCGTGGGACTCCGGCTCATCCAGGGCCTCTCCGCCGGCGCCGAGTGGGGCGGCTCCGCGCTGCTCTCCGTCGAGCACGCCCCGGCCGGCCGGCGCGGACTCTTCGGCTCGTTCACGCAGGTGGGCTCGGCGGCCGGCATGCTCCTGGCCACCGGCGCGTACGCGCTCACGCAGGGGTTCCTCACCCCTGAGCAGTTCCAGTCGTTCGGGTGGCGGCTGCCGTTCCTCCTCTCCGGCGTCCTCGTCCTGATCGGCCTGTGGATCCGCCTGGGCGTGACCGACGCAGAGGAGTTCACGGCGGTCAAGGATGCCGCGCGCACCGTGGCCCGGCCCGTGGCGCGCGTGCTGCGCGAGCACCCGCGCGGAATCCTCGTGACCATCGGCATGCGGCTCGTCCAGCCCGCCATCTACACGCTCATGACCGTGTACATCCTCGGGTACCTCAAGGACCGCCGCCACGACACCACCTCGGGCCTGGCCGCGATCCTCATCGTCTCCGCCATCGGGCTGCTCTCGGGTCCGTTCTGGGGCTGGCTCTCCGACCGGATCGGGCGCCGGCGCATCGCCGTCGCGGCCTCCGTGGGCGTGGTGGTGCTCATCTGGCCGTTCTTCTGGTTCCTCGACCATGGAAGCCTGGCCTTCCTCCCGCTCGTGCTCCTCGTCGGGATGAACATCCTCCATGACGCGATCTACGGCCCCCAGGCCGCTTGGTTCGCCGAGCAGTTCCCCACCGAGCTGCGCTATTCGGGAGTCTCGTTCGGCTACCAGGTCGGCACCGTGCTCTCCGCGGCGGTCACCCCGCTCGTCGCCGCGGCCCTGCTCCAGGCCGGGGGCGGGGCGCCGTGGCTCGTGTGCGGCTGGTTCGCCGTGCTCGGCGTCCTCACCACGGCGGCGGCCCTCGCCGCCAAGGACCCGGTCGGCCTCCGCGCCGCCCAGCCGGCCACCGCGGAGGGCGGAGCGGGCGCCTGAGGCGCCGCCCGCCGTCGTCCGCCCCCCCCAAGTCCCCGCCCACGGAACCCGAATCCGGAAGGAACCCCGTGACCAAGCCCCTGCTGCTGAACGCGTTCGAGATGCTCGTGCCGGTGCACCAGTCGCCGGGCCTGTGGCGACACCCCGACTCGCAGGCCCACCGCTTCGCGGAGCTGGGCTACTGGACCGGGCTCGCCAAGGCCCTCGAGGACGGCGGCTTCCACGGGATCTTCTTCGCGGACGTGCTCGGCCAGTACGACGTCTACGGCGGCAGCGCCGACGCGGCCGTCCGCGGCGGGGTCCAGTACCCGGCCCTCGACCCGCTGCTGATCGTGTCCGCCCTCGCGGCGGCCACCGAGCGGCTCGGCTTCGGCGTCACCGCCTCCGTCACCTACGACCACCCCTACCTCCTGGCCCGCCGGTTCGGCACGCTGGACCACCTCACGGGCGGCCGGCTCGCGTGGAACATCGTCACCTCCTACCAGGAGTCGGCCGCGCGGAACCTCGGCCTCGACACCCAGGTGCCGCACGATGAGCGCTACGATCGCGCCGAGGAATTCATGGACGTGGTCTACAAGCTGTGGGAGGGCTCGGTGGACGACGGCGCGCTGGTCGCCGACGCCGCCGCGAACCTCTTCGCGGACCCCGCCGGGGTCCGCGGGATCGCGCACGACGGCGACGCCTACCGGGTGCCCGGCCCCGCCTTGGTCGGACCCTCCCCGCAGCGGACCCCCCTGCTCTTCCAGGCCGGCGCCTCGGCCCGCGGCAAGGCCTTCGCCGCGAAGCATGCCGAGGCCGTGTTCTTCTCCAGCTCCACGCCCGCGCAGGCGAAGAAGTTCACCGACGGGCTCAGGGCGGAACTCGCCGCCGCCGGCCGCGCGCCGGACTCCGTGAAGGCGTTCAACCTCGCGACCGTGATCGTGGCCGAGA
This sequence comes from Sinomonas sp. RB5, assembly GCF_054063535.1. Classification (NCBI taxonomy): domain Bacteria; kingdom Bacillati; phylum Actinomycetota; class Actinomycetes; order Micrococcales; family Micrococcaceae; genus Sinomonas; species Sinomonas sp. RB5. Next base: position 181,187 of record NZ_JBSSGJ010000008.1, read on the forward strand.
CGGACGAGGCCGCCGCCGCGAAGCTCGCCGAGTACGAGTCCTACGTGGACACCGACGCCGCGCTCGCGCTGTTCGCCGGCTGGACGGGCGTGGACCTCTCAGGGCTGGACCAGGACGCGCCGCTGACGTACATCAGGAGCGAGGCCAACCAGTCCGCCCTCGCCCAGTTCACGCTCCTGGACCCGGAGCGGACGTGGACGCTGCGCGAGGTCGCGAAGTTCGTCTCGATCGGCGGCCGAGGGCCGGTGATCGTCGGCTCGCCGGCCACGGTCGTGGACGAGCTCGAGCGCTTCGCCGATGAAGGCGGCGTGGACGGGTTCAACCTGACCTCGGCCGTGCGGCCGGCAGACCTGCTCGAGTTCGCCCGGCTCGTCTCGCCCGAGCTGCGCCGTCGCGGGCTCCTCGCCGAGGCTGCCCCCGGAGCGACGTTCCGGGGGACCGTCCTGGGAGCCGGCCCGCGCCTCGCCGCCGACCACCCGGCACGGCGCGTGGCCGGCGTCGTCCCCGCGACCGCCTGAGCAGCCCGCCTGAGCCAGCCGGCCCCGACAGCTGAGGGGTCGTGTCCCTGCCGCGATCGGCAGGGACACGACCCCTCAGCGCAGGTGGCTAGAAGCCGCCCACCCCGTTCGGCGTGCCGAGGCCCGTGGGGCCGTCCCACCCTGCGCCGGCGGTGCACCACTGGGACGTGGGGCACGTGCCGTTCGAGCCGCTCGTCACGTCGAACAGGCTCGAGGAGTGGCCGTACGGGATCGAGTTCGCGTACGTTCCCGTCGCTGCGGAGCCCGTGGTGCCGCTGAGGGCGTACACCGAGGCGATGATGGGCGAGGACTCGCTTGTGCCGCCGAACTGGCCCCACGTCGAGGACGTGCTCGAGGTCGGGTAGTAGACGGCCAGGCCGCCGTAGTTCGGGTCGGCCGCGGCCGAGACGTCCGCCATGGCCCGGTTCGCGCACCCGGTGTTGAATGTGGCGGCCGCCGGGAGGGCGGCGTTGTACGTCGAGCAGCCGGAGCCGGCGCCGCTCCACGCGGACTCGGACCAGCCGCGGGTGTTCGAGGCGGCCGTGAGGGAGGTGCCGCCCACCGCCGTGACGTAGCTCGAGGACGCCGGGTAGGACCCGCCCTGGTAGCCGTTGTCCCCGGTGCTCGCGGTCACCGCGATGCCCGGGAAGTTGTAGTACTTGCCATAGGTCGCGTCCGCGGCGTCCGAGCCGCCGTAGGAGTTGGAGATCGCCACGACGCCGGGGGTCTTGGCCGCAGTCTGCACGGCCGTGCCGAGGTCCGCGAAGCTCGCCGACTTGGCCTGGAAGACCGCGATCTTGCAGTCGGGGCAGGCGGCGGAGACGGCGTCGACGTCGAGTGCCTGCTCCTGCGACCAGCCGAGGTCGAACCGCGGAAGGCTCGTGCCGCCGGTCTGGTTGCGCACGGTGAGGCAGCCGTTAGCGGAGGTGCACGCGGGAAGGCCGAACTGCTGGCGGTACACTCCGAGGTCCCGCTCGAGGTTCGGGTATCCGTAGGCGTCCACGATGGCCACCGTCCGCCCTCCGGAGGTCGCGCCGGTGAGCTTGTAGGCGTTCTGCAGCTGGGTGGGGGTGAGGGCCGTGGACGGCGGGGCGGCGTTGCCCGTGATGGGCTTGCCCGCCGGGTCGGCCGCCTGCCGGGCGGTGCACGCGGCGTCGCCGGCGCGCGGCGCTGCGCACACCTGGATCGAGCGGTCCGAGTGCTGGTTCGGCCCGGGTGATGCCGACGCCGGAGCCGCGGCGGCGACGCCCGCGAGCAGCAGGCCTGCCGCCGCTGCGGCGAGGAGCTTCCTCATGTCATGCCCTTCTGGTTGGGGACAACGCGATGGTGACGCCGGGGGAGACGGGCCCTCCGCAAAATTGACAAGATCCGTCACGCTGACGCACCGAGACTCGCAGGCCTCCGGCACCGCGACAAGAGCGCGATCAGGATTGCCAGCAAACTCTCAGTTAGGTGGGACCTCCAGCTCATCCGGAGCTGATACCGAGGCCTGCGCGGCGCCGTTCCCGATCGGGTCCGGATGCGCGAGACTGGCTCTGTACGATCCTTTGTGCGATACGAGAGGCGACCATGGACGCGTTGAGCTGCACGAGGGGGCACCGCCGATGACGGACGACTTCCCGCTCGCGCAGGAGCTGGCCTGGCTGACGGCGCGGCTCGCGGACCTACTGCTGACGAGGGAGTCGGCCGAGGAGGCCGTGCAGTCCCTAGCCCTGGCGGCGAAGGAGGCCATTCCGCATGCCTCCGGTGCCGGGGCCACCCTGATCGACGGGCGCGGCCGCAAGACCAGCACCGGCGCGACCGACGAGGTGGTCCTCGAGGCCGACCGCCTGCAGTACGAGATGGGGCAGGGCCTCTGCCTGAGCGCCTGGGCCGAGGGCACGAGCCAGACGATCGAGGACATCGGGACCGAGACGCGCTGGCCCCTCTGGACCCGGGCGGCCGCCTCGCTGGGCCTGCGCTCGGCGCTGAGCGCACCCCTCATCTCAGGGGGGACCCCCATCGGGGCGATGAAGGTCTACTCGGACAAGGCCGGGATGTTCAGCGCGCACGACCTGCGCCTCCTCGAGATGCTGGCCCGTCCCGCGGCCATCATGCTGGCCAACCTGCAGGCGCGGGACGCCGCCCAGCGGGCGAGCGCGCTGATGACGGCGGCGATCGCCGACCGTGACGCGATCCGCATGGCCACCGGGATCATCATGGAACGGGAGCGGCTCGGTCCCGACGAGGCGCTTTCCCGCATCATCGACCTCTCCCGACTTGAGCAGCGGGCCCTCAGCGACACCGCCCAGGACATCGTCGCCGGCCGCCCTGTCCTCTGAGGCCCGGGATGGACACGGGACACGACGGCGACGCGCGGCAATGGAGGCTCACCCGCGAGGCGATGGACCAGGCGGGCCTGACCCCGGGGCAAGTGTGGCTGCGCTACTTCGGGCTGGCCGGTGACGCCGGCGAGTACGAGGTAGACGCCTACCTCAACGGGGTGCTCGCCCTGCCGGCGGTCCAGCGCGACCTGGTCTCCCACGCCGTGAACGAGCTGACCGGCGGGGCAGCCGACGCGCCCTACAGCCGCGGGCTGGACGGAGAGCGGAACCCGGATCGGGATCCAGGGGAGGGGCACGACGGCCACTGAACCCCTCGGGAGCTCCTCGCGTCAGGCCGGGGAGGACGGGTGGGCGAACGGGACCCTGATGCGCCACCGGGCGGTGGCGGCCTCCCCGTGGACCACCAGCTCCGCGGCCTGCTCCTCGGCGGACACCGTGAGGTCGACCCGTGCGCCGGACTGAGCTTCCCCTGCGGCAGCAACGACCTCGTTGACCAACGCCAGCAGCCGGCCCGCGGCGTCGGCAGGGACCACCTCCGTGCATCCGAGGATCGTGATCTGCGCCTCGACGCCGGCGGCGTCAGCAGAGGCGCTCACCGCGGCGAGCAGCTCCGCGGAGAAGGACGCCGCCTCGACCCCCTGCGTGAGGTGCCCGGTCCCGAACAGTTCGCCTGTCTGCAGCAGATTCTGCACCGCCGTGTCGAGCTGGCGGGAAACCTCCTCGACGAGTGCCGCGGCGCTGGCCGCCGGGGCGAGCAGAGCGAGCTGCCGCAGGCTCAGGCCGGCCGAGAGCAGACGCGGCACGATCCGCTCGCGCACGCCGTCGCCGATGCGGGCACGGTCTGCGGCCAGCGCGTCCCCGCCCAGGCTGCGGGCCCGCATCCCCAGGGCCAGCGCAGCGTTGGAGCAGAACACGGCCGCGGCGGAGACGTCGGGTCGCGTGTAGGACGAGCCCTCCTTCCGTGCCAGCAGCAGCACGCCCGGCGCCGGGCTGCGGCCGAGCCGCGCCGCCAACAGGGGGCCGAGGCCTTCGGTAGCGTCCGTCCCGAGCCAGATCGCGGCCTCGCCGTCCTGCGCGTGCCCCGTCGGCTGGGGCAGGCGCTCCGCGAGGACGGCCAGAAGCGTCGGCGACGGCATCGTCCCCGCGGCCGCGGCGATCCGGAACGACCCGCCGTCCGGCAGCGCCACCAGGGCCAGGGTCGACTGCGAGGCTGCCAGCGCCCGCCCTGCGACCAGATCGAGTTCGCGTCCGGCCACGAGTCCCTGTCCGGAGACCAGGTCTGCCGTCACCGAAAGCGTCGCGTCGAGCCATCGCTCGCGGCCTTGCGCCTCTTCGTAGAGGCGGGCGTTCCACGCCGCGGCCCCGGCCGCCGCAGCCAGAGCTGCGATCAGCTCCTCGACCTCTGGCGCGAAGGGGCCCCGGCCCGTCAGGAACAGCTCGCCGAGGTGTGCCCCGTGGGCGCGGATCGGCACGGAGAGGAGCGTGCGCCCGCTGTCCGTGGCGGCATCCCACGGACTGGTCCCGTGGGGAGCTGCGCCGGGCGGGGGATCCCCGTCCTCCGGCACTCGCCGCTCCGGTGAGGAGGAGCTGACCACGAGGGGCGCCCAGTCGGGGGCAGAGAGCCGGATGACCGCCTCCGTGGCACTCGCCAGGTCCCGGGCCGAGTCGGCGAGCCGTTCGAGCACCCGGCGGACCGAGAGGTCCCCGAGCATGCCGAGGAGCATCGACTGCAGGTCCCTCAGGGGCCCCCGCTCAGGCATATCCCCACCACCCGCACGTCGCCGCATGGCTCATTCCACTGACTGCTCCGCCTCCATTGTCTTCCCGGGCGCGCTCGGGGCAAGGCCAGCCCGTCCAGATGACGTCCGCGATGCGGGGCGGCGCCGGGCCGCCATCCGCCGGGGCGCCTCGCTCCGAATGCTGTGCATGGACAGGACATCGCGCCTCGGGCGCCGCAGGTCGGCGGCATGGGCCTTGGTCGGAGGCCCGGCGGCGGTGGGCCTCGGGCTCGTGGCCCACCTCGTCTCGGGCGGGGCCGCGCCGCCCGCGGGGGTCCTCGCGGCGCTCGTGGTGCTCGTGAGCCTGCTGGCCTCCGCGGTGGCCCGCGCGCCCCTCGCCCCCTGGATGCTCGCCCTCGGCAGCGGCGCCCTCCAGCAGGCCCTCCACCTCGCGCTCACGGCGCTTGCCGGTCCGGACGGTCCCCTCTTCCCCGCGGCGGGGCACGCCCACCACGGCACGGTGTCCACGGCCCCGGCCGGCGCCGTGCAGGCTGCGCCGCTGGACTTCCACCTCCTCGTGGTGGCGCACATCGCGGCAGCCCTGCTCACCGTCCTCGCCCTCGCTGCTGCCGCCCGCGCCGCCGCTTCGCTCCGGGCGCCGGGGAGCCCACAATATGCTCATGAGGCCCTTCCTTCTGCTGGCATCCCGTGACCACGACGAGGTGGCGGACGACGAGTACCGGGCCTTCTGCGCCTACGCGGGCCTCGAGCCCGAGCACCTGCATCGCGTCCGCGCGGAGGCCGGTCCCCTGCCCCAGATCCGGCTCGAGGACTACTCGGGGGTGATCCTCGGCGGGAGCCCGTTCACCGCCTCGGACCCCAGGGAGGAGAAGGACCCGGTCCAGCGCCGGGTCGAGGAGGAGATCGGCGTCCTGCTCCGCCGGATCGTCGAGGCGGACTTCCCGTTCCTCGGCGCCTGCTACGGGGTCGGTCTCCTGGGCAGCCAGATGGGTGCCGTGATCGACCGCCACTTCGGCGAGCCCGTCGGGCCTGTGAAGGTGAGGCTGAGCGCCGTCGGCCTCCGGGATCCCCTCTGCGCCGGCCTCGAGCCGGCGTTCCACGCCTTCGTGGGCCACAAGGAGGCCGTCCGCACGCTCCCGCCGCACGCCGCGCTCCTCGCCGGCTCGGACACGTGCCCGGTGCAGATGTTCCGCTTCCGCCGGAACCTCTACGCGACCCAGTTCCACCCCGAGCTGGACGTGGCGGGCCTCGAACGGCGCATCGACGCCTACCGGCACTCGGGCTACTTCCCGCCCCACGAGGCCGAGCAGGTCAAGGAACGCGCGCGCGGCGCCCGCGTGAGCGAGCCGCAGAAGATCTTGGCCAACTTCGTCAGCCGCTACGCCGTGGGGGACTGACCGGCGCGTGAACCGGGCTGGCTAGACTCGCAGCATGCCTACTGCCGCCCACGCGCACGCCCTCGACCTCGGCCGCTTCGTCATGGCCTCGCCGTCGAGCTTCCATGCCGCCGCCGAGGGTGCACGGCGGCTCGCCGGGGAGGGCTTCGAGGTCCTCTCCGAGACCGACGCGTGGCCGGGCGGGCCCGGGAAGTACGCCGTGGTCCGGGACGGCGCGCTCATCGCGTGGACCGTGCCGGAGGGGGCGGGGGCCACCACGCCGTTCCGCATCCTCGGGGCGCACACCGACTCGCCCTCCTTCAAGCTCAAGCCCAAGCCCACCACGGGCCGGCTCGGCTGGCTGCAGGCCGGCGTCGAGGTGTACGGCGGCCCGCTGCTGAACTCCTGGCTCGACCGGGACCTCCGGCTCGCCGGCCGTCTCGTGACGCTCGACGGTGCGCAGCACCTCGCCGCGACCGGTCCCCTCCTGCGCTTCCCGCAGCTCGCGATCCACCTTGACCGGGCGGTCAACGAGGGCCTCGCCCTCGGGAAGCAGCAGCACATGAGTCCGGTCTGGGGCCTCGGTGACCCGTCCGCCGAGGACCTGCTCGGCGTGCTCGCCGAGGCCGCCGGCGTGGACCCGTACGAGGTGGGCGGCTTCGACGTCGTGGTGGCGGACACGCAGGAGCCCGCGGTCTTCGGCGCCCACGGCGAGTTCTTCGCCTCGGGGCGGCTGGACAACCTCTCCTCCGTGCACGCTGGCCTCGTGGCCCTCGTGCAGGCCGCGGAGGCCACCGACGCGGAGGGGGCCCCGATTGCCGTCCTCGCCGCCTTCGACCACGAGGAGGTGGGATCCGCGTCCCGCTCGGGCGCGTCCGGCCCGTTCCTCGAGGACGTCCTGGCCCGGATCGGCGACGGCCTCGGCGCCTCGGCGGGCGACCGGCGTCGTGCCCTCGCGGCGTCGTGGCACGTCTCGGCGGACGCCGGCCACGCCGTCCACCCCAACTACCCCGAGCGCCACGACCCGGCCAACCACCCGCTCCTGGGCGGCGGACCGCTGCTGAAGATCAACGCGAACCAGCGGTACGCCACCGACGCCGCCGGCGCGGCGCTCTGGGCGACGGTGTGCGGCGAGGCCGAGGTGCCGTACCAGGAGTTCGTCTCCAACAATGACGTGCCCTGCGGGTCCACGATCGGTCCGCTCACGGCGACCCGCCTCGGCATCCGCACGGTGGACGTGGGCATCCCGCTGCTCTCCATGCACTCGGCCCGCGAGCTGGCCGGGGTGCAGGATCCGTGGCGGCTGTCCCGGGCCGTGGAGCGCTTCTTCGCCCAGGCCGGCTGAGCCGGCCCCGGGGCTCGAGGGCCGGGGCCGGTGTGAGGACCCTAGCCCGCGAGGCCGATCACGAGGTTGATGGTCGCCGCGAGGATGAGCGTCGCGAAGACGTACGCGAGGATGCTGTGCTTGAGCGCCTCCGCGCGGATGCCGTGGTTCCTGATAGCGGTGTCGGAGACCTGGTAGGTCATCCCGAGGCTGAAGGCCATGTAGGCGATGTCCGTGTACTGCGGGGCCTCGTCCTGGTTGAAGTCGATGCCGCCCTCGGGGGTCGCGTAGTACAGCTCGGTGTACCGGAGCGTGAAGATCGTGTGCAGCATGAGCCACGAGGCCGCCACGACGGTGAGCGCAAGGAAGGCCAGGGCCGCCTTCGCCGGGCCGTTGGCGTTGTTGCCGGAGACGATGACGATCACCACGGCGATGATCGCCGCCACGTTGGCGCTGAGGATCAGGAACTCGCGCGTGCTGCGGCGGGGGTCCTCCTGGCGCGCGTGGGTGCGCGTCTGCTCCGGGTCCATGGGGGCGATGCGCACCCAGACCCAGACGTCGTAGACGAGGGCGGCCGCGCCCCAGCCCGCGGCGGGCGCGTGCCACCACGAGCTGAAGATCCCGGTCAGGACGGCCACGGCCACTCCGGTGGCCAGCATGATCCAGACCCTGCGGCGCGCGGTCCGGGCACGATGCGAAAGCTCGGCGTCAGGCTTCATGCGCCCGATCCTTGCAGCCGAGTCTGGGAATCCGCCGTCCCTCCACAGCCGCGTCTCGGGCGTGTCGTCCACATCGGGGTCTCCACACGCACGACGCCGCGCGGCCGGCGCTAGCGTGGATCGCGGGGGAGGTGCCCGGCCGGTCGGGAGACGAGCCCGCGTCGGGTAGACTTGTGCAGTCTGTGTGCCACCTCCCGCCCTCTGCGGGGACGGCGCACGGGCGCGCACATGAACCTCCTGTTGCGGAAAGACCGCAACCGCTTAGCCCGAAGGAGGTGGGTTCACACATGCGTCCTTACGAACTGATGGTCCTCATCGACCCCGAGGTCGACGAGCGCACGGTCCAGCAGTCGCTGGATAAGTTCCTCTCTGTGGTCACCACCAGCGGTGGCTCCATCGACAAGGTGGACATCTGGGGTCGTCGCCGCCTGGCGTACGACATCAAGAAGAAGAACGAGGCGATCTACGCCGTCGTCAACTTCACCGCTGAGCCGGCCACGGCCCAGGAGCTGGACCGCCAGCTCTCCCTCAACGAGACGATCCTGCGCACCAAGATCATCCGCCCCGAGGACCAGAAGGTGTCCGCCAAGTAGTCTTGGCGTGATTCCCTCAAGTACATCGATCTTCAGCACGCGTCGGACGAACCAGGAGGAAGCATGGCAGGCGAGACCACCATTACGGTGATCGGCAATCTGACGAATGATCCCGAGCTACGGTTCACGCCGTCGGGCTCTGCCGTGGCCAATTTCACCGTGGCCTCGACCCCGCGCACGTTCGACCGCCAGGCCAACGAGTGGAAGGACGGGGAGACCCTGTTCCTCCGCGCGTCGATCTGGCGCGAGGCTGCCGAGAACGTCGCCGAGTCCCTCACCAAGGGCATGCGCGTGATCGTCTCCGGCCGCCTGAAGAGCCGTTCGTACGAAACCAAGGAAGGCGAGAAGCGCACCGTCATCGAACTCGAGGTCGACGAGATCGGCCCGAGCCTGCGCTATGCGTCCGCGAAGGTCAACCGCACCCAGCGCTCCGGCGGCCAGGGCGGCAACTTCGGCGGAGGCCAGGGCGGGAACTTCGGCGGCGGTGGCGGCCAGTTCGGCGGCGGCGCCTCCGGGGGCAACTGGGGCGGCAACCAGGGTTCGCAGAACCCGGGTGGCGGCTCCGGCGGCAGCTGGGGTGGCGGCGGCGGCCAGCAGCAGGACGACCCGTGGGCAACCCCGGGCGTCAGCAGCTCTGGTGGCTGGGGCACGGGCAACGACTCCGAGCCCCCGTTCTGATCGATTCACCTTCCACACCACAACATCACAACCATCCCGTGGCTGATGCCACGGGCTCCAGAGACTAAGGAGCTCCACGATGGCCAAGGCTGAAATCCGTAAGCCGAAACCAAAGTCCAACCCCTTGAAGGCCGCTGACATCACTGTCATCGACTACAAGGATGTCGCCCTGCTGCGCAAGTTCATCTCGGACCGCGGCAAGATCCGCGCGCGTCGGGTGACCGGCGTGTCCGTGCAGGAGCAGCGCAAGATCGCCCAGGCGATCAAGAACGCCCGCGAGGTCGCCCTGCTCCCCTACTCCGGCGCTGGCCGCGGCTGAGAAGGGAAGCAATCTCATGGCAAAGCTCATTCTGACGAACGAGGTGACGGGTCTCGGCTCCGCCGGTGACGTCGTCGAGGTCAAGGACGGCTACGCGCGCAACTACCTACTGCCGCGCGGCTTCGCGGTCACGTGGTCGAAGGGCGGGGAGAAGCAGGTCGAGCAGATCCGCGCCGCCCGTGAGGCACGTGCCCACAAGTCGCTCGAGGCCGCCCAGGCCCAGGCTGCAGCTCTCGCGGGCACCCCGGTGCGCCTCGAGGTGAAGGCCGGCAAGGAAGGCCGCCTGTTCGGCACCGTCCGTCCGGACGCCGTTGCCGGTGCTGTCGAGGCCGCTGGCCTCGGCGCCATCGACAAGCGCAAGGTGGTCATCCCCGGCCACATCAAGTCGACCGGCAAGTACGAGGTCTCGGTGCGCCTGCACGACGAGGTCTCGGCCGTGGTCAACCTTGAGGTCGTCGCCGCGAAGTAGTCTGCGGCTCCGGCCCATGCCGTTGGCATGACGGGTTTGAGGAAGGGCCCCCACCGCTGGTGCGGTGGGGGCCCTTCCGCGTGCCGGGGGGCGTCGGGGGAATACAGCGGCGGGTCTTCCTGTTGGTCGAAGTAGATGCAAAAGCATGTATTTTGAGAGCAAGGCAGGATCATGGCAGCCAGCACGTCCATCGTCGTCATCTCCGCGGGCCTCGGCGTCCCCTCCTCGAGCCGGCTCCTCGCAGACCAGATCTCTGCGGCCGTCGAGCGGCTCGGCCGCGCCGCGGGGCTCGACCCCGCGGTCACCGTCCTCGAGCTCCGAGACCTCGCCGTGGACATCGCCAACAACTTCGTGACCGGCTACGCCGCCCCGGACCTTGCCGAGGCGATCGCCGCCGTGGAAGGGGCCGACGCCATCGTCGCGGTCACGCCCGTCTTCTCGGCCAGCTACAGCGGCCTCTTCAAGTCCTTCATCGATGTGCTCGAGCCGCGCTCGCTCGAGGGCAAGCCGGTGCTCCTCGGGGCCACGGGGGGCACCGCGCGGCACAGCCTCGTGCTCGACCTCGCGATGCGCCCGCTCTTCAGCTACCTGCGCACCCGGACGGTGCCCACGGGCGTGTTCGCCGCCCCGACCGACTGGGGCAAGGGCACGGACGGCGGCCAGGCGGCTGGCCTCACGGCCCGGATCGAGCGCGCTGCCACCGAGCTCGTGCGCGAGCTCGCCGCGGCCCGTCCCGCCGCGTTCGCTGCGGCTGGCGCACAGGCGCTCCCGTCCATGGCCACCCGGCCCGAGGACAAGTCCTTCGAGGAGCTCCTCGCCGACCTCACCGCCCCCCGCCGCTGAGAGCCGCCTTCTGAAGGTCACCTTCTGGGAGTCACCTCCTGAAGGTCACCTTCTGGGAGTCACCTGCTGAAGGTCAGCTCCCGGGGTCACCAGAGGCGGCCTCCAGGGGATGACCCCCCGACGTACGATGGCGGGATGCAGCAGCCAGCCACCGACCACGCGCCGGTCTTCGACGGCCACAACGACCTTCCCTGGGCGCTCCGCCAGGACTTCGGATACGACGTCGCCGCGGCCGCCCTCGGCGCGCACCAGCCGCGCCTCCACACCGACATCCCGCGGCTGCGCGAGGGCGGTGTCGGTGCGCAGTTCTGGTCCGTGTTCGTCCCCTCGACCCTGGCCCCGGCCGAGTCGGTGGTTGCGACGCTCGAGCAGATCGACTGCGTGCGGCGCATCGCCGCCGCGCACCCCGACGTCTTCGCGCTGGCCCGCAGCGCCGAGGAGGTGCGCGAGGCCGCAGCCCGGGGCCGCATCGCCTCCCTCATGGGAGCCGAGGGCGGCCACAGCATCGCCGGCTCGCTCGGCGTGCTGCGGATGCTCGCGCAGCTGGGAGTGGCCTACATGACCCTCACACACAACGACGACGTCCCCTGGGCCTGCTCGGCGACCGGCGAGGCGATGGCGGCCGGGCGTGACACCGGCCTGACCGATTTCGGGCGGAGCGTCGTCGCCGAGATGAACGCGCTCGGCATGCTCGTGGATCTCTCCCATGTCTCGCCGCAGACCATGGAGGACGCCCTCGATGCCACGAGCGCCCCCGTGGTCTTCTCCCACTCCTCGGCCCGCGCTGTCTGCGACCATCCCCGCAACGTGCCCGACCGCATCCTCGAACGTCTGCCCGCCAACGGCGGCGTCCTCATGGTCACGTTCGTGCCCAAGTTCGTCTCCGAGCCGTGCCGCGAGCACGCCCTCGCCGTGCGCGAGACGCGCCTCTCCCTCGGCCTGCCCGTGGACTTCCACGACGTTGCCCCCGAGGAGGACCCGCAGGCCGCCGCAGAGTTCTCTGCGTGGCTTCAGTCCCACCCCGCGCCCGAGGCGACGATCGGCGACGTCGTGCGCCACCTCGAGCACGCCCGCGAGGTGGTGGGTCCCGGCCATCTCGGGCTCGGCGGCGACTTCGACGGGACCGTGGACCTGCCCCGGGGCATGGACGGGGTCGCGGGCTACGGTCCGCTGCTCTCGACCCTCGCGGAACGGGGCTGGTCACGCGAGGACCTCGACGCGCTGTGCTGGGGCAACGCGCTGCGGGTGCTCGAGGGCGCCCAGGAGGCGGCCGCCTAGCTCACAGCAGCGCGACGAACGCGCGCGCGTCCTCGATGCTGATGTCCGAGTGGCGGTGCAGCATCTGTGCCGCGTCCTCGGCGTCGCCGATCCGGGCCAGGGACTTGATCTCGTTGTAGATCTCGTCGTTGAGCATGTTGGAGGCGACCTCGAGGGTCTGGCGCCCGTTGCTCACGATGGCGCGGTACCGGTACGGGAACCGCTCGGGGCGGCCCTCGCCGGACCCTCCGGCACGGCCTGCTCCCGCCGACGGCGCCCCCTCGGCGCTCCGTGCCGGCTTCGCTGACGCCTCTGCCGCGCCGCCGCGTGCGACGGCGGGCGGCTGCTCGGGTGCGGCGGGCTGCTCGGGTGGGGCGCACTGCTGGGGCGCGGCGGCCTGCTCGGGTGCTCGACGGTCCTCCGGCGTGGGCGCGTTCCCCGCGCTGCGGAACGCCTGGGGGTAGCGGTCGAGGAGGATGACGGCGTTGCGCGCCTCCACGAGCCCGGAGCCCGTGGCCTCGCGGTAGGCAGCAATCGCCTGGACGGTGAGGCCGCGGGCGATGAGCGAGTAGACGGCCCGGTGCTGGGCCTCGTTGAGCCGCGCCGAGGCGGCCGCTGCGGCGGCAGGCCCTCCGGAGAGAGCACCCTCGAGGGATTCCCTGCTGCGCCGTGCGCCGGCGCGGAGCACGAAGACGACGACGGCAGCGACGACGAGGAGGATCAGGAGCGGAGGCAGGAGGTTTTGCATGAGGGCTTCTGGAGGGTGGCGGAGTGGGTTCCTCCAGCGTAGTGCCTGCGCTCATCCTGCTGCGAGGGAGCGCGCGCATGCCTCGGAGCGCATGGACCGCGAGCGGCCCCCGACACATGTGGGCTGAGTCACATGCGGCGGCAGCGTATGTGCCCCGACGTATGGAGACCGCGCCTGCGGCCCGTGTGGACTTGTGGATTTCGTCTGTGGACAAACTCTCTGGATCCACAAGCTGTCAACAGCGTTTCCGCACGTCAGAGCGCTCTTTTCAGCTGGGCCGGAGAGTTGTCCACAGATATCCACAGATTGGTGAACACCTGGGCGCCCTTTTCCCACAGGTTGTCCACAAGGGTGGTGCAAACCCAGCTTCACGACTGTCGGTGGGCCCGGATACGGTGTGCACGTTCCTCCGGAGCACGGTCCCGACGGCCTGCTCCGGGACGGTTGCCAGCGGTCCGAGGTGTTGCCCATGTCCACGTCCCACGTCGATTCAGCACCGTCCTTCAGGGACGCGGACGCCGCGCGCACACCGCCGCAGGACATCGTCGCGGAACAGTCCGTGCTCGGGGGGATGATGCTCTCCAAGGACGCGATCGCAGACGTGGTGGAAGTGGTGCGCGGCATCGACTTCTATCGTCCGGCACATGAGGCCATCTACGAGGCCATCATCGACCTCTACGGGCGGGGGGAGCCCGCGGACGCCGTGACGGTCTCGGACGAGCTGACGAAGCGCGGCGAGATCAACCGGGTGGGCGGCCCCGCCTACCTCCATGAACTCATCCAGTCCGTGCCGACCGCCGCCAACGCCGGCTACTACGCGGAGATCGTGGCCGAGCGCGCGGTGCTGCGCCGCCTGGTCGGGGCCGGCACCAAGATCGTCCAGCTCGGCTACGGGCAGGACGGCGAGGTCGAGGACCTCGTCAACCAGGCCCAGGCCGAGGTCTACGCCGTGGCCGAGCGCCGCACAGCCGAGGACTACGTCCCGCTCTCGCAGGTCATGGAGGGCGCCATGGATGAGATCGAGGCGGCCGGCCACCGCGGCGGCGGCATGACCGGCGTCCCGACCGGGTTCTACGAGCTCGACGAGCTCACCCACGGACTCCACCCCGGCCAGATGATCGTCATTGCGGCGCGTCCGGCCGTGGGCAAGTCGACGTTCGCGCTCGACTTCGCCCGCTCCGCAGCGATCAAGCACAAGATGGCGACCGTGTTCTTCTCACTTGAGATGGGCCGCAACGAGATCGCGATGCGCCTGATGAGCGCCGAGGCATCGATTCAGCTCCAGGACCTCCGCCGCGGCACCCTGCGCGACGACCAATGGGCCAAGATCGCCTCGGTGCTCGGTCCCCTCAACGAGTCGCCCCTGTTCATCGACGACTCGCCCAACATGTCCCTCATGGAGATCCGGGCCAAGTGCCGCCGCCTCAAGCAGCAGCACGACCTCAAGCTCGTGGTGCTCGACTACCTCCAGCTCATGTCCAGCGGCAAGAAGGTCGAGAGCCGCCAGCAGGAGGTCTCGGAGTTCTCCCGCGCCCTCAAGCTCCTCGCCAAGGAGCTCGGGGTGCCCGTCATCGCGCTGTCGCAGCTCAACCGAGGGTCCGAGCAGCGCACCGACAAGCGCCCGATGGTCTCGGACCTGCGCGAATCGGGCTCGATCGAGCAGGACGCGGACATGGTGATCCTGCTCCACCGTGAGGACGTCTACAACAAGGAGTCGCCACGCGCCGGCGAGGCGGACATCCTCGTGGCCAAGCACCGCAACGGCCCCACCAAGGACATCGTGGTCGCGTTCCAGGGCCACTACTCCCGCTTCGCCAACATGGCTGCCGACGCCGGGGGCGAGGGCGGCGGCTTCTAGGGGCACGCCCCTGTCCAAACGGGTGTGACCCATGCCACTCTGGTGGGGTGGCCCGCGCGCGGCGGGCCACAGCCGAGGAGGTGCCTGTGACGCAGTCGCGCCTCGAGGCTGCCCTCACCGTCTTCGACGATCCCACGGCCAAGGCGCGCGAACTCCTCCGGCTCCACCGCTCGTGGCAGTCCACGAGCCAGATCCCCGAGCCGGTGCGGACCGTCGTGGCCCGGGCATGGCGGCGGCAGGGTCCCGCGGGAGATCGGAGGGGCCATCTCGGGGACGCGGCGCTGGCCGAACGCCGCGACCGGGCGGGCGCACTCGCCTCCGTCCTCCCGCTCCTGCGCGACCGCCTGCTCCCGCTGGCCGGTGAGGCGGGCAATGAGCTCGTCGTCAGCGACGACGAAGGCTACGTCCTCTGGGTCAGCGGGCCGGCCGCGGTGCGCCGCAAGAGCGAGGAACTCGGCTTCGTCCAGGGCGCCCGGTGGCGTGAGCGCGATGTCGGCGTCAACTCCCTCGGCACGGCGATGGAGGAGCGGCGTCCGGTGCAGATCTTCGGCCCCGAGCACGGCGCCGAGGAGCAGCATGCGTGGGTGTGCACGAGCGCGCCCATCCTCGGGCACAAGGCGGGCGTTCCCGTGGGCGTCGTGACGCTCAGCGGCTCCTACCGCACGGCCCATCCCCACACGCTGTCCCTCGTGAGCATGGCCGCACGCGAGGCGATGGACCACCTCGCCCGGGCGCACGACGGCGACCTGCGGCGCCTGGCGCTCGAGGGCTCCGTACACCGGAGCGCCGCAGTGCCGGGCGGCGCCTGCCGCGGGACCATCGTCGTGGACGACGCCGGCTGGGTCGCTTCCGCGGAGGGCTTCGGCGTGGGCGAGCGGATCCGTCTCCCCGCCGCCCTCGAGGCCGGCCTGGCGTGGCTGCCCGGCCTCGGGCAGGTGCACGCCGAGCCGCTCGACGGCGGATGGATCCTGCGAGGGGCCCGCGCATCCGCCGAGCTGGAGCTCCGGGCCGGCCCGCCGCCTTCCGTGGTCCTCTGCGCGGGCGCCGAGGTGACGGAGATCCCCTTGAGCGCCAGGCACTTCGAGCTCCTCAGCCTCCTTGCCGCCCACCCTCGTGGCCTCGAGGCGCGCGAGGTCCTCGCCCGCCTCGACAGCGCCCAGACTGAGGTGACCGTCCGCGCCGAGGTCTCGCGCCTGCGCAAGCGCCTCGGCGGCCTCATCGAAAGCCGACCGTACCGACTGACGGTACCGGCCGCCGTCATGCGTCCCTGACGGAGCCGGCGAGGGCCGCTGCAACGTTCTGCAACCCTGCCGCAGGTGTGACCTGCGCCATACCTTCGGATGCACCGGCTCAGGCGTTCGAAGGAGAAGTGCAGTGGGTGATGCAGCGCTGCAGGGCGCGAGGGACTGGTTCGCGGACCTCGACGCGGCGTTCGCCGCGGGCGACGTCGCGCGGGCGGCCTCGCTGTTCGGCGAGGAGAGCTACTGGCGGGACCTCGCGAGCGTCACGTGGAACATCCACACGGCCGAGGGCCGCGGCGAGATCGAGGCGATGCTGGCCGCCGTCGGCCCCGAGGCCTGGCCGCGGGAGCTTGAGGTCACGAGCGCGAGCGAGGCCAGCGGCGTGACCGAGGCCTGGTACACGTTCCGCAACGGGGCGTTCCACGGGAAGGGCCTCGTGCGCCTGCGGGACGGGAAGGCCTGGACCTTCCTGTCGAGCGCGCAGGGCCTGAACGACTTCCCCGAGCCCTCCGGCCGCCGGCGAGAGCGGGGCGCCGAGCACGGCGTCAACGTCTCGACGCAGAACTGGCTCGACCGGCGAACGGCCAGGGCCGAGAGCTTCGGCATCGAGGAGCAGCCCTACGTGCTCATCGTCGGCGGCGGCCAGGGCGGCATCGGCCTGGCCGCGCGGCTCAAGCGGCTCGGGGTTCCGGCCCTCGTGATCGACAAGCACGCCCGGCCCGGCGACCAGTGGCGGTCGCGGTACCACTCGCTGTGCCTCCACGACCCCGTCTGGTACGACCACATGCCGTACCTGCCGTTCCCGGACCACTGGCCGGTATTCACGCCCAAGGACAAGATGGGCGACTGGCTAGAGCACTACACGCACCTGATGGAGCTCGACTACTGGCCGAACACCGAGGCCACGACGGCGAGCTTCGACGAGGGCAGCGGTCAGTGGACCGTCGCGGTGACGCGTGAGGGCCGCGAGCTCACCCTGACCCCGACGCACCTCGTGATGGCCACCGGCATGTCCGGGCTCCCCAGCGTCCCCACGCTGCCGGGCCAGGACGTGTTCCGCGGCGACCAGCACCACTCCTCCCAGCACCCAGGTGGGGCGAAGTACTCGGGCAGGAAGGTCGTGGTGATCGGCTCGAACAACTCGGCCCACGACATCTGCGCCGACCTGTGGCAGAACGGCGCCGAACCGACCATGCTCCAGCGGTCGAGCACCCACATCGTCAAGTCCGACTCGCTCATGGACGTTGTCCTCGGGCCTCTCTATTCCGAGGAGGCACTGGCCCACGGGATCGACCACGAGACCGCCGACCTCATCTTCGCCTCCATCCCGTACAAGGTCCTCCCCGACTTCCAGCGCCCGGCTTTCGACGAGATCCGTGAACGGGACAAGGAGTTCTACGCAGGACTCGAGCAGGCCGGCTTCCAGCTCGACTTCGGCGACGACGACTCGGGGCTCTTCCTGAAGTACCTGCGGCGCGGCTCCGGCTACTACATCGACATCGGCGCCTCGGAACTCATCGCCAAGGGCGCGATCCGGCTCGCGAGCGGCCAGGTGGACCACCTCACCGAGGACGCCGTCGTGCTCGACGACGGCACGCGCCTCGAGGCTGACGCCGTCGTCTACGCGACGGGGTACGGCTCGATGAACGGCTGGGCGGCCAGGCTCATCTCGCAGGACGTGGCGGACAAGGTCGGCAAGTGCTGGGGCCTCGGCTCCGGCACGACCAAGGACCCCGGCCCGTGGCAGGGCGAGCTGCGCAACATGTGGAAGCCCACCCAGCAGGAGAACCTGTGGTTCCACGGCGGGAACCTGCACCAGTCGCGGCACTACTCGAAGTACCTGGCCCTCCAGCTCAAGGCGCGGCTCGAGGGGCTGGAGACGCCCGTCTATGCGCTCGCCGAGACGCACCACACCCGCTGAGCCCAGACAGAGGAGGACACATGAAGGCTGCACGCTACTACGGGAACAAAGACCTGCGGGTCGAGGACATCCCCGAGCCCCCCGTCGAACCGGGGAAGGTCAAGATCCGCGTCGAATGGTGCGGGATCTGCGGCACCGACCTGCACGAGTACGAGGACGGGCCGATCTTCTGCCCCACCGCTGCCCACCCGCATCCCCTCACGGGCGAGTCGGTTCCGGTGACACTGGGCCACGAGTTTGCGGGCGTCATCGCCGAGCTGGGCGACGGCGTCACCGGCCTCGAGGTCGGAGACAGGGTCGCCGTGGAGCCGTACATCACGTGCGGCGAGTGCCTGTACTGCGTCTCGGGCCGGTACAACCTGTGCGTCAAGGGCGGGTTCATCGGTCTGTCCGGCCAGGGTGGCGGCTACTCGGAGTTCGTGGTCGTGCCGCCGGAGCGCGTGTTCGGGCTGGGGGAGCTGTCCACCGAGATCGGGGCGCTCGTCGAACCCATCGCGGTGGGCTACCACGCGGTCAAGCGCTCGGGCATCCAGGCCGGGCAGACGGCAGTGGTCTTCGGCGCCGGCCCGATCGGGCTCGTGACCACGGCATGCCTGCGGGCCATCGGGGTCGAGCAGGTGATCGTCATCGAGCTGTCGTCGATCCGCAAGGCCAAGGCGCCCGACGCCGGCGCGGCGCTGGTCCTGGACCCGTCCGAGACGGACGTCCCGGCGAGGGTCCGCGAGCTCACGGACGGGCTGGGCGCGCACGTCGCCTTCGAGTGCGTGGGCGCGTCGCCAGCCCTCCAGGGCGCGCTCGATGCGACGCGGAACGGCGGCACGGTGGTCAACGTCTCGATCTGGGGCCACAAGGCCGAGATCGACATGTTCGGCCTCGTGATGCGCGAGCTGAACCTCATCGGCACGAGCGCCTACTGCGGCGACCATGCCGAAGTTATCGGGCTCCTCAGGGCCGGGAAGATCCCGGCCGAGCAGTTCATCACCGGCCGGATCGCCGTCGACGACATCCTCGATGCCGGCTTCCGTGAGCTCATCGAGAACAAGGAGGAGAACGTCAAGATCCTCGTGCACCCCTGACCGCTCCGGTCGGCGCGGTGGCGCACGACGGCGTGGGGCCGGCTCCCGCCCGGGCCGGCCCCACGCCGTCGTCCGTGCCTCCGGAACGCTCAGCTGAGGCACAGGCAGAACGGATGCCCGGCCGGATCGAGGAAGACCCGGAAGGTGGTCCCGGGCTGGTGATCGTGCTTCGAGGCGCCGAGTCCCAGCACCGACGCCTCGGCGGCGTCGAGATCGTCCACCACGACGTCGAGATGCATCTGCTGGGGGACCTCCTGCCCGGGCCACTGGGGCGGCGTATAGCCCTGCACCCCCTGGAAGTCGAGGCACTGGCCGTAGTCGGCGCGGACCCGAGCCCAGTCGGGGGAGGACTCCTCGATCGTCCAGTCGAGGAGGCCGGCGTAGAACTGCGCGAGCGCGGCCGCGTCGGGGCAGTCGATGACAACGGAGGGGAAGCGTGCGATAGCCATACCGGCACGGTAGACCGCGTTGAGGACAGCCCGTGTCCGCAGGGTCGGCGTGGCCTGGATCACCACCGGCCGTGGCGCCGCCTACGTTGCGGGGATGTTTCGGGGCGCTCGTGCGGGAACAGATGGTGTCTGAGGGTAATCGTGATTGGGCGGATACCCTGCAGTGCGCAACAAAGACTGTGCGAACGCCCGCGCAGACCCTCTGGGTATGGGGCCACCATTGATTCCGGCATTGACCCTAACGATGGAAGTGAGCCTCATGGCTTCCCAACCAGAACTCCACAAGACCCTCAAGCCCCGTCACCTGTCGATGATCGCCATCGCCGGCGTCATCGGGGCGGGGCTCTTCGTCGGCTCCGGCGCGGCGATCAAGCAGGCCGGCCCCGGAATCCTCCTCGCCTATGCGGCCGCAGGCGTCGTCGTGATCCTCGTGATGCGCATGCTCGGCGAGATGGCCGCGGCCAACCCCGAGACCGGCTCCTTCTCGGCGTACGCGGACAAGGCCCTCGGCCGCTGGGCCGGCTTCAGCATCGGCTGGCTCTACGCGTGGTTCTGGATCATCGTCCTCGGCATCGAGGCCACCGCAGGGGCGGCGATCATGCACCGCTGGCTCCCCGGCGTCGACCAGTGGATCTGGGCCCTCGTGCTCATGGTCGCGCTCACGCTGACCAACGTGTGGAGCGTGAAGTCCTACGGCGAGTTCGAGTTCTGGTTCGCCTCGGTCAAGGTCACCGCGATCGTGCTGTTCCTCATCGCCGGCCTCGCCGCGATCTTCGGCCTCATCCCCGGCCTCCCGGCCCCCGGCACCACCAACCTGCTAGGCCACGGCGGGCTCATGCCGAACGGCGGCAGCGCGGTCCTGGCGGGCATCCTCGTCGTCGTGTTCTCCTTCTTCGGCGCCGAGATCGCCACGATCGCGGCGGGCGAGTCTGCCGATCCGGTGACCGCTGTCCGCAAGGCCGTCAACTCGACCGTGTGGCGCATCCTCGTGTTCTACATCGGCTCGATGGCGATCGTCGTGACCCTCCTGCCGTGGGACGACGCGTCCGTCGCCAAGAGCCCGTACGTCGCGGTCATCGAGCGGTTCGGCATCCCCGGCGCGGGCACCATCATGGACATCGTCGTCCTCACCTCGGTCCTCTCGTGCCTCAACTCGGGCCTCTACACGGCCAGCCGCATGATCTTCTCGCTCTCGCGGCGGGGGGACGCCCCGTCATCGTGGTCGCGGATCTCCACCCGCGGCGTCCCCGTCCGCTCGGTGCTCGTCTCCACGGTGGTCGGCTTCGTCACGGTGGGCCTGAACTACCTGTGGCCGGACACGGTCTTCCTGTTCCTGGTCAACACCTCGGGCGCGATCGCCCTGTTCGTGTGGCTCGTCATCGCGGCCTCCCAGCTCATCCTGCGCCGCCGGGCCGATGCCGCCGGCACGAAGCTCGAGATCCGCATGTGGCTCTTCCCGTACCTGACCTGGGCTTCCATCGTGGCGATCGTCGCGCTGCTAGTGGGCATGCTCTTCCTCGACGACACCCGTGACGAGCTCGTCCTGTCGGTGGCACTCGCCGCCGTGGTCGTCGCGATCGGCGTGGCCCGCTACCGCCGGCGCGGCCTGGCGGCGGCCGGTGTACCCGCCCTCGCCGAGGCCCCCGGGTTCGAGGCGGCCGAGCTCGACGCCGAAGCCCACGGGCACGGCGCCTGAGGCCGGCTACGGCCCAGAGGTAGGCACGACGGCGCGGTGCCGGCTCGAGCGGGAGCCGGCCCCGCGCCGTCGGGCGTCAGGGCGCGCCGTGCGTCAGGCGACGCCCGAGAAGAAGATCGCCGTGGTGGGGCCCGAGAACGGCCTGCCGCCGAGCCGCTCCCCGAGCACCCGCGCTACGTCCGCCGTGATCTCCACGGGGTCCCCATATCCCTCCCGCAGCTCATTGGCGAGGGGCGTCCCCTGGCAGTGGGCGAGCGCGATCGCGTCCGCGGACGTCGGAGCGCTGACGTGCTCGACCGTTCGGACGTCGATGTCCGAGAAGCCAGCCTCCTCGAGCTCGGCACGGATGAGGTCCTGGTCCGTGTAGCCGAACGGGATGCGGCGGTAGAACGTCGGCGTCCTCTCGGGGAAGAGCTCGGCCAGGGCCTGCTCGACGAGGAGGGTCACCTCGTTGCCCTCGAGCGGGCCCCACACGGCCGCGGTCATCCGGGCGCCGGGCCGCAGCACGCGCCGCGCCTCCGCATAGGCCCGCACCCGGTCGGGGAAGAACATGATCCCGAACTGGCTCACCACCGCGTCGAAGGCCCCATCCTCGAACGGGAGCTCCTGGGCATCGGCCTGCTGCCACCGGATGGAGTCGGAGGCGGGCAGGATGCGGTCGGCCTGGACGAGCATGGCCGGGTTGAGGTCCGTGGCGGTGATCCTGGCGCCCGGGAGGACCCGGTGGAGCGTCCTCGTCACGACTCCCGTCCCCGCCGCCGTCTCGAGCACGCTCGCGGGGTCCGCGGCCGCGACGTCGGCGGCGAGGTCGTCCGCGAAGTCCTGGAAGACCATGGGCACGAGGACGGTGTCGTAGAGCTCCGGGATGGATCCGGTGAAGGCTGAGTCCCCTGACATGCGATCAGTATCGGTTCGGGTCCGCGCGGCCGCCAGATCCCAGGGGCCCGGGTCCACCCGGGCCCACACCGCGCTGGAGTGTCGGCGCGGGCGCCTACAGTGGGACCCATGGAGCAGGGGGAGCGGGTCCACGCGCACGCGCAGGCCAGCGCGCCGCGGTCGACGGCGCGCGAGATTCTGCGCCTTGCCGTGCCCGCCTTCTTCGCGCTCATCGCGGAGCCGCTCTTCCTCCTTGCCGACTCAGCGATCGTCGGGCACCTCGGGGTCGCGGAGCTGGCGGGCCTCGGGATCGCGACCACGGTGCTGCAGACCGCCGTGGGGCTCATGGTCTTCCTGGCCTATGGGACAGGGCCCGCCGTGGCGCGCCTCCTCGGCGCGGGGAAGATGGGCCACGCCATGTCCGCCGCGCGCGACGGCGCCTGGCTCGCGCTGCTGCTCGGCCTCGCCCTCGCGGCGCTCGGCTGGCTCGCGGCCCCGGCGGTGGTGGGCCTCCTCGGCGGCCCCACGGAGGTGCGGGGGTACGCGGTCGAGTACCTCGTCTGGTCGATGCCCGGGCTCGTGGGCATGCTGCTCGTGTTCGCGGGCACCGGGGCACTGCGCGGGCTCCAGGACACGAGGACCCCGCTCGTCGTCGCCACCGTCGGTTTCACGGGGAACATCCTGCTGAACCTGCTGTTCGTCTACGGGCTCGGCTGGGGGATCGCGGGATCGGCCATCGGCACGAGTGTCGCCCAGCTGAGCATGGCGGCCGCGTACCTGGGCATCGTGCTGCGGCGGATGCGGCACGAGGGCGTGGGCCTCGCCCCGAGCCGGCGCGGCCTCCTGGGCGCCGCCCACGTGGGCTCCTGGCTCATGCTGCGCACGCTCACGCTCCGGGCCGCGATCTTCGCGGCCGTCGTCGTCGCCACGCAGCAGGGACCGGCGAACCTCGCCGCCCACCAGCTCGCCATGACGCTCTTCAACGTCCTCGCCTTCGCCCTCGACGCCCTGGCCATCGCTGCCCAGGCCCTCATCGGCAAGGAGCTCGGCGCCGCGAACGCGGCGCGGGCGCGGGCCCTCACACGGACCATGGTGCGGTGGTCCCTCGGGTACGGGGTCATCACCGGGGCCCTCCTCGCGGCCTGCGCACCGTGGATCGGCTGGATCTTCACCCCGGACCGGCAGGTCCACGAGGCCCTGCTGCCCGCCCTGCTCGTGCTCGCCGCGAGCCAGCCGGTGTGCGGCTACGTGTTCGTCCTCGACGGCGTGCTGATCGGCGCCGGGGACGCCCGGTACCTCGCGATCGCAGGGCTGCTCAACCTCGTGGTCTACGCCCCCCTGCTCGTGTGGGCCGGGCTCTCCGGCGTGGGGGGACCGGCGGGGCTCATGTGGCTGTGGGCCGCGTTCGCCGGCGGATACATGCTCGCGCGCGCACTGACCCTCGGCCTTCGGGCGCGCTCTGACGCCTGGATGGTGCTCGGCTCGCACTAGCGGGACGCGCGGCGGGGCGGCACCTGCCGGCTGGCTAGACTTGGCCCGTGCCCGAGAACCCTTCGACCCAGCCCGCAGCCGTCCCGTCCGGCGCCCTCGCCCCCGCCGAGCAGCGCTCCCTCGCCGCCCCGGTGATCCTGAGGGCGGTCGTCGCGCTGGCCTTCGGCGCAGTCACCGTCTTCTGGGGGACGCCCACCGCCGCGGGTGCGGCCTGGTGCCTCGCGGCCTACTTCGTGGGGCTCGCGGCGGCCCGCGCGTGGCTGCTGCGCGAGGAAGGGCGCGCCGCGGACCCCGCCGCCCGTCCTACCGCCGCCGTCCGCCTGGTCTCCTCGGCCTGTTTCGGCCTGGCTGCGGCCGTCGGTCTGGGACTCGGGGCCGCGCCCGCGGGCGGCGTCATCGCGGCCGGCGGCGCCGCGGCCCTCGCGCTCACCGGGCTCGCCGACCTCGTCGCGGCCATCGCCGGAAGGGGGCGGAGCCCCCTGGCGCGGGATGAGGTCATCATCGGCGCGGTGCACCTCGGTGCCGCGGTCCTGCTGCCGTTCGTTGCCGGCCTGGGCGCCCACGCACTGCTCGGCGTGGCCGGCGGCGCGGCCATCATCACGGGGGTGCTGCTCCTGATCGGCGGCCTGAGCCTGAGGCACGATTCCGCCGCCCAGCCCGACGTGGCCTAGAATCGATACGTTCTTTCTACTGCGCGTAGAAGCTTCCCACGTTCCCCGGCCGCTTGAGGAGGGCCCATGTCTGATACACCGCGCGGGCCCCGCGTCGGGATCAAGGGCCCGCTCATGTTCTCGGCGTTCTTCGGTGTCGTCGCCTTCGTGACGGTGCTGATCTTCGCCTCCGGAGGGACCGGGCACGGCCTCCGGTTCGACCTGGCGTTCAGCGCCGCCGGCATCGCCTTCATCGTGTGCCTCGTCATCGCCGCCATGCTGTCCATGAGCTACAAGGAGAACGCCGAGCACCTCGGCCGGGGTGACGGTGTCAACCTGCGCTCCGAGGACCGGCTCAAGCGCGCCCAGCGCCCTGCCAAGGGCACCCCTGCCGCGGACGACGCGTCCGAGCCGGGCCATGAGGCCGACGGCGGCGCCCCGGGCCGCCCCGGTCCGGAGGCCTGACCTCAGCTCGCGGCCTTGCGCTCCCGGTAGGCGCGCACGTGCGCCCGGTTGGCGCAGTTGCCCGTGTCGCAGTAGCGCTTCGAGCGGTTCTTCGTCAGGTCGACCAGAACCGCCCCGCAGTCCTCCGCCGAGCAGACGCGCAGGCGGTCGAGCTCCTTCGAGCGGATCACGTCCACGAACGCCATCGCCGCCTCCGTGCCCATCCGGTCCGCGAGGGGCGCCTGCGGGGTCGTGGCGTGGAGGTGCCAGTCCCAGTCGTCGTGCTTGACGAGCTGAGGCAGTGCCCGGGCCTCGCTGAGCAGGGCGTTGACCAGCTCCACGGCCTCCTCCTCGGTCGAGTCCCAGAGGGTGCGCAGCCGCGACCGGAGCGCGCGCACCCCAGCCAGCTCCGCGGCGTCGTGCGTGCGGGAGCCCGTGAACTTCTCCTCGAGCAGGAAGCGGTCCAGGTCCTCCCCGGTGGCGAGGTGGTCGCCGCCGTCTGCTCCGAGGGGATCGAGGGTGTTGACGAGGTTGACGGCGCTGCGCAGCGCCACCTCGGTGTCATGGGCGAAGATCACGTTGACTCCTGACGGGATCGGGATCTACTGTCATCACCATACCCTTGCTTTACTCATGACACGATCTTTGGGGGGTGCCCTGTGCTGTCCGCGAACCGTTCCGCATCCGGTCTCGTCTTCGCCCTGCTGTCGGCCGCGACGTTCGGCATCTCGGGACCGCTCGGGAAGTCCCTGCTCGAGGCCGGGTGGACGCCCGGCGCGGTGGTCGGCGGCAGGGTGGGGCTCGCCGCGCTCGTGATGGCCCTCCCCGCGGCATGGATGATGCGCGGGCAGTGGTCGCGCCTCCGAGGAGGGGTGGCGCTCATGGCCGCCTACGGCGCGATCGCCATCGCTCTGTGCCAGTTCTTCTACTTCAATGCCGTGGCACGCATGAGCCCGCCGGTCGCGCTCATGCTCGAATACCTCGCCCCGATCATCCTCGTGGGCTGGGCCTGGCTGCGCACGCGGCACCGCCCGGGAACCCTCACCATCGTCGGGACGGTGACGGCGATGCTCGGGCTCGTGCTGGTCCTGGACCTCATGAGCGCCCAGCATGTCGATCCGGTCGGCGTGCTGTGGGGCGTCGCCGCGGCGGTCTGCCTCGCGGTCTACTTCGTCCTCTCGGCGAAGTCCGACGGCGTCCTGCCGCCTCTCGTGACCGTGGCCGGGGGGATGGTGTCCGGGGCCCTCACCATTGCCCTGCTCGCCGTGGTGGGCCTGCTGCCCCTGGGGGCGACGTTCGGGACCGTGGCGCTCCTCGGCGGCGAGGTCAGCTGGGTGGTCCCGCTGGCGGGCATCACGCTCGTCGCCGCGGTGCTCGCCTACACGTTCGGGATCATCGGCACGCAGCGGCTCGGCTCGAAGGTCGCGAGCTTCGTCTCCCTCACCGAGGTGCTCTTCTCTGTCGTCGCGTCGTGGATCATGATCGGCGACGTCCCCGGACCGGTGCAGTTCGTGGGCGGCGCCCTCATCGTGGCCGGCGTGGTCATGGTGCGCATGGACGAGCTCCGCGCCCCTGCGTCCGCCGTGGTCCCCGACTCGGCGCCGGAGGCCCTCCCGGCGGCGGACCTGGCGACCGGCTCGCTGCCGGCGGTCAACCGCCCCGCCTGACCGCCCCCCTCCCCCGCCCCTCCGTTTCGGGTACGCATCTCGTCGCCCTTTCACCGTTTCGGGTACGCGGGCGCGTACCCGAAAGGGCGTTTCTGCGTCGGGATGCGTACCCGAAACGGGGGAGGGGCTAGGGGGTGAAGCGCGTGAGTCGCAGCGAGTTGGCCACGACGAGCACCGAGCTCGCCGCCATGGCCGCGCCGGCGATCATCGGGTTGAGCAGTCCGAGCGCCGCGACGGGGATCCCGACCGCGTTGTAGAAGAATGCCCAGAACAGGTTCTGCTTGATGATCGCCAGCGTCCTGCGCGAGAGCGCGATCGCCGCCGCGACCTGATTCAGGTCGTCGCCCATCACGGTCAGGTCGGCCGCCTCCCGGGCCACGTCCGTGCCCGAGCCCATCGCGATCCCGAGGTCGGCCTGCGCGAGCGCGGGCGCGTCGTTGACGCCGTCACCGGCCATCGCGACGCGGGCGCCGCCGGACTGGAGCCGCCTGACCGCCTCGACCTTGCCCTCGGGACGGACGCCTGCCTGCACGTCCTCGCCCGCGATGCCGACCTCGGCGGCGACCCGGGCCGCGACGGCCGCGTTGTCCCCGGTGACGAGCACGGGCCGCAGGCCGAGGGCCCGCAGCCGGCCGATCCCCGCGGCGGACCCGGGCTTGACCGAGTCGCGCAGCGCCACGATCCCGGCGAGGGCGCCGTCGACGACGACCCACACCGCGGTCGCGCCGGCCTGCTCGCGCTCGGCGAACGTTGCCGCGGCCCCGGCGTCGGGCGCCGCACCGAGCTGCCCGGCGATCCAGTCAGTGCGGCCCACGAGCACACGGCGGCCCTCGACGGTGCCTTCCACCCCGCCGCCCGGCGCGGAACGGAAGCCGACGACGCCGGGCAGGCCCGCGCCGTCGTGCGCCCTGCGTGCCGCCGCGGTGACGGCGCGGGCCAGGGGATGCTCGCTCGCGGACTCGACGGCGCCGGCGAGCCGGAGCAGCGCGCCACGGTCGAGGTCCCCGAGGGCGTCGACCGTGTCGACGGCCAGTCGGCCGGTGGTGACCGTCCCGGTCTTGTCGAGCACGATCGTGTCGACGGCGCGCGTGTCCTCGAGGACGTGGGCGCCCCGGATGAGGATGCCCAGCTGCGAGCCGCGCCCGCTGCCCGCAAGCAGCCCGATCGGGGTGGCGAGGCCGAGCGCACACGGGCAGGCGATCACGAGGACGGCGACGGCGGCCGTGAAGGCGGAGGGCAGCGCGCCGCCGAGCACGAGCCAGAGGACGAACGTGACGGCGGTGATCGCGAGCACCACGGGCACGAAGACGGCGCTGATCCTGTCCGCGAGCCGGGCGATGGGGGCCTTGCTCGTCTGTGCCTCGGAGACGAGTCGCGCCATCGCCGCGAGCGTCGTGTCCGAGCCCACGCGGGTGGCCTCGACCACGAGCCGGCCCGAGGTGTTGACCGTGGCGCCGGTGACGTAGCTCCCCTCGGCGACCTCGACCGGGACGGACTCGCCCGTGAGGAGCGACGCGTCGACGGCGGAGGCGCCCTCGCGGACCACGCCGTCGGTGGCGATCTTCTCCCCGGGCCGCACCACGAAGAGGTCTCCGGGCACGAGCTGGTCCGCGGGGACCTCCGTCTCGATGCCGTCGCGCAGGAGCGTGGCCCGCTTGGCGCCGCGGTCCAGGAGCGCCCGCAGCGCGTCGCCGGCCCGGGACTTGGCGCGCGCCTCGAGCCAGCGCCCGAGGAGGAGGAACGTGGTCACCACGGCGGCGGTCTCGAAGTACAGCGCCCCGCCGGACATCTCCATGCCCGGGTGCGCGGTCAGGCCCGGGTCGGCCAGCAGCTGCACGAGCGAGTAGACGTACGCCGCGGTCACCCCGAGGGAGACGAGGGTGTCCATGGTCGAGCCGCCGTGGCGGGCGTTGACTGCCGCCGCGCGGTGGAACGGCCACGCCGCCCACGTGACGACCGGCAGGGCCAGGGCGGCGGCCCACCAGCCCCAGTCGGGGAAGTGGGCGGCCGGGACCATCGAGATCAGGACGACGGGGACGGTGAGAGCCGCCGCGACGGCGAGCCGGGGCAGCAGCGTGCGGGCCGGCGCCTCGACGGCTCCCGCGGACGACGGCGCGTGCTCACCGTGGCCCTCACCCTCACCCTCGCCGGAGGCGGCAGCGGGGCGGGGCGAGGCCTTGACCTTCGCGGTATATCCGGCAGCCGCCACGGTGGTGATCAGCTGCTCGTCGCTCACGCCGGCGGGAACCTCGACGCGGGCGGACTCGAGGGGAAGGTTCACGGAGGCGTGGACGCCCTCGATCTTCCCCAGCTTCCGCTCGACCCTGTTCACGCAGGAGGCACACGTCATGCCCCCGATATCGAGTTCGACGATGCGGGGAAGCTGGGCGGTCCTGTGCTGGTCCATCGTCCTAGGCGTCGTTGTCGACGACGACGTAGCCCGCCTCGGCGACTGCTTCGCTGATCGACTCGTGCTTGAGCCTGCGGTCCGACTGGATGGTCACTTCCGAGACGCCGCCGGCGTTGAGGTCGACGGAGACGTCCTGGACGCCGTCGATCGACTCGATCTCTTCGGTGACCGAGCTGACGCAGTGGCCGCAGGTCATGCCGTCGACGTGCACGGTGGTGGTGAAGTGGCTCATGGTGCTTCTCCTCTGGTGCGTGTTCTCGGTGGTGGTGCCCAGCGTAGGCCGGGGCAGGCGGACTGTCCCCGCGGGCCGTCCAGGGGAGCCGGCGCGGCCGTGGCCGGGAGCGGCGCTACCGCAGCAGTCGGCCGATGGCATCGGTGGCCTCCTTGACCTTGGCGTCGATCTCCTCGGTGCGCCGGGCCGGGTCCTGCACATTGGCGGCGCCGACCACGCAGTGTCCGATGTGCTCCTCGACGAGGCCGAGGCTGACCGCGTGGAGGGCCTTGGTGACGGCGGAGACCTGCGTGAGGATGTCGATGCAGTACTTGTCCTCCTCCACCATGCGCGCGATGCCCCGGACCTGGCCCTCGATGCGTCTCAGGCGCCGCAGGTAGGCGTCCTTGTCCGCGGTGTAGCCGTAGGGCGGCCCTGCATGCTGGTGCTCGGGGGCCTGGGTGATCTCGTCCATGCGACCGAAGCTATACCCACCCGGGGTATGGGTCAAGTACCCCACGGGGGTATGTTCCCGCGGGCGGCCACCGGACCCGCCCCTCCGGCCCCAGTGGCCAAGGGCACACCCTCCCGATTTGGCCGAACCGCCGCGAGCCGGTAATGTTTTCTGAGTCGCCGGAGCGGCTGCGAACTGATCGCGGACCGGACAGGGCGGCAGAACCCCTAGGAATTCCACCGGAATGGTGCACCTTCGAGTGTGCCCGGATGGCGGAATTCGGATTCGAATTTCTCGATCCACTCCCGGAAACGGGATTTGGAAAAGGAAATCGGATCGGGTAGGATTGAATCTTGTTGCCGCGGGGATGTGGCCGGTCCGGTTGGGCTGGTCGGAGTACCTGCGGGGGCGTGTTGTTTGAGAACTC